>JAJPHJ010000142.1 GCA_021325335.1 Pseudomonadota bacterium | reverse complement strand
TACATTTTGGGGGCGGGAACCATCTGGCGGGCGTCAAGGGCGCGAACCACCACGTCCTGCAGGCTTGCGAGATGCGCGCGGGTCATCTCGTCCAAACCAGGCCGGCCGAGCGCCGTCGCGAGCGAGCCCCGCAGATCGACGAGCTCCGCGCGCGCCATCGATTGGGCGTCGTACGGGGTCGCGGGTTCGGGCGCGAGCCAGATCTGCACGAGTTTACGCGCGTACCACTGCTGGATGGCGCGGTGCACCTCGCCGATATTCTGCAGCTTTGCGTCGTGAAGATCTCCATACAGAGAGCCCTGCGTCCAGTCGAACAGATCGGTCAGGCTCATCGTGGCGCCGGGCTTCGTCTTCAAGGCGAGGTCGTCCACGCGCTCGAGCATGAGCGGCTGGAACATCGTCGTCAGCTCCCCTTCAGCAATCCCTGTGGCGATTTCCGCAACCGGCATGTCGTGCCGCGGCTGCGGGTTGTAGGCCCATAAGGCGTTTGGCGATGACTCCCACTCGCTATAGACGAGCCGGTTCAGGGTCGCAGGCGAAAAACTCCACGCCCCATCCGAAAAGAGGTACTTGTCGAGCAGCCGGAACGCCCGCAGCTCGTTCGTCCGCGGCACCTGCACGAGCGGCGGCTGCGAGTCCGGGTCGCCGAGATAGGAGCGTGAGAGATACTCACCGCCGATGTAGTGCTCGGGCCATGTCGCGGCGACGACGTACACTTGCAAGACGGTGCCGAACGCAGCCCGCTCTTGATCGTAGGTGTTGCCCGGCTGCGGCCAGTGGCGATCGAGGGTCGAGAAGAGGTCGTGACTGAGTTTGAGTTGGGTCTCCCCCCACGAGAGGGGATCGTTTGTCAGATCGAATTGCGCGATGCGCGGGTCGATCGCGTGCGCGCTTCCATACGCAACGTCCTCGTCGCTCGCGAAACGGTAGAGCGGGTTGGCCCAGGCGCTCGCCCAGCGGTGGAGGGTCGGGACCTCGTCTTGCGGCGTGCGCGCACCGGGCACCCGAGCGTATCCCCAGTGGATTGCGTGATAGTCGTACGGACCGAGCACAACTTGCCAATAGGTTCCCTGGGGGTAGCCCTTCGGCCACAGATTCAGAGGTGCGTATTCCATCACGGACGTGGCCACGCCATATTTCTCCGTGAATGATTTGTTTTGGACTTGTTTCGCGGTATACGCCATCGAGCTGATGAAGTTGTGCTGCAGCCCAAAGCCGTGCCCGGATTCGTGGACGATGAACGATTGCATCAGCTGATCGTTGTAGGTCGCGAGCGCTGAACCCGTGAGCGGATGGCCCATCGCTGCCAGCGCCACGCGTCCGAACGTCGCCTCGCGCTCTTTGCCGATCGCATAATCCACATCGAGCCCGCGGATCTGATTGCCCGCGCTTCCGGCCGTGGGGTTCGTGAGAAACTGCCAGGAGATATTCGAGAAGCCCATGACGTCTGCGTCGATCACGATGTTCGTGCGGATCTCCTGTCCGGTGCGCGGATCCCAGATCTGGCTTTCGGCGGCGTAGCCGCCTGAATTCGACTCGGTCATCCAGATGATCGTATTATAGCGCACGTCGTCCGGATCGTAGTTCGGATCGGTTGGCTGATCTTTCACTTGGATCGCATTCGAGATCCCGATGCGCTCGAAGGCCGCGTTCCAGCGTTCGATGCCTTTGCGGATCGACTCTCGGTATTGCGTCGGAACATTATCCGACATGTAGTAGATCATGGGATGCTTGGCCGGCGACATCGCCTTGCTCGGGTCCGAGGGCTGCATGTTCCAGCGCACCACGTAGCGGTTGATGCGCGAGTAGTCCGTATCGGTTGCGAAATTCAAGAAGGCGGTATCGAAGTAGCCGACGCGCGTGTCCGCGAGACGCGGCATGTAGTCGCCGTCGTGCGGCGGCAGCACGAAGTTGTACGCCACGCGGATGAGAAGAGTTCGCGGGTCGGGCACATTGTCGATCGTCTGCGGATTGTCGCACATCCAGGTCTGATCCGCCGTGATGATGACGTTGTCCGGGAAGGCTTTCGTCGGTCCGAAGAGCGTGCGATCCGCGTCGAGGCGGTACTGCTGTTCCGGGTCGTCCGTTGCGGTTACGCCCTTGAGCGCCGCGCTGAGATTGTAGACGTCGCCAAGCAGGAAGGAGACGTCAAAGACCACGTGGCCGCTAGCGGCATCCACGGCCGCGATCGGCGCGACCCCGGCGACCGAATCGGCGAAGGTGCGCTTGATCGCGCGCTGCGCCGGGTCGTTGCCCGGCGCGATGAAGTACGTGTTCGGAAACGTGACGACGATCTTATCGTCGTTGCGCGAGAAGCGGACAATGCGGTCGACCGAGCTGATACCGCCCGGGATGACGCCCCAGCCCCCGATGCCGTTGACTTGTTCCGCACTGATGATGAAGTCGGTGTCAAGCTGCGAGGGCGCGATTTCCAGATAGACCTTTCCGCTCTTGCGGATGACGTTGAAAAGGCCGTTCTGGACCTGCGCGCCGGCGACGAACGTCGCGTAGGCGGCAGGCGGCGGGCTGTCGTCCGCTCGCGCGAGCACCGGCGCGAGCGCGCAGAGGATGAGCGTCAGGAGCGTGAGGCGGATCTTCATGTGCTCTCCCTACATCTTCGGACTTGGCACGATTTGACGGGCGTCGAGCGCGCGCGCTACGACGTCCTGCAAGCTCGCGAGGTGTGCACGCGTGAGCTCGTCGGGCGTGGAGCGGCCGAGAGCCGTTCCGAGATCCGCCCGCAAGGCGACGAGTTTGGCCCGTGCCAGCGACTGGGCGTCGTATGGCGTGCCATCGTCGGGCGCAAGCCAGATCTGTGCCAGCTTGCGCGCATACCACTGCTGCACGGCACGGTGCACGGGATCGATCGTGCGCAGCTTGGGGTCGCTCAAGTCGCGATAGATCGAAGCCTGCGTCCAATCGAACAGGTCGGGAAGAGTCATCGTGGATCCGGGCTTAGCCTTGAGCGGCAAGTCATCCAACCGCTCGAGCATGAGCGGGTCGTAGATCATCGTCAGCACTTGGGTCGCGAACCCCGCAGCCATCTCGGCCACGGGTTCGTCGTGACGCGCTGGAGGGCTGTACCCCCAAGCGGCGCCCGGAGCACTCTCCCACTCGGTGTACACCATGCGGTTGAGCGTCGCAGGCGAGAAGCTCCAGGCGTTGTCACCGAGCACGTACCGGTCCAGCATGCCGAAGGCACGCACTTCTTGCGCGCGCGGGACTTGCACGAGGGGTTGCCCCGCGCCCGGGTCGCCCGCGTGGGAGCGAGAGAGGTACTCGCCTGCGATGAAGTGCTCGGGCTGAATCGCGGCGTTGAACTTCTCGAACATGACGAATTCGAAAGCGTAGCGTTCCTGATCGTACGTGTTCCCCGGCTGCGGCCAGCGCGCGTCGAGCTTGTTCAAGAGAGCGCTCGAAAACGCGAGCCGGTTTTGGGCCCAACCGAGGGGGTCGCTCGTGAGATCCCAGCGCGCCACGCGCGGGTCGATGGCGTGCGCGCCCTGGTACGTCGCATCCTCATCGCTGGCAAAACGGTACAGTGGATTCGTCCACTGGCCCGCCCAAGCGTTGAGCGTCGACCGCTCGGCGTCCGGCGAGCGCGCGCCGGGAATCCGGGCATAGCCGTATTGGATCGCGTGGTAGTCGTACGGACCTAGGTGGGTCATCCAGTAGTCGCCTTGCGACTTGCCTTTGGGCCAGACGTTGATGCCCACATACTCCATGACGGATGCCGACAGACCGTGCGCATCCGTGAACTGTTTGCTCTGCATCTGCTTGATGCTGTAGGCTTGCGTGCCCGCGAAGTTGTGCATGAGCCCGAGCGCATGTCCCGACTCGTGCATGATGGTCCACAAGAGCGCATCGTCGAGGTATTTGTCTAGGGCCGGGCCCGTGAGCGGCTGGCCTTCCAGCGCGAGCGCCACGCGTCCGAACCCAGCCTCTTGGCGCACGCCGAGCATGAGCTCGCGCTCGTCCCCAATGGTTCTCTGGCGCGCGCTATTCGCCGGGTTTGCGAAATACTGGCCCGTGGTCGTGAGGTAGTTCGGCCAATCCGCGTCGATCACGATATTGCCGCGGAACGCCATCCCGTTGCGCGGATCGTACGTTGGTCCCGCTGCAGCGAATGCGCCGCTGTTGGACTCGGTGAGCCACAGGACGGTGTTGTAGCGGATGTCGTCCGGATCCCAGCTTGCATCGGCCGGCTGATCCTTGACCTCAATCGCATCGCTGATGCCGACGCGTGCAAAGGCGTCGTTCCAACGAAGAATCGCCGTACGAATCGTCGCCCGGTAGCGCGTCGGAATCGAGTTGGAAAGGTAGTAAACGATAGGCTGCTTCGCTGGGGAGACGCGCTTCGTCGGATCCGAAGGCTGCAGATTCCAGCGGATCACGTAGTGAACGACGCGCGTGTAGTCCGTATCCTTGGCAAAATTCAGATACGCGGAGTCGAAGAATCCGATGCGGTCGTCGGCAAGACGGGGCATGTAGCCGGTGCTATCGGGCGGCTGCATGATGTTGTAGGCCACGCGCATCGAGAATGATCTGGGGTCGGGCACGTTGTCGACGACCTGGGGATTGTCGCTGTGCCAGGTCTGATCGGCGTCTATGACCACGTTCTGCGGGAAAGCCTTCGTCGGTCCGAAGAGCGTTTGGTCCATGTCGAGGCTGTAGGCTTGGTCAGGATGGTCCGGACCGGTGATTTGGCGCAGCGCCGCAGTGAGGTCAAAAAAGTCACCGAGCAAGAACGACGCATCGAAGACGACATGTCCCGTTGCAGCATCCGTCGCCGCGATCGGTGCCACCGCTACCACGGAATTCGCGAACGTCCGCGTCACGGCGCGCTGCGCAGCATCATTGCCGGGAGCGATGAAGTATTCATTGGGCAACGTCACGACGATCTTGTCGTCGTTCCGAGAGAAGCGCAGAATATGCGCATTGAACGTGGCGCTGATGCCGCCGGGCAGGACGCCGTAGCCACCCAGGCCGTTCGCAAGCTCGGCGGTGACGATGAAGTCCGAATCAAGTTGGGACGGGGCGACCTCGATGTAGACCTTGCCCGCCTTGCGGATGATATTGAACAACCCGTTTTGGACTTGCGCGCCTTGGATGAAGGTGGTGTACGTCGCAGGACCGGTGCCCGCGTCGGGGCCGGCCGCATCATCGGCGCGCGCCGCCGGCGCGACGGCGAACAGGCAGCAGAAAAGCATGAGCGTGCAAAGAGTCTTCAATCGTGCCTCCCACGGGACGAACACAGGCCCTGCTGCAGCCCTAGATTGCGCGGCGAGACTTTTGAGGCCTCTGTTACGTTTCAGGAATCGGCGGCTTGCCAGTACCCCTGTATGACGAGGGTTCGGGCGGTCTGCGAGCCGCCTTCTTTAACTCTTTGCGACCAAAGTTATGCCAGCAATGGCGCAGAGCATGGCGACGCTGCTGAGCACGAGCCAAGAATCTCCGGTTCCCAAGATTCCCACGATGCGGTCAGCCGTCACCACGACGGCAGCGCCGATCATTGCCGCATGCCAGAAACGCGCGCGCATGAACGCGAGGACGGCGCCTGCGATGAGCGCTGCGTTGACGGCCACGGCGACGATCTCCGGCGCGTCGAGCCCGCGTCCCAGACCGGCGGCAAGCGCGTCTCCAAGGCCCAACAACGCCCACACGATGGCGACGATACCGACGGAGACACGCGCGACGTTCGCGAGAGACACCGGAGTAGCCATCACACCGTTTCTTGCATCTCTTCCGGGCACGAACCTCCGCTTGCGATCTGTCAGACGGCTAACAGGAAAGTTTTCATCGCGCGTCAGAAATGCGCGTCCTTGCCCCTTCTGACGGCAAGATATATGCGCGTCTCTTCGAAAGGCGATGCTCGTGCTCAAAGAGCTGCACAGCGATCTCGATCTCGTCGACACACGAAGCGAAATCCGCGCGCGCCTGCGAGAGTACGCCGATACCGGAGCAGAGGGCCGTTCGCGCGCGGAGCGCGCGAACGATGCGTGGCGGCTGGTGCAAAACGTGCTGGCCGAAGAGATCGCGGAACTCAACCGCGGCCTCGACGCAAGCGGGCAAATCCGCGAACGCGACCGCCTCGCCTTGCCGGACGGCAGTCAGGCGATCGAAGTCGGCTATCACGATCAGAAGTTCTCGATCCAGCGCTCGAAAGACCGGCTCTCGCTCGCGCTCGTCGACGCATCTGCCGGTCGTCTGCCGGTCGAAGCGGTGGGTAGCAAGCTCTTCATCGCCGGGGAGCCGATCGGCTCGGCGATCCTAGCGGCCATCGGACGCCTCGTGCAGCGAGCCACGGCCGGCATCAAGCCCAGCGGCGACAAGAACCGCTACATGGCACTCGAGCTTTCGACCCAATGCGCGAGCAAGGTCGAGGCGGCGCTCAACCTCGCCGACGAGAATGGATTTCGCTTCGTGGAATCCTATCGGACGAGGACGCCCGATCGCAGAGTGTTCCTCTTCAAACGCAGGACCGGCAAGCAGCCTTAGCGGTTTTTGCCGGGTCCTGGACTGACGTTCTTGAGCTGGCGAGCCGAACCGAAGTGCTCGGCCACAACGTCGCGCGGACAGAAAAACACGAAAAGGGCCGCGATGAGGGCGAGCAAACCGGCGTCGTCGACGAGACCCAAGATGGGAACATCCGAGAGCAGGTCGATCGGTGAGATGGCGACGAGCGCACCGAGAGCGGTCACCGCCTTCAATGCGGGGGAAACGCGACGATCCATGAACAGCCGCACAACCCGCATGCCGTACGTGCGAAGACTCCACCAGAATTTCAAACGGAGAAAGAATGCAATCATGACCGGCTAGTTCGCGGTGCGCGCGGGAACGTCCCGTGCTCGGGCAAGATCGGCGAGAACCGCCGTCGCTCCGCGCAAACCGGGCGCGCCCGATACACACCCGCCCGGATGCGTGCCCGACCCGCATAAGTACAATCCTGCCAGCGGCGTCCTCACGGAGAACCGATCCTCGAAGATCTGCCCAGGCAGCAGCTCGCCGTGGAAGATGTGTCCTTTCGGCAGGCCGAAGCGGCGTTCGAGGTCCGGTGGCGTGAAGAGCTGCTGCGCTTCGACCGCGTTGGGCACGTTCGGCGCATACTTGCCGATCGTAGCGATGATGGTGGCGGCTGCCGCATCGCGCCGAGCCTGCGTCCACGCTCCGTCGGCGCGTGCGTAAGGAAAATACTGCGCGAACACCGACAACAGATGTTTGCCTTGGGGCGCCAAGCTCGGGTCGCTCGGGGTCTGCAAGAACATCTCGAGCATGGGTTGCGAAGATGGCGTGCCGGTAGCGGCTTCCTCGTAAGCCCGTTGGAGATAATCGATGTCGGGCGCGATGTGGATGGTCGCGTTGAGGTGCCCCTCCGCCGCGAGGGCTGGCCGGCACGTGAAGTTCGGCAGCTCGCCCAGCGCGATATTGAGCTTGAGCGAGGGACCCTCGCAGCGCCACTCGCGCACGCGTCGCATAAAGCCGGGGTCGAGGATTCCATCCGGGACAAGACGTCCGAACGTCGTCAAAGGATCGGCGCCGGAAAGGACCGCCTCAGCCTCGAGTTCGGTTCCGTCAACCAGGACCACACCCGCGGCTCGCTCGCCGCGGACAAGAATAGAAGCGACCTCCGCGCCCGTGCGGATCTGCGCGCCGTGGCGCCGTGCCGCGCCGGCAATCGCCGCCGAAATCGATCCCATCCCCCCGCGCACGTAGCCCCAGGCGCCTTGGGTGCCCATGGCCCGCCCCGCATAATGATGCGCTAAGACATAACCCGTCCCCGGATTGCGCGGTCCTTCGAACGTCCCCACGATGCCGTCATTGGCGACCGCCGCGGCCAGCATCGGCGTTTCGAGGTAGCGCTCCGCGAACTCCGCAGCGGATCCTCGAAACATCGCTTGGGCCTCGGCGGAGAGCCGGTCGAAGCGCGGATCCTCGTCGAGCAGCGCATCGAAGATCTCGCGGGCATACCTGCACAGCAAATCGTCCAGCGTGGCCAGTCCCTTGACGTCCGCGCGTGAAAAAGCAGCGACCTCGCGCGCTGACTCTTCCTTGTTTCGCGACAGCAAGAGCGAGCGGCCGTCGAGCGAGGCGGTGAACGAGCTCGGGTTTTTCAAGTAGGCATGGTAGCCAAAAGCGGCGAGGTCTAAGTCGGCGATGATCCGAGGGTGCAAGAGGCTCACGACGTACGAGGCGGCCGACACGGTCCACCCTGCCCACGGGTGCTCGCTGACCGCAGCACCGCCGATCATCTCGCTGCGCTCGAGTGCGATCGTCTTGAGGCCGTTTTTGGCGAGGTAGGCTGCCGCCACGAGCGCATTGTGACCGGCGCCAATCACGATCGCAGCATATCGCATGCGGTGCGCTTTGGGCGCACCCCGAAGCTTGCCCTACGCACGCTAGGGGCGGTTTCTCATGGAAGTCTCACGCAGGCCTCAAGCCGCTCTCACGCCGATAAGGCTAAGATGGGAACAGGAGCATGCTCATGAGCGCCGACGCACAACCCGCGCAGTATCGACCGGCGGGTACGCTTGACCTGTCAACTGCTCTCGACGAGTACCGAGGTCAGTGGGACTCGCGCCGCGCCGCCCATCTGCTCCGGCGCGCCGGGTTCGGCGGTTCGCCCCAAGAGATAGAAAACGCGGCCGCGGCGGGTATGGACACGACGGTCGCGCGGTTGATCCACTTCGGAGCAGACCAACTGCCTGCGGCGCCGGCCGGCGACATCAGCTACGACATGCGCGCGACCGGCGACAAGACCCAGCGGCGCAACGCGATGATCCTCACCGACCTGTGGTGGCTCGACCGTTGCCTGCGCACGACGGATCCGCTGCGCGAGCGCATGACCTACTTCTGGAGCAACCACTTCACGAGCGGCATCGGGCAAAAGGGTATCACGCCGCAGATGATGGTGGACCAGTACGCGCTCTTCCGCCGCTTCGCGCTTGGCAACTACGCTGAGCTCACGCACGCGGTGACGGCCGACCCTGCCATGCTCCACTATCTCGACGGCATCGCCAATCGAGCGCAGCATCCGAACGAGAACTACGCGCGCGAGCTCATGGAGCTGTTCACCATGGGCGTGGGGAACTACACAGAAGAGGATGTGCGTCAGGCCGCGCGAGCTTTCACCGGCACGACGGTCGACCGCTTCACGGGCCAGTCCGTGTTCAACCCGCGCTTTCATGACGACGGTCGGAAGACTTTTCTGGGCCGATCGGGCGACTTCACAGGTGACGACGTCATCGACATCATCATGACGCAGCCGTCGACGGCGCGTTTCATGGCCTATAAGTTCTTGCGCGCGTTCGTCTATGACGATCCCGAACCCGAGCTCGTCAACGCCCTTGGCGACCGGTTCCGCGGATTCGATTATGACGTGGCGCGGCTCATGGGCGTGCTCTTGCGCTCGAACGTCTTCTACTCGCAGCGGGCGTATCGGGCGTTGGTGAAAAGCCCGCTCGAAGTCACGATCGGCGCAATGAAGACGCTCGGCGCCACCGAAGTGGGCGCGCGCACGCTGCAGGCGATGGTCGCGATGGGGCAGATCCCGATGCAGCCCCCGAACGTCGCGGGTTGGCCCGGCGGAAGCCTGTGGTTGAACACGGGCACGTATCTCGCTCGCTTGAACTACCTCAACCAACTCGTCTCGTTCAAACCGGCGAGTAGCGATCAGATGACGACGATGGCGGCCGCGCAGCTCGTCGCGCCGCCGCAAGGGGTGGATCCGGGTGTGCTCTACGCGCCCGCCGGTCAACTGTCATCGCCGCAAGCATGGGTCTCGGCCGCCAAACCGGGCGACGCGCACTCCCTCGCCGCAAGCGTGCTCGAGCTCGTGGTCCAAGGCGATGCAACGATCGAGCAGCAGCAGGACATCTTGCGCTACATCGTATCCGATGGCGTCGGCAATCGCGTGGCACTCAACGGCGAGAACTTTGAAGAGAAAGTCCGCGGAGCGGTCAGCCTCGCCATGGCGTTACCGACCTACCAACTAGCCTAGGGAGCACCCATGAACACACGTCGCCAATTCATCCAGCAAAGCGTAGGCGCGTTCGCCGGCTTTCTCGCCATCGACTCGATCTTCGCCCGCGCTGCGCGTGCCGCGGGTGCTGTGCCTTCGCCCGGGTCGGGAGCGCGAACGCTGCTCGTCGTCAACTTGCAAGGCGGCAATGACGGGCTCAATACCGTTGTCCCCTTTGGTGATCCGGACTACTACCGCGTGCGACCCACTATCAACGTCGCGCAAAGCGACGTGCTGCAGTTCGATCGTTCGCTTGGGCTTAACGCCAAGCTCGCCGGGATCAAGGCGCTGTACGACCAGCATCGCGTCGCCGTCCTTCAAGGCGTGCACTATCCCAATCCGAACCTCTCACATTTCCGCTCGACTGAGATCTGGCAGACGGCCGCGCCCGAGACGATCATCGACACGGGCTGGGCCGGCCGCTACCTCGACGACGCCGGACTTCCAAAAAGCAATCTCTTCAAAGGCATCGCGATCGGCCCCATCCTCCCGAAGATGCTCGTCTCCAACCAGACCGACGTGCCGACGGTCGAGAACTTCAAGACGGGCGCGTTCAAGGGCGCGCGCGACGAGCAGGCGTCCGCCGACCAGATCCTCAACGGCGCCGGCAGCGATTACGCGGTGCAGAGCCCGTACCTCAAGCTCGTGCAAGAGATCGAGCACGACGCCAACGCAAGTTCGGCCCAGCTCCCCCATCTCGTCGCCGGATACAAGCCGGCCATCGAATATCCGCAGACACCGTTCGCACAGGGCTTGAATCTGGCGGCTGCCGTGATCGCTTCGGGCGTCGGCACGAAAGTGATCTACGTCAGTTTGGGCTCGTTCGACACGCACGCGAACCAGCGCGCGACGCAAGATCGTCTCTTGGAGCAGTTTGCAGGAGGCATGAAAGCGTTTTACGATGACTTAGCCGCACACCAGCTGGATGGTCAGGTGTTGACCATGACGTTCTCTGAATTCGGGCGGCGGGTCGAGGAGAACGCCAACCGCGGCACGGACCATGGCACGGCGGCTCCCATGTTCCTCATCGGCGGCGGCGTCAAAGGCGGCATCTACGGCGACCATCCCAGCCTATCGGACCTCGATTTCGGCAACCTCAAATGGCACACCGATTTTCGCTCCGTCTACGCGACCGTGCTCGAGCGCTGGTTGGGCGTGCAATCGGCTCCCATTTTGGGCGGAGCCTTCGACACCTTGAACTTCGTGTGATAACACCGTAAGGAGATTGCCTCGCTATGGAACGCAAGCACTTTCTCTCGGCCGGGCTCATCGGAGCAAGCGCGATCGTCGTCGCCGCAGGCGCCGGCATGGCGGACACGAGCGGGCAGACCGGCACGAACCAGCCAAGTCCCTACAACCCATGCCAGCCTTCCGGCGGTCGCCCTTACGGGGAGAGCCCGCACGCCCAGGGATCGCCAAATCCCGCCGCCGTGCTCGAACACGCGGATAGGAATCTGGGCCGGCTCATCACGATGCTGCAGCGCGATCCCAACGATTACGCCGGGCACAAGGCGCAAGCCATCGGGTTTTTGCAACAGGCGCTCAGCCAAGTCCAAGCCGCGCTGCAAACCTCCAGTGGGAACGAGCAAAGCCTAATCCAGTCAAGCTTATAATCCCGTCCCAACGGCCGGCGATTAGGAAATCGTCCTTTAGAATCGAAGCGCCGTGCGTCACATGAACCTGGGTGCGTCAACTCCTCTGTTGATCATGATTCTATCCGCGGTATGCCTTGCCGCCACGTCGTCGCCAACGCCAACTCCGACGTGGAACGGGACCTCGATGTATGGCGATGCGTATAGCCCGGCAATCGGTGCTTGGTTGCCAACCATAGCAAGTTGGAACGTCGTGTCACGGAAGGGCCCCACCCGCATTTCTCAGCGAGACGGTTTCACCTATGAGAACGAGAGACCGGAATCGCCGCAAAGGCTCGGTTTCCAGGGACCTGAGGACGGAACTTTCTTCGTCTATGGTGAGGCTGGACCGCCGAAGGGTCACATCGTGTACGATCCCATCCATCGAATTGTGTTTTTTGACGAGGGCTGCTGCTCTTGGCATGAGGTGACCGAGGCCGCAGACTGCGGGCCCCCTCCGAAAAAGGTCGCAACTCGTGACCTTTCCGGTCTGCGCACCGTTCGCGGGGTTCGACTCGGTGATAGCCCCTCAGTTGTAATGGAGATCTACGGCCAGTCCCGTTCTATGGTCTCGACGAGCCACCCCGGATGGTCGGAGCTCTGGTATGCTTCGATCCTTCCCGGCCAACCTCGTGGCGCTCGCTGCGGCCAAGGTGTGGTCTTTGGCTTCAGGCACGACCGGCTCGCGTTCATCAGCATCGGCAATTCGTGTTAGTGCGCGTGCTACGAAAGCACGATCTGAGGGAATTTCGGATTTTGCGCAGCGCTCTGTGGCCTGAAATCACGCCTGAGGACAACGAGCGTGAATCCGAGGCCGGGCTGGGCGACTCCACTGGCGCCGTTTTCGTCGCGCAAAGCGAGCGGAGGCTGTGCGGTTTTGTCTAGGTCAGCCTGCGTAAGTACGCCGATGGCTGCAGCACGAGCCCGGTCGGTTATATCGAAGGCTGGTATGTGATACCAGAGCGTCGCCGCTCCGGTATCGGGGGCGCCCTGATCGAGGCGGCGGAGCAATGGGCCCGATCGCAAGGCTGCATCGAGATGGCGTCCGACAGCCTGCTCGACAACGTGGACTCGCAGCAAGCCCACGAGCGTTTGGGCTACGAAGAGGTCGAGCGCGCGGTCCGGTTTCGCAAGACCTTGAGCTAGAAAATCAAGAGGGACGACTTGCGCCGTCCCTCGTCATCGTGTTGCCTCGGTCCTTAGTCGTCGCCTTCGGCCTCGCTTGCGGGCACTTGCCGCAGCGGGTTGTTTGGGCATCGGCGGCATGCGTAGGACGCGAGATGGCGGAACACCGGCCGGCTGACTTCGCGCCGCGCCGTGAGGCGAAACCGCGTGTACGCATCGTCGAATGCAGACTCGATCCGGGCGCCGTCGAAAAGATCGCGGGTGAAGTGTTCGCAGCACGCCTGACACATCTTGTCGGTTTTGAAGAGCGGGCAGCGAACGCCGTGCTCCGCGTGCTCGCCGAAGCGGTTCCATGCGTCGGCGTCGGGCTCGACGGGGCCCTGCAGCAGATTCTCCAGGAGGTTCTCGATTGAGTCTTGCATGCTCATACGACTAGCACTGACCTGAGTTTGTGTCCGAGCGAAAGAGTGGACCGGATGGATGAGGAGCAGTTCACAGTCGGCCAACTCGCCGGACCAGGTACCTACCGGTGCGAGGCGTGCGGAAAAGAGACGACGGAATACGCTCTGTCGTTCGAAATCGAGCCGTGCTCGTGCGGAAATGTAACGTTTCGGCGGGTGGACTAATCAAAGCACATTCAGACCGCCATGCAAGGCGCCGGGCTGCCCAGGTATGACGCAGATCATACTTGGGCGCAGCGGATCAGGACCGGCCTTGCTCGCGCTTCACGCCTTTCCGCTCAACGCCACGATGTGGGACGCCCAGACCGGCGCCTGGTCCAAACGCGCGACCGTCTGGGCACCCGACTACCCGGGCTTTGGAGCGTCGGCGCAGGCGCCGAGCTTCGCAACGCTCGACGGACTTGCCGCAACGATACTTGACGAGTTGCGCGCAGAAGGCGTACGGCAGGCGACCGTGATCGGATGCTCGATGGGCGGCTATCTCGCTCTCGCGTTCCTGCGCATTGAGCGGAGCTTCGTCTCGTCGCTCATCCTCATCAACAGCAAGGCGACCGCCGATGCCGAGGAGTCCCGCGCAAACAGGCTCGCCCTGGCCGAACGGGTCGAGAGAGAGGGCTGCGGCTTCCTGGCGGACGAGTGGCATTTGGGTGCCTTGTCGCAGGTCACGCTGTCGCAGCGACCAGCCGTCGTGGAGCAGGTGCGGGACCTCGTACGGGCAGCCACGCCCGGCGGCGTTGCAGCCGCGCAGCGCGCCATGGCAGCGCGGCCGGATTCGACTCCACTGCTTTCGCAACTGAACATCCCGAGCATGGTCATTCACGGGCTCGACGACCGCTATGTAAGCGAAGCCGAAGCGCGGGCGCTGGCAGCGCAGATGAAGGGCGCTCGTTTCGTCGGCGTGCCCGACGCGGGTCACTTGCCCAATCTCGAGCAACCGCAGATCGTCTTGCAGGCTGTCGATGCATTTCTCGGAAAGCGGGAAAGATGACGTTGCGCGGGCTCTGTCTTCTCGGCGTTCTCGCGATTTGTTGCGCGGGGGTCGCGCGAGCCGACGAACCCAACGCGAACGCGGTGTCCTATGCCACGAGCGCCAACCCCATGGTCCTGACGCTCGATGCGCGCGCTGCGTCTCGCGGATTGATGTACTCGCACATCGTTGTGCCGGTCAAGCCGGGCCCTTTCACTCTCGTCTACCCGAAATGGATCCCGGGCGAGCACACGCCGTCCGGCCCGCTCAACGACCTCGCCGAGTTGCGCGTCAGCGCGAACGGCGCGCCGCTGCCGTGGGCGCGCGATCCGATCGACATGTACGCCTTCCATGTGCTCGTGCCCGGGGGTGCAAGCTCGCTCGACGTCGATTTCGACGTGCTGCTGAACGCGCCGAACGACATCATGTCGAGCAATCATTCGGCCGTCGTCAACTGGAATCGCGACGTGCTTTACCAAGAGGACACCGACTCCGCAGACGTCTACGTCAAGGCATCCATCATCTTGCCCGACCGCTGGGACTTTGGTACGGCGCTTCCGGTCTTTGCGCGCCACGGCGCTCGCATAGACTTCGCGGAGGCGCCACTGCGCACGCTCGTCGATTCGCCGCTCGACTGCGGCCGGTACGCCAGGCACTATCTCTTGTGGCGCAACGGAGCGTCAGCCGCCTATCTCGATATGTTCGCGGATGCCCCGGAGAACCTCAGCCTCTCCGCCGCACAGCTCGCCCCATTTCGGCGCATGGTCCCCGAGGCGCTCGCGATGTACGGGGCGCGCCACTGGAACGATTACCATTCACTCGTCGTGGCCTCAGACGTGATCACCAACGAAGGCATAGAGCATCACGAATCCAGCGACGATCGAACGCCCGCGAATTATTTCGAGGATCCGAACGAGGCGCTCGCGCCGACCGATGGCGACTGGCTCATGCACGAGCTCTCGCACTCGTGGAACGGCAAGTATCGGCGCCCGTTCGATCTGACGACCGCGAACTACCAGATCCCGATGCAGACTGACCTGCTGTGGGTATACGAAGGCCTCAACCAATATCTCGGCGACGTCCTGTCGTTCCGCTCTGGCGCGCGGAAGCAGGCATTGTTTCCGGACTTGATCGCCTCGGGTTATGCGTCCGCAGACACCGAACCCGGGCGAGCGACCACACCGCTCATCGACACCGCGACCGGCGCGCCCTTTTTCTACCTCGCGAAAGGCGACTACGGCTCGCTGCGCCGTTCCAGCGGTGATTTCTATGGCGAGGGTGAGCTCATCTGGCTTGCGGCCGACCTTACCATCCGGGAACAAACCAGCGGCAAGGAGTCGCTCGACGACTTCCTCCATGCGTTCGCCGGGCCGCCCAGCACGGGACCGATGGTCGTCACCTACGGGCGCGCGGACGTCGAGCGGCTGCTCAACAGCGTCGCGCCGTATGACTGGCACGGATTTTTCCAACGGTATGTCTACGACATCGCGGCGCACCCGCCGATCGACGATCTCACGCGTGCGGGTTGGCGTCTCATCTATACTGACGAGCCGAACGTCTTCGACAGCGCGGCTGACGCCCTCAACGGACAGATCAACCTGTGGTATTCGCTCGGCCTGACCATGGACAGCGATGGTAAGATCGACGATGTGCGCGATGGATCACCCGCTTGGAAAGCGGGTTTGGCGCCGGCGATGAAGATCGTGGCCGTGGACCAGCGAGCGTTCGATGCCGACCGGCTTGACGCTGCGCTCCAAGCGGCTCGTCATGCATCGGAGCCGATTGCCTTGCTCGTGAACCAAGACGACTGGTATCGCACCTATACGCTCGACTATCACGGCGGCCCACGCCACCCGCACCTCGAGCGCATGTCCAACACGCCGGATCTGCTCGCGAAGATCGTCGCGCCGCGTGCGCGCTAGACGAGTTTCTTCCCGGATTTGAACTCCCAGGGCGAATCCTCTTCCGTCGCCATGCGCTGCCAGCCGGGCAAGCGCATGCGCCCGAACTTGGCCAAGATGTAGATCCCGGCGGCAGCTTTTCCACCCCCGAAGCCGGGCAATGCGAGGAACCGGTCGCGCAATTCGGGCGCGTCTTTGATGCCTGCCCACACGCAAGCGCCGTCGTTGCGGTACTCTCGCGCGATGACCGCACAAAGGGCATGCACGCGGCTTGCCATCATGCCGGGATAACGATGCAACGCAGGCGGCCGCCTGAAAACGGCGGCGAGGCGCGCTTCGGACATCTGCGAGATCTTCTTCGCGTCGAGATGTCCCAGCCGCTCGCGCAACTCGTACGGTCGGGCAAATGCTTTCTCCGTACGCACCTGCTGATCGAGGCATAGTCCGATGAGCAAGGCCGTGCCGCTACGGGCGAGCAGTTCGTTCGCCGCTGAATTTGTCGTGAACGGATATGAGGTCGTCATGAGTCGCGCCGTTTCGTTGGCCGGGCGCGATGCCTCTTTGCAGGCAACTCTTTCATTTGCCTTTCAGGCCCGCGTTTTACAGTTTTTTCGAAATGAGCCGCAAGATATTTTGGCTGATCTGCTCGGCATTGACGGCCGTCGCAACAGGCTGCACTGCGGGCGCGCCGGGCGCGTCGAACAGGAACGCCCTCGCAAGCGGCGTCCTCGTCGGAGAGAGTCTGATCAGGTACGGCCAAACATCGAGCAAGTTCGGCATGGTCGGTGGGTTCAATCCCGGGATCGTCGTCGTCGCGCACGGCACCCCCGTGCAGTTCCACAACGAAGATTCGTTCAATCACACGGCCTCGAGCATCAGCGCCGCAGCGTTCCCGCCGGGCAACCCCATAGGCGATGCGGCACTTTCACAAAGCGGCACCGATGTCTCTCAAAGCGGGTGGTCGTCGGGCCTCCTCCTTCCGAACGCTTTCTCGCAGCCGCTGCAGACCTCGCAAACCGGCACGTTCCTCTTCGGCTGCTTCTTCCACTATCCGATCATGCGGGGCGTTATCATTGTTCAATAGGCGCGTAGGTCTTGTCGTGTGCGGCGGGGTGCTCGCCATTCTTCTGGCGCGGCCGGCGCTCGCGGTTCCCGTTTTCGCCGAGCGCTATGGTTTCTCGTGCAGTACGTGCCATACGGCAGTGCCCGAACTCAACGCGTTCGGTAATGCTTTCCGCCGCAATGGATTCGTTTTGCCCGGAGTGCCCAGGCACAAGGAGTTTCCCATCGCCCTCCGCTTCCAAGAGACATACATGAAGGATCTGCCGCAATCCGGCACGCGGCGCTTCAACACGCTGGCGATCCTGGTCGGCACGTTCAACTTTGGTCCCAAAGAATCGTATGCGTTCTTCGGCCGATACTTCTTCGGCACGCAAGGCGGCCCGGGCAGCTTATACTATTCGTTTCTCCAGCACGTGAACGCGACGAGCGGTGTCTTCGAGCGTGCTGGCCTTTTCAATCTGCCGCTTATCGAAAACGCGACGCAGCGACTGGACACGATCACGCCGCAGTCGGTCTATACCTACCAGGTCGGCCACAGTAGCGCGAACTTCGCGAACCCGCGCTGGGGGTTGGAGTTCGGCCAGCGCACTGCGCGTGTCGACGCGGAGCTCGTGCTGTCCGGCGACGAATATCATGGACCCGCGTACGGCGCTCCGACACCGTCAGGAGATCTCGCGCAAAGCTTCGCCTACCCCGAAATGTTCGGGTCCGCGACCTTCGGCTTCGCACAAGGCTTCCGCCTCGGAGTGCTGGGTTTGGATGGAGCGCGCAACTTCGTGTCGCATTCGACCGGTAAAGAATTCAAGGATACCTACAACCGCGAAGGCATTCAGGGCGGCTGGACATCCGGCCATTTCGACTTTGCCGCTCAGCAGGTGTGGGGACACGACTCCAACGCCGACGGCTTTGGCACGGCGCAAAGCTCCAGCGGCGGTTTCGCGACGCTGAAGTACCGCCCGACAGCGCATTCCTACATAGGACTGCGATACGACGCAGCCGCGAACCCCTTCGCGTCGCGCGATTGGAATGTGTATGGCGCCGTCGCCCTCACTCACCAGTCCCGCTTGCTCCTCGAGCACCTCATGCCGATCAACGCTCCGGGCACGATGCAACAGACCAACGCACAGCTGCTCTTTGCGCTCCCCGATCCGAACTGGCTCAAATAGCGCTCGCCTAGCGATCCAAATGTGTAGTTCGCGCAAATTTCTTTGCGCGTAAATCGCCGCGAACGCATTGGAGCCCTTAGTCGCTGAAAATGCCATTGTGCGGGACATGGCCCAAGAGCAATGCCTTGACTTATGGCCTTGCTTGTTATATTGTACTAGCGTACTAGTTCAATAGCGAACTAGGTAATATGAAGAAGAGGAGCCATCCATGACCACCTCAGTGCACGTCCTCCCCAACACCGAGCGCTCGGCCGAAGATCATTCCTTTGTTGGTCTGCCGATCGCGACTACGAGCATGTTCTCCGGCTGGGGTCCGAGACTCTAAAGGACCCCGTCATGCCAGCCATTTTCACGGTCGACCCGCACACCGGGGTCCCGATCTACCTCCAGCTCATCGAGCAGGTGAAGCGATCGGTGGCCCTGGGTGTGCTTTCGGCCGGCGAACGGCTCCCGACGGTCAAACAACTCGCATCCGACCTCACGATCAACGCCAACACCGTCGCTCGCGCGTATCGCGAGCTCGAGCGCGACGGGATCATCGAAACGAGCGTCGGCCGCGGGTCTTTCGTCAGCGCACACGGCGCGACTGCTCGCGCAGCGACTGCGCTGAGCGATGTGTCCGCGTCTGCGTTGGACGCAGCGGTGCGCGAGGCCAAGTCCCTGGGTCTGCAGCGCGACCAGCTCAAAGATCTATTCGCACAAGCCCTCAACCGCTGGTACTCCCCGAACGGCGAGGCCAAGGAGCACGACACGCAATGACCACTGAAGCAGCCACCGCCGCCATCCTCGTGCAGGGACTGGCGAAGTCTTACGGCAGCACCCAAGCCGTCGACGGTTTGTCCTTCGATGTCTCTAAGGGGTCGATCTTCGGCCTGTTGGGCACGAACGGCGCCGGCAAGACGACGACCTTCAAATGCATGCTCGGACTTGCGCGCGCGAGCGCGGGGAGCGTGCTGTTCTCTGGGCAGCCACTCGAGGCGCGAATGTTCGAGTCGTTGTCATACGTGCCCGAGCAACCCGCCCTCTACGAGTGGATGACCGGCCGCGAGCATCTAGAGTTCGCCCGGCGCTCCTTTCGCTCGTACGATCCGGCCATCGCGCAGCATCTGGTCGAGCTTTTCGGCTTCGATGCACGCAAGCGTGTCAAGCAATTGTCGAAGGGTCAGAAGAGCGCGCTTGCGTTGACCCTCGCGTTTGCCATCCGGCCCCAGACGCTCGTGCTCGACGAGCCGTCGGCTGGGCTCGACCCGGTGCACCAGCGCCACGTCTTGGATCTCATGATCGACGCGGCCGCCGGTGGCGCGACCATCCTCTTCTCCTCTCATCAGATCGGCCAGGTAGAGCGTGCCGCCGACCATGTCGCTATCATGCATCACGGTAAAGCGGTGTTGCAAGGCGACGTCGAGCAGCTGCGCGCGGACGAGAAGGTCATCGAAGCGACGTTCGATGGCGCCGTGCCGACGATCGGCGGTCTCGATGCCGACACGCACGTACGCCGAGTCACCCGGCAGGGCCGGCTTCTGCGCGTGTACGTGACCGGCGGCGGAAACGGCGTCGCAAGCGCGATCCAGAGCGCGCAGCCGACGAGCTTGCGCGTCATGAACCAGAACCTCGAAGATATCTTCCTCGCGGCCGTCGGGGACGACCAACACCCAGCGGGCGACGAGCAAGCCGCCCCGCGAGCATAAGGAGCGCAGCATGTATTACAAAGAGTTCTTGCGGGTTCGGAAGATATTCACGGGCTTTGCGATCTGCCTCGTGGCGCTTTTTGTCCTCATCCTTGTCTTCAGCGGCCACGTGAGCGGGAGCGTCGGTGAGTCCGCCCGTGTACCCCACGGCGCAGTCGTGGCGAGCGCAGCGCAAACCGACGCGGGCCATGGCCCTTCCGCCGGCATCCAGATCCAGGGCGAGAGCGACAAGGCGCCTATCGAGATCTTGTTCGCGATCGCCGGCTTCGCCGCCGCGATCTTCGGGATGGTGATCGGCTGCGCGCTCGCGTCCGAGAACGCCGGTCACCTCGAGGTGGCGTGGACTCGCCCCGCGTCGCGCGTCGGCTACGGGCTACGCGTGACGCTCGTCGACGCCATCGGCATCGTCACGATGTTCGCGTTCGTGCTCGCCCTCAGCGCGGCGCTGATCACGATCAAGGGTTGGTGGCCGGACATCCATACAGATGCGGCGTCCGTGCCCCTTGCAGCGAGGCTCTTCGCGTTCCCCTTCGCATGGTATGGCCTGGTCGCAGCGCTCACCGCCTCACTCCGCGGCGGGGCGGGCTTGGTGGCCGGTCTCTCCTGGCCCGTGGCATCGATAGCGATCGTCTTGGAGAAGCTCCACCCGCAGTCGATCTTGGGCAAAATACTCACCGTGGTGAACGCGATCAACCCGCTGCTCTACGTGAGCTTCAGCGACACCGAATCAACGGCTTCGAGCGCGATTCGCGCGCTCGTCAGCGGGCAAGTCGCGGCCATCGCGGCGCTCGCATGTATCGCGGTCTTCGGCGTCGCTGTGTCCTTGCTCCAATGGCGCAGACTGGAGGCATGAGCCACATGCAGATATTCGGCACTTCCATCAACCTCGAGCTTGGCCGACTTCGTCTGCGCTGGAGCTTCGCGCTCGATGACCGGGCGACGGAAGGTTCGCTCACGCGCATCGAGGACATGCCCAAGCTCGAGCTCACCAAGCGGGACTAACCCGCAGCAGTGATCTCGTCGATCCGGCGCAGCGTCTCTAGGCCCAGGGACGCCTCGCCGGCTTTGACGTTCTCCTCGACTTGCTCGGGCGTCATGGCTCCGGCGATGACGCTGCCGACCTGAGGCCGGCTGAGGAGCCAACCGATGGCAAGCTGCGTCATCGTGTGACCACTCGCTTGTGCCAGCGCGGCGAGCTCCTCGATGATGCGCCAATTGCGGTCGGTGGCGTAGCGCGCTTGCATCTGCGGATTGTTCGCGATGCGCGTTCCGGACGGTATCGGCCTGCCTTGTCGAAATTTGCCGGTCAGAAAGCCGCCGGCAAGCGGGAAGTACGGGAGAACGCCGACTCCAAATGCGACACACGCCGGCACGAGCTCTTTTTCGATCGACCGATCGAGAAGGCTGTACTCGTTTTGCGCGCTGATGAACGGGATAAGGTCGCGCGTGCTTGCGATGTAGTGGCATTCCGTCGCTTGCCACGCCGCGAAGTTCGAGTGACCGATGTAACGCGCTTTTCCCTGGTGAACGAGATCGTCGAGCGCGCTCATCGTCTCTTCGATCGGCGTCTTCTCATCATAGCGGTGGACTTGGTAGAGATCGATGTAATCCGTGCCCAAGCGGCGCAAGCTGGCCTCGACCGCTCGCATGATGTAGCCGCGGGATGCGCCGCCGCGCAGCACTCCCTCTCCCATCTCGCCCGAAAATTTCGTCGCGACGATCACCTGATCGCGTTTGGCGCCGAGCGCCTTACCCAGGTATTGCTCGGACACCCCGCGCGGCCCGTAGGTGTCGGCCGTATCGAAGAAGTTGATGCCGTGGTCGATCGCAGCGTTGACGACGCGTGCGGTCGCCTCTTGATCGGCGCGCGGGCCGAAGTTGTTGCAGCCGATGCCGATGGCGGAGATGGAAAGCCCGGAGTGGCCAAGGTTGCGATATTGCATGGACGGCGGTTGGCCGGCGCTTCGCCAATTCCCGGTCGAACTACAAGGGCCGGCGCTCCACCACGAGAACCTCCAGCGGCTCAGGCAGCTTCACTTTGCGTGGCGCAAGCAGGCAAAACTCGCGCCCCGGGCCGAGTACCATCTGCCGCTGCCAGAGCGCGCCATCCTCGGGGATGACAGCCAGCACGTCCGCGAGTTCCACGTAGCCCATCCCTGGCGGCTTGCCGAACCAATGCGCGTACCGTAACGATGTGCCATCTGGGCCGCGCCGATGACGATACAGGCCGCCCGCTCCGAAATCCGCGGCGGCCGCAAGCGAATCGTGCAGCGGGCGCGCGCGTGCGCCGAGCGCGGCTTCGTTGATCCGGTCGAGCGCCGCAGAATCTGCAAGCACGTACCAATCTTCGTATGCGGGCGAGCCGCGTACCCATGGCAAGGCCGAAACGGCGCAGGTGGACGATCGTTCGTAACCCGCGATCGCAGTCGTTGCGAGCAGCTCGTGGAACCGGACAAGCTCCGTCTCGTAGGCGTGGATGTCGGAGCCGGTCGCGGGCGCATGCCAAAAAGCGTAAGCGATCACTGACCGCCGCGTTCTCCCATGCGAGGCTGTCGCCATGCCAAAAAAAGGCGAGGGCCGTAGCGGGGACGGCCCTCGCGGGTTGGGGACGCGAGTTAGCGGACCAGGTGCCAGTCGACGATGAGACCCTGGGAACCATCCGCATAGGTGATGACGCCATCGCCATATTGATCGACCGTGAAGGTCGCCACGGGATTGTTCGAAGGATCGGTGATCTGGCCGTTGATGGCGACGGTCGGCGGAGTTCCGCTCGAGGTCACGACGATCGAGTCGCCGTTCCACAGCGTGCCATTCACGTTGACCGAGACGATGTCGCAGTTGGCGTCGAATTCGACCGAGCCTGAGAGGTTCGTCGTGCCGAGCGCGGTGCCGCCCGAAACGGTGAACGGCGGTGCGGACGACAGCGTCAGCGCGCCCATCGGACCGCGGATGAACGTGCCTGCATGCGAGCCGGCAAAGGTGACATCACCCGAGATGTCCAGCGTGATGGTGCCGTTGGAGAGCACGCCCATGTGTCCGTAGGAATGGTTGAGGTTGGCGTTGTTGACGACGCGGCCCGAGTTCGCAGCCAGCGTGTACACCGTGCTGCTCTGCGGCGCTACGGTGAATTGACGGCCGAACATGATGGTCGGGCTCGTCGACGTGCCGATGAAGACGTCGCTCGTGACGACGGCCGAGAAGTTGCCGGGCGAGCCCGTGATGTTGAAGTTCGTGTCACGCGTGCTCAAGAGCGTGCCCGAGAGGTTGTAATTCTTGGCCGTTCGCACGACGGTCTCGCTGGACGAGCTGTTGAGGGTGACGAGCGACACCACGTCACGCGCCAGCTCCGCGCACGCTTTGTCGTAGAAGTATTTGGTCTCGTATTGGGTCTGGTTCGAGCTGATGACGGTCACCGTGTGCTCGACGCCGTTCTTGCACGTCCCCGTGCTCTGCGGCGCAGCCGCGGCGGTGAGCGTCACGCCCATGTTGCCGTTGAAGAGGCCGGCGTCGAGCGTGCCGGCTTCGATTGGATCGAAAGCGGCTTCCGTCGCGCCTTGCGCCACGTCTTGCTTGGAGACGGATTGGGTGGAACCGCCCGGGTTCGAACCCGAGGGATTCGTCAGGCTACTGCCGGCGCCGCTGCAACCGGCGATGACAACCGATGCCAGGATCGCGAAGAGGATGCGCGTTCGCATGTTCGTGTTAACCCTTTCTCATGGACTCTTCATTCGCCGATGATGTCAGCGGCATGCCGTCAAGGCATGCAGGTCCTTGGGGGTAGCATACGGCAGGCGCGCGCGTCGCTTCATGAGGCATGCGTAAGGAGACTATGAGATTTCGCTCAGGATTTGGTTCAGTCGAGGATTTTTTCCATCGCCATCACGTCGATGAAACGTCCGTCGAGACGTCCTTGCTCCCGGAAGATCCCGACTTCTCGAAAACCACGCTTGTGATAGAGCGCCTGTCCTGCAGCATTGAAGGGAAACGTGAAGAGCACGATCTTGTGGAATCCGTGCGCGCGGGCTCGTCCCTCGAGCTTTTCGAGAAGCATGCTTCCCACGCCGGTCCCTCGGGCGGTGCGCTCCACGTACACCGACAGATCCGCGACACCGTCGTACGCGCAGCGATGCGAATAGGGGTTGAGCGAGGCCCATCCCAGGATCCGCGCGCCGCGCTCGGCGACGACGAATTCGTAGCGCGGTTCTCGCCTCTCCAAAGCCTGGCGCACTTCGGCCTCATCCTTTGGCGCGGACTCGAGCGTAGCCTCACGGTCCTCGATGCCCTGGTTGTAGATGCGCGCGATGTCGGGAAGGTCCGCCGCTACGGCGGGCCGCACGCGAATCGCGTCGTCATCCATGGGCGCAGGCTCTCCCCGAAGCGGCCTCAATGCCTTCGCGCACGATGACGGGCACCATGACGAGCGCCGCGACCGGGTCGGCCCACCACAGACCGAACAGCGCGTTGAGTCCGAGGCCAGCCAGGGCGATCGCGGAGAGATATGCGCAAAACTCGGTTTGCTTTGCGTCTGCGAGCACGGCATCGCTGTCGAGGCGCCGGCCGACGCTGCGCTTTTGGCCGCGCAACCAAAGCATGGCGACGATGGAGCCGAGCAAGACCACAATGCCGAAAAGCGACGGGCGAGGGTGGTCATGGCGGACGAAGCTCAGCACCGAGGCGAACGCGACGTACGCGGCCAGGGCGAGCAGCAGGGCCCCGACGACTCGCAGACTCAAGCTCTCCCGCCCCTCAGCCTCTGCTCCGGCGCCGGAGACGCCCCACCACACGGTCGCGGCGGATCCGGCTTCGATAAGGCTGTCCAAGCCAAAACCAAGCAACGCGACACTGCCGACAGCCAAGCCTGCCGGAATGGCCAAAGCGGCTTCTGCAAACGCGAGAAAGATCGAGACGTAGCTCAGCCGGACCACCATCCCACGCTCCGCCTCCACGTTCAGGCGAGCGCCTTGCAAAGCTCGGTGAACGAGCGATCGTAGCGATACACGATGCCCATGTGCGTGTCGTCGAACTCCTCGTAGATATAGGGAATGCCGAGCTCGTCCAGACGGGCGCAGAAGACGCGGGCGCCGATGTGGAGGTTGAACTCGTCTCGCGACCCGGCGTCGAGGTAGATCGTCTTCATCGAGCGCAGCGCCATGGCGTGCTCGCGCGCCATGTGCACCGGGTCGTTGCTCTGCCAGCGAGCCCAGACATCGCCGCGGATCTCGCCGCTCGGCAGCTTGATCGGCAACCCGATGCCCATGGGACCGTCGGGATCGGGCGAGTAGCATGCAGCCATCGCCAGGATGTTGATGACCTCCATCGCTTCTTTGGTTTTTTTCGGCAGCCCCTCAAACCAGCGCACGAAGGGCACAACGCCGCCGGCGCGCTCGATGCCCGCCAAGAACTTCGGAAAATCTGGTAAGTAGCAAAACGCGAAGTACGCATCGCCCGCATGCGAACCGAGCGCGCCGAAGACGTCAGGGTGGCGCATTGCAAGCCGCATCGCTCCGTAACCGCCGCTCGACTTGCCGGTCACGCCTCGATGGTCGCGGGAGGCCTTCGTGCGCAAAGATTCATCGACGAACGGCACGAGTTCGCTCACGATATAGGTCTCATAGTTGCCCGTGGCCGTCGAATCCGCATACTGGCTGCCACCCAAGCGAGTGAAGCAGTCCGGCAACACGCAGATGCACGGCGCGATCGCTCCTGTGCCGATGAGCCGGTCAAGCCTCCGATCGATGCTTTCAGCCCAATGATCGAAATTGAACATCATCCGGCCGCTGCCGGTGAAGCCAGACAGCCAATAGATCACCGGATATCGTTCTTGCGAGCGCTCGTAGCCCGCCGGAAGGTAACAGTACAGATCGCGCCTGACCGGGTCGCCGAGCGCGTTGCCGGCGAGAGCCTTCGAGGTGTAGGAGAGGACGCGCACCTCGCCGCGTTGGTATGTCTCCATGAGCTGCGGCTTAGACGTGCGGACCGCAAGGTCCGTGCGTCGGCTCAGCGAGCGTCGTACGAAACGCGATAGATCGCGCCGCGCTGGTCGTCGCTGATGTAGAGCGAGCCGTCCGGAGCCACGGCGACGCCGACCGGCCGGCCATCGAACGAACCGTCGCGCAACCATCCCGTGACGAAGTCGCTATAGCCCGTCGGACGGCCACCCGAGAACTTCACAAGGACGACCTTGTCGCCCGTTGGATCGCTGCGGTTCCACGATCCGTGGAACGCGACAAAGGCGTCCCCTTTGAACGCCGCCGGGAACTGGTTGCCATAGTAAAAGGCGATTCCAAGGGGAGCTGAGTGCGCTTGGAAGTCCAAAGCGGCCGGCGTCTCACCGGTGCAGCTGGCGCGGGCGTACTCAGGGTTCGGCAAGCGGCGGGGTGCGGATGGATCGGGATAGCATTGCGGCCAACCGAATTTTTCCCCAGCGCTCACGAGGTCGAGTTCGTCGGGGGGAAGGTTGTCGGTCACCGCTTGGGTCGGACCGATGTTGTCGCGCTGATTGACGACCGCCCACAAGCGCCCGCTCGCGTCAAAGGCGAGACCCGATGCGTTGCGCAGGCCGCTCGCGAAGATGCTGCCGGAGCCCCCACCAGGAGCGTAGCGTAGCACCGTAGCAAACCGTGCGTCGCTCTCGGCGCTGACGTTGCAGTCCGAACCCGAAGAGACGTAGAGCGAGCCATCGCCCGCGACCGCCAGCGCGCGCCGGTTGTGGTCGCCGCCTTGGGGCATGTCGGAGGATAGGGTTACCGCCTGGCGTGACGGGTAGGCATATTCGATGATACCGGACCACGTCGCGACGTACAGCTTTCCTTTGTAAAAGGCGAGTCCGTGCGGATAGGAAAGCCCGCTTGCGAAGACCGACGGCCGCGCATCACCCGAGCTGCCGTGGGGGATGACGACGACGGCTCCGGCGTTGGTCTCCGAAACGAGCAAGTCGCCGTTCGGCGCGAAGGCCAGGAAGCGCGCGCCGGGGACGTGTGTGGATACTTGGGCAATGGTGAACCCGGCCGGCACTGCGAGCGAGCGTGCGCCATCTGAGGCAAGCGAACCGGCGCAGCTCGCGAGCAGGCCGCTCGCGGCAGCGACGACCAAGCTTTTGCATGCACGGCGGAACACGAGAAAATATTCGGGGCGATTTTTCAATCGCCCCGCTACGGTCTTGGAATCGTGCGTTCGGTCAGGAGGTCTTGCTGAGCAGCGTTTTCAAGAAATCTTCGCCGGCGCTTGCGCCGATGGTGCGCTGGCCCACGTTGCTGTGGCTCGCTGTTCCTGGCTTGGGCTTGTACCGGCGCAACAGCGATCCGCCCGCCTTCTGCGCGGCTTCGATGAGCTCGTCTTGGGTCTCGACGTTGCGGGCGGCAAGATATCCGAGCACCAGGCCCGACAGAATTCCCACGCTTTGGATCAAGACGTAGACGCCGTCGTGCACGTTCGGCGTCTTGGAGTTCGCGTACACGAACAGGCCGCAGACGCCGCCCATGAGCGCTCCGACGAAGAAGCCGAACGAGACGATGGCGCCCGTCCGCAGCTGCTTGAAGCGCAGCTCGAATTGATCTTGGCCATCACCTGTTCCGTGTGCGTGCGTGTTCAGCATGGAAGCCCCCGTGTGTCAGGGGTGAGAACCCCTGAGCGGTCAATGACGCACTTCCTGTGCGTCGCTTACAGATATAATCGGCGCGGCTTGGGTTGGCACCCTTAGCGGCTCGACGATGTGACTCTCCTCACCTCAAGTTTGGCGCGATGCAAGGAACGAGGCACCGTCCGCGGTATGGTGCGGGATGATCAACCGCGAGCGGATGACCGGCGCCGTCTTGGATTTGCTGCGGCTGGACAGTCACAGCAAGGCGGAAAGGCCGGTAGCCGACTATCTAACCCGTTGCCTTGCCGACCTCGGTTGCCGGCCCCAAGAGGATGCCGCGGGCGCTGCGGTCGGGTCGAACAGCGGCAACATCGTCGCACGTCTGGAAGCCTCAGCCCCCGGTGCAGCGCCGCTGCTGTTGTCCGCGCACATGGATGTCGTGCCCCCGGGTCTGGGCGTACAGCCGGTGCGCGAGACGGAGCGCATCCGCTCGGACGGCACGACGATTCTCGGAGGTGACGACAAGAGCGGACTTGCAGTCATCCTCGAAGTGCTGCGTTCCTTGGAAGATCAGGGCGTCGCACACGGCCCGGTAGAGATCGCATTCACGATCTGTGAAGAGATCGGATTGCTTGGCGCAAAGGGGCTCGATTACGGGCGTTTTCAAGCGCGCGATGCGATCGTGCTCGATTCCCCGCGTGCTACCGAACTCGTGACGCGCGCGCCGAGCGCGGATCGCTACATCTTCACCGTCCACGGCCTCGAAGCGCACGCGGGGATGTGCCCCGAGAACGGGATTTCCGCCGTGCGCGTCGCTGCCGAAGCCATAGCCGCCATGCCGCTGGGCCGGGTCGATGTGGGCACGACCGCAAACGTCGTGATCGCCGGCGGTCCGACCGCGACGAACGTCATCCCCAACCTGTGCGTGGTGCGTGGCGAGGCGCGCGCCCTCGATGAAGCGCGGCTCGATGCGGTGATGCGCGAAATCCGCGGAGCGTTTGCCGGTGCGGCGCAAGGGGCGAAGATCGAACTCGGTGGGCAAACACGACGCGCCTGGGTCGAAGAGCAATGTTCGCGTGAATACCATAGCTTTCAGATCGCCGACGACGCGCCGATCGTCAGGCTCATCCAGCGCGCGGCACGGACGCAGAACACCGAGGTGAAGACCGTCACCATCGGCGGGGGCTCCGATGCGAACGTTTTCAACCAGCACGGCATCGCCAGCGTCAACCTCGGCACGGGCATGCGCGACATCCACACGGTGAACGAGTGGATCGACCTGGCAGACTTCTATCGCTGCGCGGAGATCGTGCTGGAGTGCGTCAAGGAGCGCGCCGCCGCCTAGGCCAAGGCTGGAGTCTCGATGCGGACCTATTCCTTCGGTTCATCGCCGGTACGCGGTGGCGACACCCCAGCTGTATACGGCTTGCTCGCGGCGATGGGCATCATCTTCATCCTCGACTGGATCGCGCACGGCGCGCTGAGCGTTTGGATGGTGTGGCCGGCCAACGTGTCGTGGTTCTCGACGCTGCAGCTCTGGCGGGCGTTCACGTTCCCGTTCGCGCATGGCGCGAACTTCTTGTACTTGATCATGGATGCGCTCGTGCTCTACTTCTTCGGTGGATCGCTCGAGCGTGCATGGGGATCGGGCCGTTTCCTCTTCTTCTTCTTCGCTGCGGGCATCGTGCCTGGGCTCGTGGAGATCGCCCTCTCACCCTGGACGGGCGGAGCTGTCTTTTTCGGCATGGTGGGTGGTTTTGTGGCGATGGTCGTCGCCTTCGCCGCTATGGCGCCGTATCAGACCGTGCTCCTGTTCATCTTCCCGCTGCAAGCACGATGGCTTGCCGTCATCTCGGTCGCGTACGAGCTGTTCGCGCGCACGGGCCTTTACGGCGGCCCATGGCAAGCCATTCTTGCCGTCGGGGCGACGGCCGGCTTCGCGTATGTCTTCCAGGTGACGCGGTTCTCGTTCCGTTTCCGCCGAGGAAGCGGACCCACGCTCAAGGAGCGGATCGAGCGCTGGCGTCAAAGGCGCCGCATGCGCGAGTGGCAACGCAGGGTGGCCCGCGCGGAGCGACCCGAAGACCTCTTCAAGCACAAGAAATAGCTCAGCGCTGCTCGCCGCGCTCCGAAGAAAGACGGATCTCGGTGATGACGTCCTGGGCCGCGGCATACAGCGGCAGCAGCGGATTGCCTTCCCTACGGATCTCGCTTTCCTCGGTCGGGCCTGACGTATAGACGCCGTCGGGTTTGAGCACGTAGAACACGACGCTTGATCCGACCGGCGTCGCGTGTGCGCTTGTCTTCGAAAAGCGCTGGAACACCGCGCCCGCTTGGTTCAAGAACCGCCGGCTCGCGTTGCGAACTTTTTCCTTTCCGCCCGCGCCGATGATGCCGCCGCCGCTACCGAAGTAAAGGCTCGTGGTCCCGTCAGCGATGACCACGAGACTGACCCATGTCGCGACGGCGCCGCGACCGGCCGCGAACTCCATCAAAGCCGCGATGATGCCGTCGGAGCGCTGCAAGTTCCCGAGGTCCCTGGCTGAGAGCGAAAAAATCCGCTCGCGCAGACCCTTGGCAACGGCGCCTGGGTCGGCTGCGGCCATTTTAGCGGCCGGTGCGGACGATCTCTTCGAGTTTTGCGCGGTCGAGCTTGACGACGCGGCCACGGCGTAACTCGAGCGCGCCCATGTCCTCGAGATGCGACAGCGCGCGGCTGCCCATGTCACGAACGGTCCCCACCCGGGCCGCGAGATCGGATTGGGTGATGCGCTCCACGCCGCTTTCCCCTGGGGCCATGCCTTCTTTTGATGAGGCGTAATCGAGCAGCACTCGCGCGATGCGGGTGAGCACGCGCCCGAACGCAAGGTTGCCGGCCGCGCCGCTGAGTCTGCGCTGGCGCTGTGAGAAAAAACGCGTCACGCCGAGCGCGATCTCCGGACTGCGCTGCACCAAGCCGCGGACGAATTGTGCCGGCAGTTCGATGATCTCGACCTCACCGCGGGCGATGACGGTCGCCTCAGCCGTCCCTTCGTCAAAGACGGAGGCTTCGTTGAACATGCTGTAGGGCAACACGTCGTAGAGAACGATTTCTCTGCCTTCGTCAGCCGCGCGGGTTACCTCCACGACGCCGCGGCGCACGATGGCGAGTTGCGGCCAGTTCGTCCCTTCGGCGACGATGACCATGCGGTCGTGATAGTTGCGCTCTTTGGCGGCGCGGTCGACCTCTCGCAGCAGATCGTTGGGCGCGTTGCGGAACATGCGAAGTTGGCGCAGGAACGCGATGCGCGGCGTATCCCCTTGCATTGCCGGGTCGGGAAGCCGCGTGAGCCGGATGATCCAGCGATTGTCGCCGGCGTTGCGGATGTCCCATGAGGCCAAGCCTTCGCGCTCGGTTTCAAGATGCGAACGAAGCGCTTTGGGTTCGTAGTCGTTCGTGAACTCGACCGACTGGCCGGCAAGGAGCCGATCGAAGGAAGTCAGGACGCGATCGTGGCGCTGCCATGAAGGGAGCTCGCGCAAGTCGACGCGCTCGACTGGTTGCGTTGAGGCTTCGGACATCGCGCGAGCAGTTTCGCGTCCTACCAGTCAAACGCCTGGATTGCGGCCCATGCGTCCGGGCCGGTGCCCGCCCAGTCGAAGAAGGTCTCGCCAATCGCACCGCCAGATTTCGACGCATCGAGCGACCAGCGGATCTCGCGTCCTGAAGGTGCGTCCGTGCCCTCCAATGCCACGCTCTGTCCGGCGACGTTGACCGGAATGTCACGTCCGGCGAGTTGTCGCGTCTGCGTCACCGCGGCGGCGGCGGCACCGGCGACTTCGCCACGACCGTACTCGTGATGCGCGGCTTCGTCGAAGTAATGCCAGTACTCCATGGGCTGCAGGACGTCGGCATAGTGGGCGATCCCCGCATACGGATAGTCGCTTTGATTACCGAACCGCGGCGACGCGACGGTGGCCACGATCAGGTAGTGCGGACCCGTGGCCGCGCGCACGTCATGGATGTATTGGACCATCCGCTCGCGCGCCTTCGGTCCGTCGCCCATATAATTGTCCCCGGTTTCCAAGTCGAGCGCCAGACCGTCAAAGCCGTTGCCGCTCGGCGTGACGTACTCTGCGGCGGCGATCGTCTCTGCGAGATCCTGGGTAGTGGCCCGACGGGGAACCGTCCAGGCGAGGAGCTTGATGTTGGCGGATGCGGCCGCATCGATGAGCTCGTCGAGCCAGGCGTGAGCGGCTTGGGTCTGCGCCATGGTGCAGGCGCCACGGGCCATGCGTAGCTCGAGGACGTGGATGCCCGTCCGTTGCGCTTCGGCGACCACGCGGATCGGATTGTAATGATGGAAGTTCCGCGGGTCGCCCGCAAGCGACGAGAAGTACAGGAACATCCCCTTGCCGCTGACGGCTCCCGCAGAGGCGGAGGGCAACGCGCCGGGCGTCTGCACCACGAGGGCGCTGGCTTGGATCGATTCCTCGCTCGTCTCGGCAGCAACGCTGTAGCGATAGCGAGCGTTCGGCTCGACCCCGCTATCGTGGTAGGAGTGCTTGGTCGCAGGCAGCGTCGCGATGAGTTCGGGGCGCTCGCCCTCGCCGCTCGAACGGAAGATCTCATAGCCGCTCACTTGCGCTGAGGCATCAAGCGGTGTCCACCCGACGTCCACCAGGTGCGGGCCGACGGCGGCAGCGGCGACGTCGAACGCCTCAATGCCTGCATCGGGCGCCGGCAGCGTCTTCGTGAGCGTCTGGCCTTGCGACGAGATATTTACGACCACCGAACGCGACCAGCCGATGGTGACCGTGGCTCCATCCGGCGCTACCGCCGAACGCTCGCGTTCGATGAGTTGGCCGGTCGAGGCTGAAAACGCAGCTCCCGGCATCGAGGCTGGTGCGGCCAGCGAGGCGACCCAGGTGCCGTCGGCACTGAGCGACCACGGAGACGGGAGAAGGCGCTTCGCCGGCGTCGTCGCCGCATGCGAAGCCGGCATCGGTTTGAAGGCGACCCGGGTGCTGGAGACTTTGCGGTGCGCGGTCGCTGGCGTCGATTGCGGAGCGACACCAAAGATCGACTGAAGCAAAGACGCTATGAAACGGCCGCCGATCGATGGGCGGTTGCTCGCGGGGGCTGCGGGCGGGCGCGCGGACGCATTCGCGCGAGCTCCATGGGTCGCAGGCGGTGCTTGCTCACGCGCAAAGGAATTTGCGCGAGCTACATGGGTCCCGCCGAATGTAGACGTCGGATGAGTCCTACCGACTGTAGCCGTCGCGAATGTATTCGCGACATGACTGTGGGCGGATGCATTCGTGCCAGTTACGTGGACGGGCGACGCATGCGACCGGGCGACTTGGGGGGCCGGCGCCGGCTTGAGCGTGCCGCCGACGATCGCGAGCACGAGCGGTGCGACGAATGATGCGGCGATCGCAGTGAGGATCGCGGGCGGTATCGCGGTCGACGGAACCGGTCGCGCGATCTCCACGTATTCTTCGCGCCGGTTCTCGATGCTGTCAGCGGCACGCGCATGATCCCGAAAGCCGGCACGCAGTGCGATCAAGCGCGCTTGCTGCTGCCGCTGGCGGCGCTCGATCGCCTCGAAAAGATAGGGTTCTTCTTGCCGCCGCTTCCGGAGCGTAGCGAAGCGATGCGCTTTCTTGCGCGTGGCCGACGGTCGCGCTCGCTTGCTCATCACTTTCGCCGCAAGGTCAGGAGAAAAAAGCGCGGCCGCAGATGCTGACGCCGCCCTCTTCTCTTTCCATCGGCGGCTGGACAGCGTCCCTGCAGTCGAGCTGGAGCGCTTGAAGTTAGCGCTGGGAATCCCGTTTCCTATCCAGCCATGGGGACGTGAGCGGGCTCATGACGCGATGGTCCAGGGCGGCGCCGCCAATGGCCCCCGGCCGATGAGAGGTCCATGAAACCGGAGCGATTGGATCGAAACGCGGGACCGCTCCGGGAATGAAACCCGCAGACCGCACGTATAGTATACGGCCATGCCAAATCGCCGACGCCATCGCCTTCCCACCGTATTCGCCGGTTTCGGAGCATCCTGCGTCGTGCTCGCGCTCGCAGCGGGTCTTTGCTCTTGCCTTGCTCCGGCGGCGGGCGCACAGGTCAGCCCGAAACCCACGCTGACGCCGACCGACGTCGACGGCGTCATCGCTCTGGTGCTCGGCCGCAACCCGGACGTGCATTCCTACTCGGCGCACACCACGCTCGACATCCACCAGGTCAACTTTCCGTATCTGCATCCGGTGCTGGACGGACACGTGTACTACACCGCGCCCGGATACACGGTCTACGACTTCCCGCACACGCCCTCGTACTTGCAGGGCATCACCCGGGTCGAAGGCGCGATGGGCATGGCGAGTCGATGGCGGCGTTGCTACGACATCGGCCTTGAAGACCAGCCGGGCGTCTACATCCTGCACATGGTGCCGAAGATCCGCGGTGAGGTCTCGCAGATGGACGTGACGGTCAACAAGCGCAACGGCGACTTGGAGCACTTCAGCTGGTCGTATCATGACTCGGACGACAACATCTCCCTAACGCAATACTACGGCAACGTGAAGGGATATGATGTCGTGACGCTTCAGCAGACCGATATTACGCGCCATCACATCCGTGCCAAAGGCACGGGGACGTTCGACTCATTTCAATATAACGTTCCGGTTCCTACACCCACGCCGACCCCGTCCGACCCCCTCCATCAGTGCGATAACTAGCAGGCCGCAACAGGGCGCTCGTGCGCGGGTCGATAAGCCGCTTGCATGAGCAACGCATCACAAGGTTTTGTCATCTGGTTCACCGGCCTCTCGGGCGCCGGCAAGACCACCCTCGCTCAGCTGCTGGAACCGCGGCTGCGCGCGGCCGGGCTGAACGTCGAGATGCTGGACGGCGACGTCGTCCGGACCAATCTTTCAAAGGGTTTGGGGTTTTCGCGCGAGGATCGCGACACGAACGTCCGCCGCATCGGTTTTGTCGCCCATCTGCTGGCGCGTAACGGCGTGGCGGTGATCTGTTCTGCCATCTCCCCATACCGCAAGACGCGCGATGAGGTGCGCGCGCAGATCGGACCGGGGTTCATCGAAGTCTTCGCCGATTGCCCGCTCGACGTGTGCGCCACCCGCGACGGCAAGGTGGAGATGTACGAGAGAGCGCGCCGCGGCGAATTGAAAGAGTTCACCGGCGTTTCCGACCCGTACGAGCCGCCGCTGCAGCCCGAGGTGCACGTCCGCACGCAAGAGGAAGCTCCGGACGAGAGCGCGCGTCGGATTCTCGACTTTTTGGCGTCCAGGTCGCTCTTGACGCTCGATGCCATCCGCTGACCTTAACGCACCCCACGGGGGGAGGCTTAGCGACGCACAGGTCAAGGATGCCGATGTCGCGAGCGCGCGCGAGCGCGCGGCGAAGCTCCCTCGCATCCGGTTGAGCGATCGCTCGATCTGCGACGTCGTGTGCCTGGGCACAGGCGTGTACTCTCCGCTCGACGGTTTCATGGGCAAGGCCGACTACGAAGCGGTGATCGCGGGGATGCGTCTCGCGAACGGGCTGATCTGGCCTATCCCGATCACCCTACCGGTAAGCGACGACGAAATCGGCGCGGTCCGCGAGAAAGGCCGAGCGGCGCTTGTGACCGACAGCGGTTCGGTGCTCGCGACGATCGATGTCAGCGAGATGTTTCCGTCGGATGTCGCGCGAGAGGCGCCTGCCGTCTACCGGACGTCCGAGGCGACCCATCCGGGCGTCGCGCTCATCGCAAACGCTCCGAAGACGCTCGTCGCCGGAAAACTGACCTTGCTCGATGCGCCGGATTTCGGTTTCCCCAACGAATACCGCACGCCCGCGCAAACGCGGGAGCTTTTCTCCTCACTGGGCTGGAAGACGGTCGTGGGCTTTCAAACACGCAACCCCGTGCACCGCGCGCACGAGTACCTCCAGAAAGTCGCGATGGAAACGGTCGACGGCCTCATGCTGCACCCGCTTGTCGGGCTCACAAAAGATGACGACATCCCGGCGACGGTCAGGATGGACTGCTATCGGACGCTGCTCGCGAAGTACTACCCGCCCAAGCGCGCCGTGCTTTCGATCTTTCCGGCTGCGATGCGCTATGCCGGACCGCGCGAAGCCATCCTCCACGCGATTGCGCGGAAAAACTATGGCTGCAGTCATTTCATCGTCGGTCGCGATCACGCGGGCGTCGGGTCGTACTACGGATCATTCGACGCGCAGCACATCTTTGACGGCATCGAAGAGGAACTCGGCATCGCCATCCTGCGGTTCGACAATGCCTCTTGGTGCAACGCCTGCGAAGCCATGGTCACCGATAAGACCTGCCCGCATGGCGCAGCCGATCGGGTCAGTCTCTCGGGCACGAAGGTGCGCGAGATGCTGCGCGCCGGGCAGCGGCCGCCGCGCGAGTTCTCCCGCCCCGAGGTGGCAGACATCTTGATCGAAGCGATGGCGGCGACGCCTGAAAAAGCCACCCCGGCGCGCTAGCAAGAGCCCATCTCCTCTCAAGTGAGATAGGATGACGATCAAGGTCCAGTTTCCTCACGAAAACGTCGGCGACGAGTTTGTCCGGCAAGAAGACGCGTTCCGCGGCTGGATCTCGGACGAAGCGGGCTCAGAGTATCCGGTCGAAGCAGACCGGTACCATCTGTACGTTTCGCTCGCATGCCCGTGGGCGCACCGCACCATCATCGTACGGATGCTGCGGGGACTCGAAGACGCCATCGGGATGACCGTAGTGGACCCGGTGCGTGACGAACGCGGCTGGGCGTTCACCGAGGGACCCGATCACACCCTCGATCCGATCAATGGTTTCGCCTTCTTGAGCGAGGCATATTTTCTCACCGATCCAGGTTATCGCGCTCGCGTCACCGTCCCCGTGCTCTGGGATAAGAAGACAAAGAAAATCGTCAGCAATTCTGACGACGACATCATGCGCATGTTCGAGACCGAATTCGATCCGCTTGCCAAGAACGATCTTGACTTCTACCCCGCGTCGCATCGAGCGGAAATCGAGGACCTCAACGAACTCATCTACGTGACGGTCAACAACGGCGTCTATCGCGCCGGCTTTGCAGGCTCGCAAGCGGTCTACGAACGCAACGCGCGCGAAGTCTTCAAAACGCTCGATCTCCTCGAGGAGCGACTCTCCACCCAGCGCTATCTCTTCGGCGGGACTCCGCTTGAAACGGATTGGCGACTCTTCGTGACCCTCGTGCGCTTCGATCCCGTCTACTTCGGCCATTTCAAATGCAATCTGCGTCAGATCGCTCAGTACCCGAACCTTTTCGGTTATCTGCGTGACCTGTACCAGATCCCGGGCGTGGCGAGCACGGTCAATTTCGACCACATCAAGCGTCACTATTACCTCACGCACGAGGACATCAATCCGACGCGCATCGTGCCGATCGGGCCGATCCAAGACCTCATGGCGCCGCACGGCCGCGAACGCCTCTAAAAATGTAGGGGGCGACTGGAAAGTCGCCCCATTAGCCGTAGGGGGCGACTGGAAAGTCGCCCCTTTGAGCTATTGCGGTGCGACTTGTTTGAAGCCCGCCGGTATGTCGAAGAGTCCGCTGTCCCCCGAGCCGAGCTGCTTCACATCGCCCCGCTCGATCACGGTCGAAATGCCTCCGGCTTGCTGTCCAGTCGCCCCACCGGCGAGGTTGAAGGTCAGCATTTCCCATATGACGAGGCGGCCTGAGGGCGCTGTGGGTCCGTTTTTCACGGTCGCACTCACCTTCGGCTTGCAGCCAGGGCTGCCCACCGTCGCAAGCCCGGGCTGCAAGAGCGGGTTCTCCATTTTTGGCGGCGGCTTCATGGTTGGATTCGGATTTCGCAGCTCCGGCTGTGGATAGCTCGATACGAACTCCGTCATGGCCGTCCCGAAGGTGCCGTTCTTGCACGAACCGGTCGCTTCCGTTGAGACGACCTTGAATGTCATCTGGTAGCCATTCGTGTCGACGCCGCCCAAGTTCATCGATCCCAAGCTCGTGGTCGTGACGGTGACGGCGACTTTTGCCGTTCCCGGTTGCGGCGGCGCCATGCTCTGCTGCGGCTGCGGCTGCGGCTGTGGTGGCGGCGTTTCCATCGTCTCCTGAGCGGGATTGGGCGTGGCGATCCAATAGGTCTTTTGCCCGTAGTCGAGATGGATGATCTCGCGTTTCGCCGGAATCGTGATCGTGCCGGTCGCGTCCTTGACGTCGTCGTTCCGTTCCATGTTGTTGAGGTAATAGAGCGAGGAGGGAATGCCGTTGCTCATCATGCTCATCGCATTTTTTATCATGCCGAACAGCCCGCCGGCTTTTTTCTGCGTCGCGGCGGCCCAGTCGGCGTCAAAGCTTCCATTGCTGTAGGAACCTGGCGCCGGACTTCCCTTTGTAATGACCTTGGTGATCTCGTTATAGCTGAGAGCGCTATCAGCCGCATGCGCCGGTACGACCGGGCCCGTCGCGACCGCCAGCACGATGGCTGCGCACACGATCGCTGCGCCAAAACCAATGCGAACGCCCATGTTGCCTCCAAGTCAGAGCACAAGTATGGGCCCTCGGTTTCGCAGGTCGTTTTGCGCGCCCTGCGTGCGCGGGATACTAGAAGGCCGCTGTTTGGTGAATCCGGTCGAGCCGGCCGTTCGATTCTGCAATCTCGCTGGCACGCAGCAACACGGGTACGAGAAGCAAACCGGACGCGGCGACCAGGGTGAGCGCGACGAACCACTTCATGGTATGATGCTACCTCTTCCGTCTGACCCCGCGCTTGAGGCGTTTGTGACAAGCCCGCTGGGGCCGCGGGGACGCCGCCGGCGGGCATTTGGGCCGGGGAGGCGGCGACTGGGATACGGAAAGCCGACGGCCTCAGAAAGGCGATCTCCGTGATGCAGGTGGGCAAGCGGGTGCGGGCGTTGCGCTCGATAGACCTCGGCGAGGCCGGGAAAGTAGAACGAGGCGCTATCGGCGTCCTCGAAAGCATGAACAACGGACCGTATATGCCATACCTCGTACGCTTCGAAACAGGCACTTTCGCCTTCGAAGAGGGTGAGATAGAAGAGGCCGAGCCGGATTCCTGAAAAGGCCCTGAAAGCCATAATTCATGGGCGCAGGCTGCCCATTCGCGCAACGCCGAAATACCGATTATGAGAGTCTTGCTGGTCGAGGATGATCCGAGCCTGTCATCCTCTTTACGAAGGGCGCTCGAAGCGCAGAAGTTCTCCGTGACAGCGGTCGGCGATGGCAACAACGGCCTGCACGAGTTATGCGGCAACGACTACCAGGTCGCCATCCTGGACGTGCTGCTGCCCGGCCGGGACGGTCTTTCCGTCTGCGCCGAAGCTCGCAAGCAAGGCATCTCTACCCCCATATTGATGCTCACCGCCCGCAACGCCGTGTCCGATCGCGTGACCGGACTCAACAGCGGTGCCGACGACTATCTGCCCAAGCCGTTTGCGTTCCCCGAGTTGCTGGCGCGCGTGCACGCGCTCCTGCGGCGTCCCAAGAACGAGGTCAAGCCTCGGAACGTCACGGTCGGCAAGCTCTCTATCGACGTGCTGCGCCATCAATTCGCGTGCGACGGCCGCGTCTTGCACCTCACGCGGACCGAATACCGGCTCTTGCTCTACCTGATGGAAAACGCGGGGATCGTGCTCACCAAAGACTCGATTTTGGACCGCCTGTGGGGCGGCGAACACGGGGGGAATTCGAACATCCTCGAAGTCTACGTCAAGATGCTGCGACGCAAGCTCTCGGCTGCCTGCGGGGATCAATTCATCCGCACGGTGCGCGGCGTAGGATACACGATCGACAAGGCATGATCGACAAGCGGGGCGTCATGACGAACATCGGGGCGCCGCGCGTTCGCCTCACGCTCGCGTACGCGGCCCTGCTCGCATTGCTGCTGGCGGCGTTCTCGATCATCGTCTACGTGCTCCTCTCGATGGTCGTGTTCCAGGACATCGAACCATTCCGAGATGATGCCGGCATCGTGGCGGCTGCGCACCGCATGCTCGACGTGTACTTGGTGCGTTTGCTCATCGCCAACGGGATCGGGCTTGTCTTCGTCGTGGCGGTCGCCGCCTTTCTCGCGAAGATCACGCTTCGTCCCCTCGAACGCGCCATCGCGTTGCAGCGGCAGTTCACAAACGACGCATCTCACGATTTGCGTACCCCGCTCGCCGTCATCCGCACCGAGGCTTCCGTCGGCTTGGCAGACGGATCGCTGCCCGACGGCGCACGAGACCAGCTGCGCATCATCGACGAGCAAGCCCAGCGCATGCAGCGGCTCATCGATCAGCTCATCACGCTCTCCCATCTGGACGCTGACAGCGCGCTCGACCGCGAGCCCACGGATCTGCGTGCCGTCGTCAACGGCGTCGTCCGCGATCTCGCGCCGCTCGCCTTAGCCCGGACGGTCGATCTCAAACTTGGACGCAGCGAAAGCGCGGTCGTCATGGGCGACGAACTGAAGCTGTCGCAACTGGTCGGCAATCTCGTGGACAATGCGATCAAACACGGGCGCGAGCGTTCGACGGTCGACATATCCGTGTGGCAAAACCGCGACACGGCCTTCGTCGCGGTGAGCGATAAGGGTGGCGGCATACCGGCGGACGATCTCGAGCGCATCTTCGAGCGCTACCAACGCGTCAATGGGGCGACGAGCAACGGCGCACAGCGAAACGGAGCGAGCGAGGTCCATGGCTTAGGCCTGCCGTTGTGCCGGTGGATCGCGCGCGCGCACGGCGGCGAGGTGACGGCTCGCAGCACGCTTGGCGAGGGCAGCGTTTTCACCATCCGCCTCCCGGCAATGAACCCCTAATACCGGACACCAAGGAGAATCAGATGAAGCAACAAGTGCGGGGCGCGATCAGAATAAAATTGGCTGTGGCAGCGGCTTCGCTCCTCGCGAGCGGCGGCGTGCTGCTCGGCCATCAGAGCGAGCCCGCGCGGGCTACCGCCTCCGCCGCGGTCGAAATCGCCGACAAGGCCCTCACCGGTTCCGCGCTTCTCGAGGATGAGGGACCGTACAACATGATCGATGCCATCGGACCGAGCGGCATCACTCAGCAGCAGGCGACCGAAGAGGTCACCTCGCGTACGATGATCGGCGGTTTGCCCGTGCCGGGCGGCGCAGGCAGCGGACCGTACGGAGGTGGGCAATGAAGAGACTCATAGCAGCTGCGCTCATCGTGTTCACGTCTGCAAGCGTGGCGTATGGCGACAGCTTCTTCCATCGCCTGCGAGTCGATGGGCTCGTCAGCGACGGCGTGACGCTGTACCACACCGGCGACTATCAGCACTCTATCCAGAAATTCGACGACGCGTTGTCGCTCTCGAGCGGTAACGTCGAAGCGCTCTTCGACCGGGGGCTAGACCAATATGCGCTCGGCCAATATCAAGCCGCGGCCGACGATTTCCAAGCCTGCCTGAAACTGCAGCCGGACTTCGTGCCGGCACAGTTCAACCTCGGCGTCGCCGACATCGCGCTCAGCCAGCTCGACGCGGCCAAAGCGATCTTCCAAGAGATCATCAACCAGCACCCGTCTTCGGTACGCGCGCATTTCGACATGGGGTTGTCGAGCTATCTGGCGGGAGACACAAGCGGAGCCGCTGCGCAGTTCACGGTCGCAGCGCTGTTGCATCCCCAGTACGTGCAAGCCCACTACGACAAGGCCCTCGCGCTGTACCGGACCGGCAATCTCGTCGCCGCGGATCAAGAAGCCGGCGAGGCGTTGAAGTTGAGCAACTCCTTCGCCAAAGCGTACTTCCTCCGAGGGGCCATCCGCTTGCGCCAGGGCAACGACGACGACGCGCGATCGCAGTTCCAACAAGCGGCGCGATTCTCGAGTGATCCGGTGCTCAAGTCCTTGTGCGGCCAGATCATCGCGCAGATCGGAGCCTAAGAGTGGTCGGAATAAGAAGGGGGCGATTTTCCAATCGCCCCCTACATATGTGGAACCAGCGTTATTTCAGTTAAATGATTGCAGTTTGAGGTTTTTACGAACGACTGAGAGCGTCGGGGACGAAATCAGGGCGATGTAGTAGGCGTGGAGCTCCCGCGAGTTGAGCGCGGTGCGCACGAAGTCAGGTTTGGGCCAGCCTCGAACCGCCGGCGCGTCGCTGCGCAGGCTCCGTTTCTCGAATGGGCCGATCTCTCGCACGGTGGCACCCTCCTCCAGGCCTTCCCACGAGCTTCGAACCTGGTCAATAGAGAAACGTATTGACCGGAGGATTGGTTGCTTCGCCGAGCCAGGCTCGGCGCTCAACGATGCTCGCCGTAGGCCTTTTGGTCGAAGTACCAATCTGGTAATGTATTCGGAAAACCGAAGTCCGAAAAGTAGTACTCGTAGTGGCCGCTATCCGAAAAGATAGCGATATGGCCTTGGGCATCGGCTGAGGCTTGCTTCACCAGCCAGTAGTTTCCGTACGGCGCAAACTCCACGTCCGCGACAGCGCGTCCCACAAGCGGACCCGAACTGCCCATGGCGTCCGCGTGCGCTCGCCACACCTCGTAGAGCCGTGTGTCGACCCACAGGTCTGTCCAAGGGTGCCTTTTGGGGTCTTGCAGCGGACGAAGCTTGAGATGATAGACCTGGTGACCCTGATACGCTTCGATGCCCGCGAGCGCGACGTCGTAGTAGCGGTCGCCATGCACGGATTGCGACGACAGCAGTGGCGCAGCGGTCGTTCCGGGCGCGGGCGTTCCCACCGGCGGCGGAGCCGTGGTGACCGGCGCCGGGGTCGCATAGAGCAAGATGTTATTGTCCGGGGCAGACGGGAACGGATAGCCAAAAAATGTTTCGTGCGTACCATCCCGGTTCGTCACGACATTTTGCATCAGGCCTTTTCCGTCGTTGCGATACCACACCTGATAATCGAATTGATAGCGCCTGCCATGGTGCACGAATACCTCGTGCATCTTGTAGTAGATGTAGGGCGGATCGGCATTGGCGCGCAAGGCGGTCTCGGTGCGCCCGAGGATCTCGTCAGGGGTCAAGGACTCGAGCGGCGATGGGCTGGGGCTTGGAGTTGGTGAGGGTGTCGCACGGGCCGTTGCTTTGCCGGGTGACGCGACCGCGGAGGCCGTGAGATCTCCACTCGCTGCAAGTGTGACGAGAGCGACGGCGGCGAGCATCGCAAGGGTGAGGTGCAATCGCATCTGTCCGAAGGGTTCTCGCGCGAAGCGGAGTCTCCATCCGGAGACTCGAATGGGGCCGCGACCGCCGCGCTCCATACGACAGGGCGCGCTTTTGGGCTGGCAGCAGCACTCACTGAGAGGAGACCACATGAAACAGCGGTTATCCCCACAACATCTCGCCTACGCGGCAAGTCTTGGGGCGCACTGCTTTGGATCGTACCAGCCGGCGTCGCCAAGGCCGACAGCGGCTATGACTTCCGCTATGGGTCCGGCATCTACAAAGGAAGCGTCACTGACTGCGTGACGAGCGCGACGGTCGGACTTGCGAAGGCGAACTTCGGCGGCGTCCACTCCGAGACTCACCCGAGCAACTCGGCGGTCTACGGCACCAAGACGCCGTACCAAGCGGTCGTCATCTGCACGAAGGCGGGCAGCGCCGTGACCTACACCGAGCTCGTTTTTGGACCCTCGGGCGCCGACCTTCCGAAGCTGTTCAACGCCCTCGACAACGACTTCAAATAGCGAGTAGCTCGCTGCTGTCAACCCGGCCGGTCGGTTCGGCCGGTGAACATCTGTTGCTCGCACCGTAGACTCGCTGAAGAGGTCCGCCGCCATGGCGGCGCGGAACGCGAGTAGGTGCTCGATCTATTCCCTCCCAGCGACCAGCAGCAGGCGGTCATCGACCAGCGCGGCGCCAATCTGCTCGTGCTTGCGGGGCCGGGGACCGGCAAAACAGAGACCCTCGCACGGCGCTTCGCCTCCCTGGTCGGTGATGGAGTACCGCCCCACCAAATCCTTGTGCTCACCTTCTCGCGCCGGGCGGCCGATGAGATGCGCGATCGGGTGCTCTTGCGCATGCACGAAGCGCGTGGCACCGGCCTTGCCGTCTCGGAGCTATTCGTCAAGACCTTCCACAGTTTTTGCGCCAGACTCTTGGATGGCGAACGCCTCCCCGTCCGCGATCGCGGCTTGCTCACACCCGTCAAGGAGCGCCTGCTGTGGCGACGCCTCATGCGCGAGAGAGGTCGATTCGAGAGCTTCGACCCGAGCGTCGCCCAAAGCCCGCAGTTCGCGACCGATTGCCTCAACGTCATCGCGCAGCTCAAGGGCCGAGGCATCAGCGCAGAGCGCATCGCGGCGATCGCAGGGTCCGATCCGCGCCTGCGCGACCTCGCATCCGTCTACGCCGGTATGGAAGCACAGCGACTGCGGCTCGACCTGCACGACTTCCGGGATCTCGTCAACGAAGCGGAACGCGCTTTGCGCGATGCCGGCAGTCCCGCTTCGGCGTGGCTCCGTGCGGCCCGCTTTCGCCATGTCCTCGTCGACGAGTTCCAAGATAGCGACCGCATGCAGCTTGAGTTTCTCGAAGCGATGCAAGCGGTCATCACCCCTGCGCCCACCTTTTGCTTCGTCGGTGACAAGAATCAATCGATCTACCGCTTTCGCGGCGCGTCTCCCGACAACGTGGATGAAGCGCGCCGGCGCTTCGCCTGCACGATCTTGGAGTTGCGCGACAACCGGCGGTCGGCGCAGGCGATCCTCGATGTCGCAAACGCTGACCCTTCGCTTGACGAGGGCTCGAAGACCATGGCCGCAGAGGCACGCCACCGCGGTTCTGTGACGTTCGAGCGCCCACGCACGGTCGAGGACGAGGTGCGCTCGATCCGTGATGCGGTGGTCGGCAAAATCGAAGCGGGATCGCATCCGCGGGATGTGGCGGTGCTCTTGCGGCAAACGCGACCATACCAGGAACTCGTGATGGAAGCCTTACGCGAGGCAAAGGTTCCGGTGGCCGCTCAGCCGACTGCGGGTTTTCACGCCGACGGGCTGGTCGACGCGACGCTCACAGCGTTACGGCTGCTCGCGCAGCCCAGCGACACCGCCCTGTGGCAGCGTTTGCTCGTCAACCCGATCGTCGGCTACCGGCCGATCGACGTGCGCTTCGCGTTTGACGAAGGGCGGCGAGCGGGGATCACCGATCCCGAGGCGATGCTTGCGCGCACCCCGCCCGCCGGCGCAACTCCGATGCGCGACCTCCTCGCGGCCCTGCGACCCTGCCGCGACGCGTTCGAACGCAAAGGGCCGCGTCAGCTCCTCGGCGCCATCGTGGGTGGACTTGATTTGCTGCGGCCGGTGCGAGAGAAGGCTTCGGTGGAAGGCTTCGATCGGCATGCCTCGCCCGCACGGCTCGCGTCGCTTTTCGAAGCGGCGTCGGATTACGAAGAGCTAGCAGCTTCTGACGACCGGGGCGATGCGACATGCGCCGCATTCGTCGAGAATCTGGACGAAACGATCGCCCTGCTCGCCGATACCCGCCAAGCCCCGCCCTCCGCTTCGGAAGGGGTACGCGTGATTTCCATCCACGCGGCGAAAGGACTGGAATTCGATTTTGTGGCGATCCCCCAAGCGCTCGAGGGCGTGTTGCCGGCCGGCATCCGTCAAAACCGGCTGCTGCCGCAAAACGGCGTTGAGAAGCTGCGTCGTTTTGGCGCCGACATCTTCGTCGACGACGACGGGGCGCGGACCGAGGAGCATTCCCTTTGGTATGTCGCGCTCACGCGCGCACGCTCGGAGGTGTTCGTCACGGCCGCGCAAGTTGACGATGACGGCGTTGACCTCCAAGCCTCGAGTTTCACGCGAGCCATCCCTCCTGAAGAGGACGCCTCTCCCGAGTTAAATGTAGGAGGCGACTGGCAAGTCGCCCCGCAAGGGGCGCACCCGGACGAAAGAGGGGCGATTTTCCAATCGGCCCCCACAGGCGTCGTTGAAAAAAGGGCGCCTTTCCAGGCGCCCCCTACAGGTATCGTTGTGCCGATCGAGGCGCTGTCTCCGACGAGCATCGATCGTTTCATCGCATGCCCAAGGCGCTTCTACTACGGCGACGTCTTGCATTTGCCGCGCCACGAGGATGACTCGACCCGTTACGGACAGCGCCTTCACGAGCTGCTCGCCGGGCTTCACGAGATCGAGGCGGACTTCGAAAGCGAGCGCGATGCCGATGCGGTCGCGGCGCGCTGCAGAGAGACGTTACGCGCGCTCCTCTTCGGGGAAGCCGCGGACGATCGCGGCGCAGTGTTGCGATTCGAGCGCGAAGAGCTCGCCCGAAAACTTGACGAGTATGTCGGCCTTCTCGCGAGCGAGGCCGCGGCTTCGCCATTTCGCGTGATCGCCCGAGAACTTGTGGTGAGCTCGACGCTCGACGGGCTCACGATCCATGGAAGGGTGGACCGCGTCGACCGGCTCGCCTCCGGCGAACTCGTCATCCGCGACTACAAAGCGGGGCGCAAGCACGCCAGTCTCGCGCCGGCGCTGCGCAACGCGTTCGAACGGCTCGATGCCGGCGACGTGCTCTTCGGGGACGCGCCGAAAGGTTTGAACGTGCAAGCGTTGCTCTACATCCCGGCGGTGGAGACCCGCTTCAACGCGCGCGTGGCCGCTGTGGAATACGTGTATTTCCGGGGCAAGAACATCGAAGAGAGCGGCGTGCTGCGCGACCGCACGGACATCGTCGACGGCGGGGAGAGCGGTTCGAAGAAATCGATAAGCAGGGGCGAAGTCGAGCGCGCGCGGCGTGACATCGCGGCGCGCATCGCGCGTATCTGCAGCGATGGCTCTCTCGAGCACTTCGCCACGACCGTGGACGAGCAGCGCTGCACGACCTGCGACTACCGCCGCATCTGCCCGGGAGCTGGAGCGATCCCCGCGTGAGCGAGAACGACGCGACGCTTACGCCCGCGCAGCATGCCGTCGTCCGGCATGGCATCGCCCAGGCCGCAGTGGTCGAAGCCGGCGCGGGCACCGGCAAGACCTTCACCATCGTCGAACGCGTCGCGGCCTTGCACGAGCAGGGCATCTGCCGGGCGGACAAGATCTTGTTACTGACGTTCGCCAAAAAGGCGGCGGCCGAGCTGCGCGCGCGCATCGCGCGCCGCCTCCACGACATCGCGCCGACTTGCTCCACCTTTCACGCCTTCGCCTGGAGTCTTCTGAGGGACCATGCGTATGAAGTCGGCATGGCGCCCGAGACCGAAGTCCTCGAAGACGTCGAAGCGCGCGTCGAGTTCAAGCGCGCCTTCGACGAGTTCCTCGAGGACCCGGCCGGGCAATCAGCTGGATTTCCCATGCGCGCCTTCAACCAGGAAGAGATCCGACGCGAACTCTTCTCGATCGACCAGCAGCTCAAGCAACGCAACCTGTCGATCGACGCGTTCGAGGAGCGCGCGCTTGAGGCAGCCTCCGCCTTCGAAAGCGCTCCGTATCGCGAACTGCGCAAACCCTATCTCAAACCCCAGCGCGGCAAGGAATGGAGCGTGGAGTTGCGTCAGAGCGAGGAACAATTCCGGGCGGAGATCGCATGGGAGCTGGAGCGCGTCCAGGCGTGCGCGGGCATCCTACGCAGGTTCGCGGCACGCCTCGCGGCGCGTCATGCGCTTACCTACGCCGACCTGCTCGTGCGCGCGCAGCAGGCGCTCCGCGAGCGTCCGCAGTTGCGGGCGGAGTTTCAGCGCAGGTACGCGTGCTGCATCGTGGACGAGTACCAAGACACCGACCTCTCGCAGCATCGGCTGCTCGAAGCGCTTTTCGGCGAGGAGCTCGGCGGTGTCATGGTCGTCGGCGATACGCTGCAAAGCATCTTCAGCTTCCGCGGCGCGCGGCCCGAAAACTTTGCGCTCTTCTTGGACCGCCCTGCCGTCGCTCGCTACGCTCTTGCGCATAACCGGCGCTCGCGCCAGGAGATTCTCGATCTCGCTCACGCGACGATCGCAGTCGCGCACCCTGAGGCTCAAGCTCTCGAGGGCCAGCGCGGGCCGGCCGGCGAGCAGGTCGTCTTCTGCAATACGGTGTGGGAGGCTTCGGATCGCTATCTCCCTATCGAGGTCGCGCGCGAACGCGAAGCTGAGGCGGTGACGCAACGCATCGCCGCTCTTTTGGCGAGCGGCACGACCGTAGATACGGGTGCGGGACCGGAACCGATCTCACCCCGCCACATCGCGATACTCTCGCGCACGAAGCGTAACGTCCAGCCGGTGACCGAAGCTCTGGTCATGTTCGGCATACCCTTCAAGCTCGTGGGCGGCGTCGGATTCTACGATGCGCCCGAAATCCGCGACACGCTCGCCTGGATGCGGCTGCTTGCGAACCCCTTCGATTCGCTCGCCGTCGCTCGGGCGCTGCAGTCGTCTGCGATCGGCGCATCCGATGCGGCGGTCGCCCGGCTTGGCCTGGGCCTCGAACCCGAGGAGACTGCATTTGCGCGGCGCGCGCTCCTGGATGCATTGCCGGAAGGAGATGCGCTTGCCGGAGAAGCGGCAGCTGCCGCAAGCGCGCTTCGGAACCTGCTCGACGAACTCGCGCCGCACGCAGCTTTGCCGCTGTCGACGGCGCTCGCCGCGGTCATCGAGGCAACCAGGATCGCCCAAGAGGCGGCGGCGAGCGACGATCCGCGTGCCGCTCAAGCCCTCGCCAACATCGCCAAGCTCGAGGCTCTTGCGCGTAGTTTTGCGGAGAGCTCGCCGGCGGCACAAGCGGCCGACTTCGTCAGCTTCATCGAAGAGCTTGAGAACGTGGATTTCGACGAGCGTGAAGCAGATGTCACCGCCGCAGAGGCCGTCACGATTTCGACCATCCACGCCGCGAAAGGCTTGGAGTGGCCCTTCGTGTTCGTGCTCGGCGTGTGGCCGCAGCTCGCCCCGGACTCGCGGCTTTTCGTGGATGACGCGAGCGGAGCGCTCTTGTACGCTGAAAATCCTGATGGCGGCCGTTCTTTCCACTATCAAAGCGTGAAGTTACGCGCTGATGCGCACGGCTACATCCCGCGCGATCTCGAGAAAGAGCAACCCGAAGAGTTGCGCTTGTTCTACGTAGCACTGACTCGAGCTCGCGACCGCGTGTACGTGAGCGGGCCTCGCCTGCATCCCTCCAAAAGCAATCCGAGCGGAAAACCGCACGACTACTTCGCGCGCCTCAACGAGGGCTTAGCAGCTCGCGGTTGGCCCACCGAAGAACCCGCGCCTAAGGATGCGCCGCCCTACGCACGCCGCTTGCAGGCGCAAGCGGTGAATGGATCGGCGCGCCCGGTGGTGCGAAAAGGGCGTGCGACGCGAGGCGAGGACAAAAGCCGCTTGGCGGTGGCGCTCTCCTACTCGCTCATCGCTCGATACGAGCGTTGTCCTCGCCAAGCCGCATACCGAACCGTGCTGCGCTTGCCCGACCTTGGCGCGCAGGGACGTGCGGCAAGCGTAAGCCGAGATGACGATGTCGATGGCCTCGAGCCGCTCCACGCCGCTCCCATCGATTCCTTGCAGAACGCCGGAGAATACGGACAGACGCTGCACAAGGCGCTCGAGTTATGGGCCGCCGATCGCCGCGACGGCCGTGCGCCCGCAGATCCCGCTGCTTATCTTGACGCGGCGCTGCGTACTGTGGGTGCCGGACCTTCGCGCTCGCAGCGCGAGGAAGCGCTCCACGTGCTCGGGCGAATACAACGCGAGCTCTCGGGCTGGAAACCGCTTCACGTCGAGGCGCCCTTCACGCTCGATTTCGGCGAGCACGGCACGCCGGCGCTCGTCTTCGGCTACCTCGACCTCATCGCTCGAGACGAAGCCGGGCGCGCGTGCCTTGTCGATTACAAGACCGGTGAGCCGTCGCCGGACCATGGCCTGCAGCTGGCGCTTTACCGCTTGGCCGCGCGCGAAGTGTATCGCATCGAGATCGAGCGCTGCCTTATCGGCCGGATCGCAGGCGCGACGTTTACGCTCGAACCGATCGACCCCGTGCACGAGCCGGAACTGCGCGCGCGCATCCGGGCGGTCCGCGAGGGCTTGGAGCGCGGTGACGAACGCGCCAGGCCTGGAGCGTGGTGCTGGAGCTGCGTCTATCGCAACGCTCCCTGCCGCGACTACCCACGCACCAGCTCTCGTCCGCAGCCGGAAAAAGCTACAGTCTAATCTTTCCTGCGATCTTTGCGTTGCTTCGCAGCGAGATCAGCTCGTCGGGCTGAAGCGCGCGCGGGCGATCGCGCTCCGCATCCACGATGCACAGGAAACCGAACGGCTCTGCGGACTCGTTGACGAACTGGTGCGCGGCATCCGCCGGAACGTAGACGTGGTCGAAAGGCTCCACTTCGTGGATCTCTTCGCCCACGACGGCGTATCCGCGACCGCGCACGCAGATGACGGAATGAACGTGCGCGTGGCGTTCGAGACTCGTGAAGCCGTCTTGCGCAACCTCGAAGTACCGCACGTCGAAGCGCCCGCCTTCTTCTCTTCCTTTAATGATGTGGCGCGAGGTGTTGCGCCAGCTGCGCCCGGCACCGTCGTCGTTGGCATCGGCATAACGCTGAGGCGCCACTCCGCTCCAGGAAAACGACTGCCGGTCGAATTTTTTCTTCACGAGATGCTAAGTTCGGGGCGACTTGCCAGTCGCCCCCTACACAGTCGCCCCCTACACGGTCGCCCCGTCCATGGTGACGACGATCTTCAGCGCCGCGGCGGGATCTTTGAGCACGGCGTATGCTTGCGCCGCGTCATCGAGCGTGAAGCGATGGGTGAACAGCGGCGCGACGCCGAGGCCGCCTCCGAGCAACGCTAGCGCGGCGCGGGTGTCGTCGGGACCCGCCGAGTAGCTCGTGACGATGCTGACGTCGCGAAAAAAAAGACGGTTTTGATCGATCGCCCAGCGCTCGTCCGGCGGGATCGGCGTGAAAGCGACGATCGTGCCGCCGCGCGCGACGCACGCTGCGGCCTCGTCGAGCGCAGCGCTCGATCCCGGCGTGACGAACACCACGTCTGCACCTTCCCCTTCGGTTCGGGAGAGCACCTGATCGCGCAGCGGGGCCGCTGCGACGTCCAGCGCCGTATCGATACCGAAGGCAGCCGCGCGCTCGAGCCGCGAACCGACCAGATCCGCACCGAGCACGAGCTCGGCGCCGGAACTGCGCGCTGCAAGCGCGTGCAGCATGCCCATGGCCCCGAGGCCGATGATGAGCGCGCGATCGCCCGCGCGAAGGCCCGAGCGCCGGATGGATTTCAAGACCGTCGCGAGCGGTTCTATCAGGGTGGCGTGCTCGTCGCTCAGATGCGCCGGCACTCGCAACACGTCGTGCAGCACGCTCGCTTCAGGCACGATCGCATATTCGCTCATGGCGCCTGGGTCCAGGCGCGTGGCCCGCCACGTGTCGCACTGCACGTAATCGCCGCGGGCGCACCTGCGGCAGTGCATGCACGGCGCATGATGATGGACGAAGACGCGTTCCCCCGCGACGAAGGGAGCGCCCCCGTCGGCCGGCGAGGCCCCGGCGCCGACCGCCTCGACGCGCCCGACCGGCTCGTGGCCGAGCACGAACGGTGCTTTCTGATCCGCATACCAGCGCAGCGCCTCGCTGCCACACAAGCCGCAGGCAAGCACGCGCACGAGCAGCTCGCCTTTGCCCGGTGCCGCGATCGGCACGTTGCGAATCGAGACCTTCCCCCCGGTCTCATAGACCGCGGCGCGCGTCGTCGCCGGCAGCTTTCGATCCAAACCTATACCCAGGCGGCCGCGCCAGGGCCCGGGATCAACGCGTACTTGAAACCGTCGCGTGAGTCGAGGCGCCCGAAGGCATCCTCGAGCGACCCGAGCGGGAGCACGTCGCTGATGAGTTCGCGCGCGGGCACGACTTCTCCGATGAGCAGCTCCCGAGCGCGGCGCACGTCGTCTGGGGTGAAGTGGAAGCTTCCGAGGCAGACAAGTTCCTCGTAGTGCACCCGGGTCGCATCGAGCGGCACGTGCGCGCCTTTGGGCAGGCCGCTGAAGAAGAGCACGCGGCCGCCGGGGGCACACAGGCGCACCGCTTCTTGCCACGATTCGGGCGTGCCTCCGCACTCGATGACGGCTGCGAACGAAGCGGCCAGCACCTCCGGCAAGGAATCAAAATCTGCAGCGGCTGTCTCGATAGCGCCCAAGCGGCGCGCAAGTGCGAGACGCTCCGGGTGTCGCGCGACGACCGTGGCTGGGATCTGCGCATGCGTCGCGTAGGCGAGGTGCAGCATGCCGATAGTGCCCGCGCCGACGATGGCGACGTTTTCGGGCACGGGCTTCATCGCGTCGGCCTGTTCGAGCACTCTCCACCCGTGCACGATGCAGGCGAAGGGCTCGAGAAACGCGGCCTCGATATACGACAGCTGCGCGGGTTTCGGAAAAAGGTTTCGCGCGACGACGTGGGCAGGCAGGCGGATGGCCTCGGCATAGGTCCCGATCGCCATCTGGTCGGTCAAGCGCCAGCAGAGGTTCTCGCGTCCGGCGCGACATTCGTGACACTCTCCGCACGGCGCCGTCTGCACCCACATGACCGGATCGCCCGCGGAGAATCCGGCTACGCCCTCGCCGGCCTCGAGCACGTCGCCCGAAGCCTCATGTCCGAACGGGCCGAATCCGAGCTTGGGATGACCGCGCCGATACGTCTTGAGGTCGGTGCCGCAGGTCAAGGCGGCGCGCACCTGCACGACTACTTCGCCCGCTTCGGGGCGCGGCATCGGTCCGTCGCGCCATTCGAGCGTCTTGGGAGCGGACAAGATCGCTTGGCGCACCTAGATCTCCCACTCCCACGGATTCCACAACGTGCTCGCCGCGTGCGAAGGTCGGTAGTTTCGAAAGTCCGAGTTGAGCACGCTCACCCGGCGCACGGCGAACAGGAAGATGGTCGGCACTTGCTCCGCAAGGATCTGCTGGATCTTGAAGTACGCCGCCTTGCGGGTCTGAAGGTCGAACGACCCGAGCGCGATCCGCTCTTGGGCGTCCAGCGCGGGGTCGCAGAAATGATACATGTTCTGGCCTCGCGGCGGGAACTGATCGCACATGAACTGGGTCGAGTCGTCCGGGTCGAGCCCGTTGAACCAGCCCAAGAACGCCGCGTCGAACTTGCCGGTCTGTAACGTGCCGCCCGCGCCGTACGTCGCGAAATACACCGGGCCCGCCACGATCTTCACGGTGGCGTCGACGCCGATCTTGCGCCAACCCTGTTGGATGAGGACGTTGTCGGCCCCGTTGCCGGAAGGCGTCGTGACGATCTCGACTTGCAGCCGCTGTCCGTCTTTCGATCGAACGCCATCCGGTCCGAGCTTCCAACCGTCCGCGTCGAGCATCGCCGCCGCTCGACTCCAGTCGAGGTCGTAACGCTTGACCTGCGGGTCGTAGGCCCATGAGAAGGGCGGCTGATCGCTGGACGTCGGCGTCTGCACGCCGTGATAGACCTTGTCCGCAAGCGACTGCCGGTCGACGGCGTACGCAAGCGCTTGCCTTACCGTCACATCCGCCAATATCGGGTTGCGCAAGTTCAGCGCGATCTGATCGTAGGCGTCGAGCGGCGTGAGGTAGATGCGCACGCCGCGGATGCGCTTGGCCGACAGATAGTACGCATACGGGAGCGCGAATACCGCGTCGATCTCGTGGGTCTCGAGCTGCGTGAGGACGGTATTGGCATCGGGGATGAAATGCCAATCGATCTGCTTGATCTTCGGCGGCCCCCGGAAATAGTGCGGGTTCGCGATGAATTGGACCATGCTGCCGGGCGTGTAGCGCGCCAGGATGAACGGGCCGGTCCCGATCGGTTGTCGGTTGTAGGAGACGCGATTGAGATCGGCGTTCTGCGCGAGCAGGTGCTTGGGCAAGATGGGCAGCGGCGTGCCGCCCATGGAGAAGAACGCGGACAAGAAGGGCGCGTACGGTTTGCGCAAGTGGACGACGATCGTCGTGTCGTCACGCTTGTCGATGCTCGTGACGTCGTCGTATCCCACGCGGCTGGCGACGTTGTTGCGCGGGTTCATCACTTGCTGCCAGGTGTAGATAACATCGTCCGCGCCGAAGGGCGCGCCGTCTTGCCAGCGCACCCCCGGCCGCAGATGGTAGGTGATCGCTAAGCCATCCTTGCGGATGTCGCCGTTGGCCAACGTGGGCACGCGGGTCGCAAGTTCGGGAACCCATTCGTTGCGATCGTCGGCGCGGAAGAGATAGGCTGCCCACAAGAGCGATAGGTCCACCTCTGCCTGCTGATTCCCCACGAGCGGGTTGAGGTTATCCGGCTCGTCGAGCGCCGCGACGCGGAGCACGCCATGCATCGTCCATGGGTTGCTCGCGTGCGTGGCGCTCGTTTGCGTCGAGATCTTCGTGCAGCTCGCGAGTGCGACCGCGAGCAGGGAGCCGATACACGCCGCGGTCCAGCGCCTCATCGCTGCTCCGTCCTACCAGCCACGCTGACGCCGGCTGCGCGTTCGGCGATCTCCGCGACTGCGCTGTAGTCGAGACGCCCCAGGCCTTGCGCGGATGCTTCGCTATATCGCTCGTAGGCAAGCGCCGAAATCGGCATCGGGACGCCGGCCGATCCGGCTGCATCGAGCGCCGACCGCAAATCCTTGCGCAGCAAGTCGAGCGCGAATCCGCCGCGATGGTGCTCGCTGAACCACGCTTTGGGCAACCACTGGTCCAGCAGGTAGTTCGAGGCGGTCGCAGTGGCAAGCACGCGGCGCAGGAGGTCGATGTCGGCGCCGGCCTTTTTCGCGAAAACCAGGCCCTCGATGTCGGCGAGCATGACGTTGGCGATGATGATCTGGTTTACGAGCTTGAAGGTCTCGCCCATGCCGGCGGGGCCCACGTGCGTGGGCCGCCCCATGGCCGCGAGGACCGGTTGCGCGCGGGCGTAGGTGGCGGCATCGCCGCCTGCCATGATCGCGAGCTCGGCGCTCTTCGCGCGGGCCGGCCCGCCCGAGACGGGCGCATCGAGCATGTGCAGCCCTTTTTCGGCCAGGCGTTCGTGAAACGCGCGCGAGGCCACCGGCGAGATCGTCGACATGTCCACCACGATGCCTCCGGGCGGCAGTCCCAGCGCGACCCCGCTGTTCGAGAAGATCGCGTCTTCGACGTCCGGGGCGTCGGGCACCATGGTGATGACGAGCTCGCTGCCTCCGGCGACGTCGGCAGGATTGTCGTCCTCGATCGCGCCTTGCGCCACGAGGCGCACGACTGGATCCCGATTTCGGTGCACGCACACCCGGAGCCCGAACCCGGCGCGCAGCAACGCTTCCCCCATGGGCTCGCCCATCGCGCCGATGCCGACCAGACCAACGTTCTTGATCACAGGCGGTGTGGTTCGTCGGCCCGCGGAGCAAGCCCGCCTTTAACCAGCCGAGCGATAGACGTTGCGGAGAAATCTCGCCAGCGCGATTCCGAGAAAAAAGCACGTCGCGTAGAGGTAAAGCCGCAAAGATTCCCACGGCAGGTGCGGCTGGTCGAAGAGCCAGTCGCCGACCACGCGGACGGAGACAAACGTCAGCAACAGCGGCCACAACACGAGCGGTCGTTTCGGCAGGTCGGGGAAAATCGTGCCCCAGATGAATCCGAATCCCAAGTTGAGGAAAGGCTGAGCGACGGAATAGACGAGCAGATCCATATCGCCGTCCCCCCTTAGGTGACCGCGGCGTGCCGGCCGCCGCTTTGCTCTCGCAACAGGCGCCGAAGTTCTTGGGCCTCAAGCCGTTCGTAGCCCTGCGCGCACGCTCTCGCGAGGGCGCCGATCATTTCGACTTCATCGGGATCGAGATCGCTGCCCGAGCGGTGAGCACCGCAGAGGGCGACAGCGACGAGATGCCGGCGGCACACGACGGGCACGGCATACAAAGGAGCGAGGTTCCCCTCGGGCAGACCGCGCCGCGGCCACGCCACGTCGGCGAGGAGCAGCGGTCTGCGCCGTGCCTCCAATTGGAGCACGAGCAGGTCATCTGGTCCGAGCTCGCGGCACGCAGCGTCGCCCCAACCGAGAGCCGTGCGCCGGGTGAAGCGCCGCGAGCGGCCGTCGAGCGCCTCGACACCGCCCTCGACGCGGAATACCGCGCTCGATTCGAGCTCGAGCGATTCGTATGGTTCGCTCGCCAAGATCTCGTCGACCGCCGCAGCCGTCAAGGCATATTCCGTCGCTTCAGCGGCGCGTTCGAGCCGCGTGCGCGCGCGACGGCGACGACGGAACAGCACCGTGTCGACGAACGATGACACTCGCGTGTGGATGGCCTGAAGCCAAAAGCCTATCGCGACCGCAGCGAGCAGTTCCGTGAACGTGCCAAACCTCGTTCCCGAGAGCGTTCTGATCGCGAAAGCGTGGAGCAGAGAGAACGCCGCCACGACGAGCGAGGTCATGACGCCGTAGACGATCGTGCGGTTGACGGCGAGCGAGAAATCAAAAACCCGATGCTTGACGGCTGCGTAGATGATCGTGACGGGCACCGCACCGACCAGCATGGAAGAGATCCGCTCGAGCCAGCTCGCCGAACTGAAGACGGACCACGTGAACAGCCCGTAGATGTCCGCGACCGCGAGACCGATCATCCCCAGAACCATGCCGAAGCTCGTCCAAGCGACCCGCTGCCGATCCTCCCCGCGCGTGCGCAGGTAGGTCTCCAAGAATATCGCCGCCGTCGCGAGGAAGAGGACGTCGAACCAGACCTCCTCGCAGCTGATGAACCACTGCGGCGGTCGCGCGTACCACGATGCGAGATCGACCGAAAGATTGAGCGCGGCGGTGACGGCGAAGATGAGCGGAATGCGCCGTTGGGCGATGGCTCTCCAGCCGGCCACGCCCGACCGTGGGAAGTACAGCGCGAAGGTGAGCAACCCGACGATGCCGGCGGCGTTCATCACGTCGTCGAGCAGGGAAAAAGCCAAAAACAAGCGAGGCGGAAGCGTCGCGCCGAGCAGATACCATCCTTCGAACGGGTTGGCCCCGGCGCAATAGAGGAGGAAACCCCACGTGGCCGGACTCGGACGCACGAGAACCAAGAAAATCCCGGCGACGATGAACAGCGCGCCCAGGAGCTTGCGCAGCGGGAAAATCACCGCTCCGCCGGAGGGCAGCGTCGTAGGCCGCGCGCGCAGCATGACTTCTCGCCGCGTTCCCTCGTGCATCACGGTCACGATACGCGAGATCCCTGGACGGGCGACCCAGACCTCCGGGATCGATGCGGCGCCCAGGCCCGCCACGCGATCGCCCGGCACTATGCCGGCGGACGCCGCGGCGGAGTCGCGCGCGACGCTGCGGACGTACCCTTCGACGTCGGACGTCAGCCCGTAGGTGCCGAACGGCCGCCACAACATCGCGATATCCGGCAGCGTCGCCGCAAAACCGTAGAGCGCGAGCAAAGCGACGGCAGCGATGCGCAGGAACGTTCGCATGCCATCTCATTGGACTTTGGAGGCCGGCTTTCCACTCCGACAGGGCGGGTCGCAAAGCGACGCGTATGGGCCGACACATGCTTTTTCGGCCGCTCATCTCCACGGCGTTCGCGCTGGCCCTCGTGGTAGGCATGGCCGAAAGCGGCCGTGCGGATGACTTCGGTCTGTCGGCGATCTCGAAGGTCAAACGGTCGGTGGCGCCGGTGGAGTGCGTCGTGCCGGCGCTTCACGCGGCAGAATTGGGTCCAGGCGTGTCGGGCACGGGATTTTTCGTCAGCCGCGAGGGCGTCTTCGTCACGGCGAATCACGTGATCGAGAAGATGAAATCGCTGGGCGCCCGCTGCAACCCCTCCGTGCTGCTCCCCGCCGGGGGCTGGAAAAACGAAAACGCGCCCGCCAGTGCGCGAGAGGTCTTTCCATTCTCACCGGATGCCTGCGAACAGGACTATGACGACGACGTCGCAGCGTGCCGCACGACCCTCAATCCGTTCTCGAACGCTTCCGTGAAGGACGATATCGCGCCCGTGAGCTTCGAGACGAACGCGCAACCTGACGGAACCGAGGTGGCGTATCTGGGCTTTCCGCAGGGTTACGCGTGGCCCATCACCGGGCGCGGTTGGATCGCCTCGACCACTCCCGTCAACGCCGTGCCGACGCTGACGGTCGACGGCTGGTCGTGGCACGGGGTCAGCGGATGCCCGGTCTTCCTCGCGAGCGGCACCATCATCGGGATGCTCGTGGGGTCGGAGAGCGGCGAGGACGAAGGGCTCGCGGTCGCGCGACCCGCCTCGCTCATCACCGAGCTCTTGCGCAGGTCGCAGCTCCTGGGCAAGATCTAGCCGCCACCTGCCCCCACGCGATCCGCGCTCGGCTCGACCATGAGCGCGGGGTCGAGTATCTTCTCGAGTTCGGCATCGGAAAGTTTTGTGCGCTCGCGCGCGACTTCGCGGATGCTCTTGCCGGTCGCAGCAGCTTCCTTGGCGATCTGCGCCGCGGCGTCGTACCCGATGATCGGGGCGAGCGCGGTACCGATCGCAAGCCCCCGCTCGACCATCTCAGGACCGCGCGCGGTCGCCTTGAGACCGTCGACGGCTTGGCGCGCGAAATTCGCCGCGGCTGCAGCGAGGAGTTCGATGGACTGCAGCAAGTCGTAGGCCACGAGCGGCATGGTGAGATTGATTTCGAAATTGCCGCTCTGTCCGCCAACGGTGATCGCGGCATCGTTGCCGATCACTTGCGCGCAGACCATGAGCACGGACTCCGCGATGACCGGGTTGACCTTGCCCGGCATGATGGACGAGCCGGGCTGCACCGCCGGCAGGTCAAGTTCGCCGAGGCCGGCGCGGGGCCCCGAGCTCAGCCAGCGGATGTCATTGGCTATTTTTGTGAGCGACACCGCAACGGTCTTGAGCGCGCCGCTCGCGGCGACAGCGTTGTCGAGCGAGGATTGCGACTGGAAATGATTGCTCGTCTCTTTGATGGGCAAGCCGGTCAATTTCGCCAGACGTTCGGTGGCTCGCTTGGCGAACTCCGGATGCGTGTTGATGCCGGTGCCGACGGCGGTGCCTCCGAGCGCCACCTCGCACAGCTCCGCGAGCGCTTGACGCGAACGTGCGATACCGCGCTCGATCTGGCCCGCATATCCCAAGAACTCTTGACCGAGGCGGATCGGCGTCGCGTCTTGCAAGTGGGTGCGACCGGTCTTGATGATGTGCCAGAACTCTTTTGATTTGCGATCGAGCGACACGCGCAGCTCCTCGAGCGCCGGCAGCAGTTCTTCTTTGATGGCGAGGGCCGCCGCGATGTGCAGCGCAGTGGGGATGACGTCGTTGCTGGACTGACCGAAGTTGACGTGGTCGTTGGGATGGATCTTCTTCGCGCTGCCGGCGGCGCTATGCGCGATCACTTCGTTCGCGTTCATGTTCGTCGAGGTGCCCGACCCGGTCTGGAAGATGTCCACCGGAAAGTGCTCGTCGTGATTGCCCTCGGCCACATCCTGCGCCGCGATCGCGATCCGCTCGGCGATCTCGCGATCGATGAGACCGAGCTCGGCGTTCGTCTGCGCCGCCACCAGTTTGATGAAGCCCAGCGCCTTGATGAATCGGCGCGGCAAACGCAATCCGCTGATCGGAAAATTCAGCACCGCGCGGTGGGTGCTCGCGCCGTACATGGCGCTGGCCGGCACCTGCATTTCGCCCATGGAATCGCGTTCCGCACGGGTCGGTGAGTCGCTGTTTTTTGTCATACCTGCTCCGCAAATGTCCGATGACTATTAGGGGCAGCATGCGTTCGGCAGCGCGCGCAATGCGCTCCTGGGATGGACGGCGACACAGGTCGCGATGAAAGATATCGAGCACGCGGGTTCGGGATCGTTATTCGAGTTCGGCGAACCGGGCGGCGGCGGCAAGTGGGTTGCCGCCCCGGGGCGCCAGACCACGTTCCCGTTGACGATCCGCAACGAGACAAACGAAGGCCATGACGTCGCCGTGATCGTGGAGGAACCGGCGAACTGGGTATGGGCCGAACCGCCGCGCATCAGTCTCGATCCAGGCGACACGACCACGGTCTCCATTGTCTTCGCGCCGCAAAGCGAAACCACGATCGCCGCTGGCGTGCATGAGGCGGCCATCCGTTTGCGCGACCTCGAAGGGGTGATCTTCGCGGAGTGCGTGCGACAGTTCGAGGTCGAGGAGCGTCAGGAGCTTGCGATGACGCTCACGCTCCGAGGACCGCTCATGAGCTTCGGCATGGCCGAAGGGTTTGTGCTCCACTGCACCCTCGAAAACCGGGGCAATGTGGACGTCACGGTGACTCCGATCGCGGACGCCCATCCGGCGCTCACCTTCAGCAAGCGCACGGTGTCGGTGCCGTTCGGCGGTCAAGTCTCCTTCGACATCGAGGTGCGCTGGAACGCGGCGCGACGGAACAACCATCCCGAGCGCGTCACGTTGCGGGCGCGCTACCGCGATGGCGAAGCTGCGGCCGGTATCGAGTGGCAGAAAATCGCCGAAGCCCTCGAGCCGTTCATGCCGATCTATTCAACCGCCGACGATGAGGACGAGTTGCTTTCGCTGTCATGGCTGCCGCAGCCGGGCGAGGACGTGCTCCAGCACAAGCTTCCGGATTTCGTTCCGGAAGAACCAGAAAGCGCGACGGCACCCGCGGGGACGTCCGCGAGCCCATCGGCGCCCGTCACGGCGCAACCGGTGCGCAGCGGCCCACCTCCGGAGATAGCGGCCGCCCGCAGAGCGGTGGCACATCAGCCGGGCCGCCGCCTGAGCCCATGGTGGCCTGTCTTCCAGTATTTGGGCGGGAAATGGCGCGTGAAACCGTTGCCGATCCTCATGAGCATCATCGCGGTCGAGGGCTTTGTCATCGGCATGACGCAGGCGCAGCGTGACTACTACGCCTCGCCGGAATTGCGCAGCCGCGTACCCATGATCACGCGTGCGTTCCAAGCGAGCTCGCATGCCGCCTCGGCCCTCGTCGGATTCGGCAAGAAGGCGATTGCGGTGACGGTGAGCGAGGGCGGCAAGCTCGCCCGTGGACTTCATCTGCGCGGAGGCGTCGGCTCGCCCGTGGCTGCCACGGCTCCTGCCTTATGGGGCTTATCGGCCCACTATGTCAACCCACATTTGCTGTCGGTGTCTTTCGACGAAGTCCACTGCACGGCGCTGACCCTCCTCGTCGCATCCGGGGAGAAGGTCATCTTCAAAAAGTCGCTGAGCGAGACGACGGCGCTCGTGCCCGTTCCGGCGGGTCTCACCGAGCCGGTGCGGGTGTCGGTCTCGGCGCTCACGCCGAGCGGGTTGGAGCTCCGCCAACACGTCTACCTGGCGCCGCCGTTCGCGACGCGCGGCTCGCCACTCGGCTAGGGGGCCTTCAGGTCGGGAGGGGTCTGCCCGGGCGCAAGAACGTGAGCACCTCGGTGCCGATGGGCACGTTCGGAACGATCTCGCCGACGAAGCCCAGCGCGCCCGCAAGCGAAGGCGCCTCAGGTCCCGCCGCGGCCGCGACTTCCTCGTAATTGAGACCGAAGTGCGGAAGCCCTTGACCTTCGACGAATTCGAGGGCGAGCGCGTCGAAGTCTTCGTCTTCCGAACCGCCGGCTTCGAGCGGCTGTCCTTCCCAATAGCGCGTGAACGACCATGCGCCGACGGAGTCGCTGTACGTGAGATGCAGCGTCTCCGTCCGCAGCAACTCGGATAAGCCTTCTGCCAAGCCGCCATCATCTAAGGATTGACCGTCTTCGAGCAACGCGATCCAGCTGTCTCGCTCCGGCAGGATGGCGAAACTGCGCACGCGCTTGTGCGCGGTGGCGAGATCGGGCGTCGGTTCCAACCCGCGCTCGCGCGTCTGCACCCGCTCGCTCTCGCCCATCAGCTCGAC
>JAJPHJ010000099.1 GCA_021325335.1 Pseudomonadota bacterium | reverse complement strand
CTCGGCACGACGAATTCGGTGGTCGCCTACATGGAAGGCACCACTCCGACCGTCATCACGAATGCGGAGGGAAGCCGGCTCACCCCGTCAGTCGTCGCGTTCACCAAAAGCGGCGAGCGCCTCGTCGGCCAGCTTGCCAAACGCCAAGCGATCACGAATCCCGATCGCACGATCTCCTCGATCAAGCGTTACATGGGAACGGACCATAAAGTCACGGTCGACGGCAAGTCGTACACCCCGCAAGAGATCTCGGCGATGATCCTGCAAAAGCTCGTCGCTGACGCAGGCACCTACCTCGGTGAGAAAGTCACCAAGGCGGTCATCACCGTCCCTGCCTACTTCAACGACGCGCAGCGCCAGGCCACGAAGGATGCGGGCCGCATCGCGGGGCTCGATGTCCTGCGTATCATCAACGAACCAACCGCGGCCGCGCTTGCCTACGGCCTCGACAAGAAGGGCAACGAGACGATCCTCGTGTGGGACCTCGGCGGCGGCACGTTCGACGTCTCGATCCTGGAAGTCGGCGACGGCGTCTTCGAAGTGAAGTCCACGAACGGCGACACGCACCTCGGCGGCGACGATTACGACAAGCGGATCGTCGACTGGCTCGTCGCAGAGTTCAAGAAAGATCAAGGCATCGACCTGAGCTCGGACCGTCAAGCTCTGCAGCGCCTCACCGAGGCGGCCGAGAAGGCGAAGATCGAGCTTTCAGGCGTGGTCCAGACCTCGATCAACCTGCCGTTCATCACGGCGGACCAAAACGGCCCCAAGCACCTCGACTACACGCTCACCCGAGCGAAGTTCGAGCAGCTCACGGCTGATCTCACCGATCGCTGCGTCAAGCCTTTCGAAAACGCTTTGCGCGATGCGAAACTGTCGATCGACGACATCAAGGAAGTCGTGCTCGTCGGCGGCGCTACCCGCATGCCCGTGATCCAAGAGCTCGTCAAGCGCTTGACCAAAAAGGACCCGAACCAAAGCGTCAATCCGGACGAAGTCGTCGCGGTCGGCGCTGCGATCCAAGCGGGCGTTCTGGCAGGCGAAGTCAAGGATGTCGTGCTGCTCGATGTCACGCCATTGACCTTGGGCTTGGAGACGCTCGGCGGCGTTCGCACGCCGCTCATCGAGCGCAACACCACGATCCCGACGCGCAAGTCACAGACCTTCACGACGGCGGACGACTCGCAGACATCGGTCGACATCCACGTCTTGCAGGGCGAGCGCGACATGGCCGCCGACAACAAGACGCTCGGGCGCTTTCGCCTCGAGGGCATCCCGGCCGCACCGCGCGGCGTGCCGCAGATCGAAGTCACCTTCGACATCGACGCCAACGGCATCACGCACGTCACCGCCAAGGACCTGGGCACGGGCAAGGAACAGCGCATCACGATCACCGCGTCGAGCAACCTCTCCAAAGACGAGGTCGACCGCATGGTCAAGGATGCGCAATCCCATGCCGATGAGGACAAGCGTAAGCGCGACGAAGCGGAAGTCCGCAATCAGGCGCAGACGCTCGAGTACTCCGTGGACAAGACCCTCAAGGAGCTCGGCGACAAAGTGCCCGCATCCGATCGGACCGAGGTCGAAAAGGCGCTCGACAACGTCCGCTCGCTGCTCAAGAGCGGCAGCATCGACGAGTTGCGCCGCGCAACGGACCACCTGCGCGAGCTGTCGTACAAGCTGGCGCAAAACGTCTACCAAAAGGCCGGCACCGCGGGCGACGGAACGCCCAACGGCGCGGCCGCACAAGCCGGCAGCGAGAGCGGGCAAGCGCCGAGCGGCGCCGGACAAGAGGGCGACGTGATCGACGCTGAGTACAAGGAAACCTAAGAGAGCTCGTTTCGATCCATGCCCGATAGCGACGAGTTCGACTCGCTCTCAAGCGCTCCGGTCCCAGGCATCGATGAGGCGCGGCCCGATGGGCAGGCGCCCGCCGATGCCTCGGACTTGCAGCGCCGCTTGGACCAGGCAACGGCCGAGCTCGGCCAACAGCGCGACCTCTACCTGCGCGCTCTCGCCGACTTCGACAACTTCAAGCGCAGAACCGAACGGGAGAGCGCGGCTCGGGCCGACGCCGGGCGACGCAAGCTGCTGCTGCGCGTGCTCGACGTCTTGGACAACTTCGAGCGCGCCGCGGCGTATCGGACGAGCGGCACCCCGCCCGAGCAACTCGTCGACGGTCTGCTCGCGACCGTCAAGCAGATCAATGCGCTCCTCGAAGCCGAGGGCGTCAAACCTTTTGAAGTTTCAGGCAAGCCCTTCGACCCCAAAGTCGCCGAAGCCGTAGGTACGCGCGCCCAAGCGGGCAAACCGCCGAATATGGTGCTCGATGAAGCCCGCAAGGGCTACCTGATCGGCGACGAACTGCTGCGCCCGGCGCAAGTGATCGTCTCGTCCTCTGACTGACGGGCGTCCCTCATGCCCGTTCAGTACAAGGATTACTACAAGACGCTCGGCGTCGGCAAGAGCAGCTCGACCAAAGACATCAAGGCTGCTTACCGCAAGCTTGCCCGTCAGTGGCACCCTGACGTCAATCCCACGCGCAAAAAAGAGGCTGAGGAGAAATTCAAAGAGATCTCCGAAGCGTACGAGGTCTTAAGCGACCCGGAAAAGCGCAAGACCTACGACACGCTTGGGAACGATTGGCAACAGCGCGCGAGAGATTTCCAGGGCGGCGGCATGCGCTACGGTGCGCCGCAAGGTGATGGCGGCGTCAGCTTCGATTTCGGCGATCTCGGCGAAGGCGGCTTCTCGGAATTTTTCCAGACGATCTTCGGCGGCATGGGCCGCGCGCCCGGCGGCGGCTTCAGCTCGCGCGTGCGTCGCGCGCGTCGCGGCTCGGACATCGAAAGCGAGATCGAGCTGTCGCTGGCCGACGCGTATGCGGGCGGCAAACGGATGCTTTCGCTCTCGAATGGAAAATCGCTCGAGGTCAAGATCCCCGCGGGTGTGCGCGACGGACAGCGCATCCGGCTTGCCGGCCAAGGCGAGCCCGGGGCCGGCGGCGGGCAGGCCGGCGATCTGTATCTCATCGTTCGCATCGCTCCGGATCCGAAATTCCGGCGCGAAGGCGACGACTTGTACGTGGAGCAAAAAGCGCCGGCGTACACGCTCGTGCTCGGCGGCGACGTCACGGTGCCGACCATGAGCGGCAAGATCAACGTCAAGGTACCGGCTGGTTCGCAAAACGGCCGCAAGCTGCGGATCCCGGGGAAAGGCATGCCCAAGCTGCGAGGCGGCGGATACGGCGATCTGTACGTCACCCTCGTCGCCCAAGTCCCGACCACCCTGAGCCAAAAAGAGCGCGAGCTTTTCCAACAGCTCTCCGATCTTGCAAAAGAGCGCTAGGGCGGCATCGGTGTGGAACCGAAAGAGCACGTCCCAAACGTCTCCGAGGTGAAGCCGCGGTGTTAGCTCCGGATCGCAGTCCTGACGTCATCGAAGCCGAGAAGATGGTGCTCGAAACCGTGCGCCAGTTGGTCGCGGAGAAAGTAGCACCGCGAGCTGCCGCCATCGACGCGAGCGGAGAATACCCGCGCGACTTGCGCGATCTGTTCGCGAAAAACGATCTGCTTGGCATCCCGTTCCCTGAAGAATACGGCGGCCTGGGAAGCTTCCTCACCTACGTCAAGGTCGTCGAGGAAGTCGCCAAGGCATGCGCCACCTCCGCCCTCATCATCGCGGTTCAAGAGCTCGGCGCACTGCCCATCATGATCGCAGGCTCCCCTGAGCAAAAGAAACACTATCTGCCCAAACTCGCCACGGGCGAGCTCATGACCTCGTATGCGCTCACCGAATCCACCTCCGGCTCGGATGCGGCGAACATGCGGACCACGGCGGTGCGCGACGGCGATCATTACGTCCTCAACGGCACGAAGGTCTTCATCACGAACGTGGCCGTGGCCGACCTGTGCATCGTGTTTGCGAGCACCGACCCGTCGCTCGGCCCCAAGGGCGTGTCGGCGTTTGTCTGCCACACGGACGATCCCGGATTTAAACTCGGCAAGGTCGAGCACAAGATGGGCATCCGCGGTTCGCCGACCAACGAAGTCGTGCTCGACGGCTGCCGCATCCCCGCGGATCGCCTGCTCGGCAGCGAAGGCGAAGGTTTTCGCATCGCGATGGCCACCTTGGACAAATCGCGACCGGGCGTCGCCGCGCAGGCGCTCGGCATCGCCCAGGGAGCTTTGGATTTCGCCGCCTCCTATCTGCAGGAGCGCATCGCCTTCGGCAAGCCGCTCGCAAAGCAGCAAGGGCTGCAGTGGATGATCGCGGACATGGACTGCGAGACGCAAGCCGCGCGCCTGCTGCTCTACGAAGCGGCAACCCGGTGCGACCTGGGCACCGATGACGTCACGTATTGGGGCGCGCTGTGCAAACTGAAGTGCGGCGACGTGGCCATGCGCGTGACGACCGATGCCGTGCAGCTGCTGGGCGGCTATGGTTACATGACCGAATACCCGGTCGAACGCATGATGCGCGACGCGAAGATCACGCAGATCTATGAGGGCACGCAGCAGATCCAGCGCATCGTCATCGCCCGCAAAACCCTAGGCAAATAACTCCGCTTCCCAAAAAAGGACATCAGACCGTTGACCATCGCCCACAACCTTGGTTTTCCACGAATCGGCGCGAAGCGCGAGCTAAAAAAGGCGCTCGAGTCTTTCTGGAAAGGCGACTCGACCGAAGAGCAGCTCGTCGCGACCGGCCGCGATCTACGCTCGCGCCATTGGGCGCTGCAACGCGACGCCGGCCTCGACGCTGTCCCTGTCGGCGACTTCTCGTTCTACGACCAGGTGCTCGACACGAGCGCGATGGTGGGCGCGATCCCGGAGCGTTACGGAGCGCCGGCGGGCAACGTCGATTTCGCCACCTACTTCGCGATGGCGCGAGGCTCCGCGTCCGCGCCAGCCATGGAAATGACGAAATGGTTCGATACGAACTATCATTATATCGTTCCCGAGTTCACGCCGGAGATGGTCTTCGCAACGCGCAGTTCCAAGGTCGTGGCGCACACGCGCGAGGCCATCGATCAGGGCTTCACGCCGAAACCCGTGCTGATCGGCCCCATCACGTACCTCTGGTTAGGAAAGGAGCGCGCGCATAACGGCGCGTCGTTCTCTCGTCTCTCGCTGCTCGAGCGATTGCTGCCAATCTACACAGGCGTGCTGCGCGAGCTGCACGACCTGGGCGTGCATTGGGTTCAGATCGACGAGCCTGCGCTTGCGCTAGATCTGCCGGAGGCCTGGCTGGATGTATACCACAAGGCCTACGAGCAGCTTTCGGCCGCCGGCCCGCGGGTCTTGCTTGCGACGTACTTCGGCCCCGTCGATCAGCACGCGCAGCGCCTGTGCGACTTGCCGGTCGGCGGCCTGCACCTCGATCTGGCGCGCGGTCGGGCGCAGCTCGACCATTTTCTCGAACGCATGCCGAAAGGCAAAGTACTGTCGCTTGGCGTCGTGGACGGCCGCAATGTGTGGCGGACGGATTTGCGCAAGGCGCTCTCCGTGCTGCAGCGCGCCGCGCAACGAGTCGACGAGCTGTGGGTAGCGCCTTCCTGCAGCCTCATGCATGCGCCCGTCGACCTTGCTCTTGAGACCAAGCTCGATCCCGAGTTGCGCTCTTGGCTTGCGTTTGCGACCCAAAAGCTGCACGAGATCGCCACGCTCAAACGCGGTCTTGAACGCGACGGCCAAGGGGCGATCGCAAAAGAGCTCGAGCTCTCGGACTCCGTGCAGCGCAGCCGCACCGAATCCCGGCGCATCCACAGCAAAGCCGTGGAGCAGCGCATCGCCGGCCTGACGGATGCGGATGCGCGCCGCACGGGTGAGTTCGGGACGCGGCAGCGCGTGCAACGCGAGAAGTTACGGCTGCCGCCTTTCCCGACCACCACCATCGGCAGCTTTCCGCAAACGCCCGCCATTCGCGAGGCGCGCGCGCGGTTCAAGAAAGGCGAGCTCGACAGCGCCGGCTACGAGCATGCGATGAAAGCCGAGATCGAGCATGCGATCCGCGAACAGGAGCGGTTGGGGCTGGACGTGCTCGTGCATGGCGAGGCCGAGCGCAACGACATGGTCGAGTATTTCGGGGAGCAGCTCTCGGGGTTTGCCTTCACCCAACATGGCTGGGTGCAGAGCTACGGATCGCGCTATGTCAAACCGCCGATCATCTTCGGTGACGTCGAGCGGCCCAAGCCCATGACCGTGCCGTGGATCGCGTACGCGCAATCGCTGACCGAGCGGCCGATGAAGGGCATGCTCACGGGACCCGTGACCATCTTGCAGTGGTCCTTCGTGCGCGACGACCAGCCGCGCGAGCGCACCGCTCTGCAGATCGCGCTCGCCATCCGTGACGAGGTCGCCGACCTCGAGCGCGCCGGCATCCGCATCATCCAGATCGACGAACCGGCTTTCCGCGAGGGCCTGCCGCTGCGACGTCGCGATTGGCCGAGCTACATCGAATGGGCGACCAGGGTATTCCGGATCGCCTCTTCTTCCGTCGCCGATACCACTCAAGTGCACACCCACATGTGCTACTCGGAGTTCAACGAGGTCTTCGACACGCTGGCGCTGCTCGACGCAGACGTCATCACGATCGAGTCATCGCGCAGCGGCATGGAACTGCTGGATGCTTTCAAGCGCTTCAAGTACCCGAACGAGATCGGGCCCGGGGTCTACGACATCCATTCCCCTCGCATCCCGAGCGAAGACGAAATGCGAGCGCTGCTGGAAAAGGCGACCTCTTTCTTGTCGCGCGACCAGCTCTGGGTCAATCCGGATTGCGGACTGAAGACCCGCCGCTGGGAAGAAGTGCTGCCGGCATTGCGCAACATGGTCGCCGCCGCGCAGCACATGCGCCGATCGGAAACGACACGTAATCGTATTTGATGTAGATGTCGCGAATTTATTCGCGACAAAAACGCGCGCAAATAAATTTGCGCGAGCTACAGGGCGTTGTCGATCGCCTCGAGTGAGGCGGGGTTTTCCAGCGCGGTGAGATCGCCGAGGTTCTCCAGCCGCAAGAAGCGCGCTCGGGCGACCCGGCGCATCAACTTCGCATTGCGCGTGCGCGGCAGGTCCTCGACGAAGAGAATCGCTTTGGGCGCAAGGGCTTTTCCGAGCGCGCTCGTCACCGCGTCCATGAGCTCGGACCGTAGCGCATCGCCCGCCTTGCGACCTGGGCGCAAGACGGCGAGGCACACGACGGCATCGCCTTTGATGGCATCGGGCACCGCGATGGCGGCGGCTTCGCGCACCGACCCGTGGCCGACGAGCGCGCTCTCGTATTCCGCCGGCCCGACGCGCTTGCCGGCGACGTTGATCGTGTCGTCCGAGCGGCCGTGGATGAACCAGTAGCCGTCCTCGGACACGCTTGCCCAATCGCCGTGCACCCAGATGTCCTCAAAGCGCGACCAATAGGTCGCGAGATAGCGTTCGTCGTCGTGCCAGAAGCCGAGGGTCATTCCCGGCCAGGGCTGACGGATCGCGAGTTCGCCGACCTGGCCGCGGACCGACCGCCCTTCGTCATCGATGATGTCGGCATCCATTCCCGGCACGGGTCCATGAAAAGCGCACGGCACGAGCGGCCGGATCGGGAAGCATCCCAAGATGCCGCCGCTGATCTCCGTGCCGCCTGAGTAGTTGATGATCGGCAGTTTGCCGCCACCCACGTGCTTGGAGAACCAGCGATATGGTTCTGGATTCCAGGCCTCGCCGGTCGATCCCAAGATTCGTAACGCCGAGAGATCGTGTTTGCGCGGCACGTCGTCGCCATGCACCATGAGCGAGCGGATCGCTGTCGGCGCGATTCCCAAATGCGTGACCTTGTGCCGCGCGCACACTTCCCACAGCCTCGCGGGACTGGGGTAGTCGGGCGTGCCGTCGTATAAGACGGCCGCGGCACCTAAACCGAGCGCGCCGAGCACGAGGAACGGACCCATCATCCAACCCATGTCGGTGAACCAGAGCATCCGATCGGCCGGCTTGACGTCGAAGCACAGATACTGATCGACGATGACCTTGACCGGAAAACCCGCATGGCCATGCAGCGCGCCCTTGGGTTTGCCGGTCGAGCCCGACGTGTACAGTAAGAGATACGGTTCGTTTGATTCTGTCGCGACTGGCGGGGCGAACGACGGCTGGCTGAAGCTCGCCTCGTGCCAGTCCACGTCTCTGTGCTTGTGCCAGTCGATCGTGGTGTCGGGATGCCGGAAGACCACCACTTTGTCCACGCACGGCGCCAGCTCGCACGCCGCATCGGCCACGCGCTTCATGTTGACGAACTTTCCGCGGCGGTGCGTGCCGTCGGCCGTGAGCAGCACTTTCGCGCCGGCGTCCTCGAGCCGCGTCGCGAGCGCTTGCGCGCCGTAGCCTGAAAAGGCGGGGACGGCGATCGCCCCGAGCCGGCCGACCGCGAGCAAGGCGATCGCCGTTTGCGGGAGCAGCGGCATGAAGATGCCGACGCGGTCGCCGCGCCCAACGCCGAGCTCTTGCAGCGCTCCGCACAGCTTGGAAACGTCCTGCAGAAGGCGTTCGAAGGTCAGCGTTTTGGTCGCGCCGCTCTCGGACTCCCAAATGATGGCAGGCTCGTGGCTTCGGCCTTCCTCGATGTGCCGGTCGATGCAGTTCCACGACGCGTTGTACTTCCCACCGACAAACCAGCGCGCGAACGGCACGCCGCGAGTGAGGTCGAGCGTGGTGCTATAGGGTTCGATCCAAGAGAGGCCGAGGTGCGTGACCAGGCGCTCGTAAAAGGCCGCGATGTCGGCGCGGGCCAGCGCCCACAGCTCTTCGAGCGTATTGACGCCAACATCTCGCATGAAACGCGTGATGTTGGCATCTTCCTTGACCCGGGAGGTCGGCTCCCACGCGAACGCGGCGCCGGCCTCGTGACCGATCGCCATGCGCCGCGCTTATCTACTGGGGCGTGG
>JAJPHJ010000130.1 GCA_021325335.1 Pseudomonadota bacterium | reverse complement strand
GTCTCGGGCGGCACGGATCTGTATGCGAACATGAAGCAGCGCTTGTTCACTCCTAAGGTTCTCGTCGGTCTGCGCCCCGTTGCTGGGCTTCGCTATATCCGATTCGATGAAGCTCAAGGTCTGGATGTCGGCGCCCTTGCGACGCTAACCGATATCGCGACGAATGAGGCGATCGTGCGATGGTACCCCGCGCTGGCGCAAGCAGCGGCCACCATCTCTACCCCTCAATTGCGCAATATGGGCACCCTCGGGGGGAATATTTGCCTCGACACGCGCTGCAACTACTACAATCAAAACCTCGACTGGCGCATGGCGCTCGGCTACTGCATGAAGAAGGACGGCGACATCTGTCGAGTCGCGCCGAAGAGCCCAAGCTGCGTCGCCGTCAATTCGTCGGACACGGCTCCCGTGCTCATGGCACTTGGAGCGACGATCCGCTTGAGCAGCGCCGCAGGCTCGCGAGACGTTCCAGCCGGAGAGTTCTTCCTCAACGACGGCATGCGCGCATGGGCCAGACGGGCGGATGAGATCGTCAGCTCCGTCGCGATACCCGCTCCACGACCGGGCGCGCGCAGCGCGTATCGGAAGCTGCGCCTGCGCAACTCGTTCGACTTCCCGATCCTTGGGGTCGCGGCTGCCGTCGAGATGACCGATGGGATTTGTTCGGGGGCGCGTGTCGTGTTAGGCGCGGTTGCGCCCAAGCCGATGGAAGCGCCGCTCGCGGCCGCAGCCCTCGTCGGAACGAAGCTCGAACCGGAGGCGCTCGACGCGGCGGCGGAAGCCGCCTATGCAGTCGGCAAGCCGCTCGACAACACGAGCGGCTCCATCCCGTATCGCAAGCGCATGCTGCGCGTGTTCGCACGCCGCACGCTCGACGCTATCGCCGCAACGCGCAAATGAATTTGCGCGGCCTACATTACGCCAGATAATGTAGCAGTCGCGAATTTATTCGCGACTTTTGCGGCGTATCGCGCAAATAAATTTGCGCGCCTACACTAGACGAGGGTATTTTTTTCGATGCGGCCGCCTTTGATCACGAGAACGATGCGGGAGGGGTCGTCGAAAAGTTCGGGTTCCTCCAGCGGGTCGCCCTTGACCGCGATGACGTCGGCAAGCTTTCCTGCCTCGATGCTGCCCAATCGTTCTTCTTGCCGCATGATGCGGGCGTTGCCCATCGTCGCGCATTGGATGGCGCGCATGGGTGAGATCAGTTTGCCTTTCAAGACGATCTCGAGGCCGCGGCGATTTTGACGGCGGCCAAGCAGATCCGAACCCGAACCCATGAGCACGCCTGCTTTTTCTGCCATGCGCACGGCATCGCCCATCATCGCCTCGCACCCGGCGACGCGGGGCACGACGCTCTCAGGCAATCCCCACTGCTTCCATTCCGTGGCCATCAAATGGCAGACCGCGATCGTAGGGTCGAGCGCCGCCCCGGCCTTGGCCATCTGTTTCGCGGTTGCTTCATCGAGCATAGTGCCGTGTTCGAAGCACGCGAGTCCCGCCTCGATACCGTTTCGGATCGAGCGCACGTTGTGCGCGTGTCCGGAGACATAGGTGTCGCGTGCCGCCGCCTCTTCGACTGCTGCGCGCAGCTCGTCAATGGTGAGCTGCGTGTCCTCGAGCCGGTCAGTCGTGGACACGACGCCGCCGCTCACAAAGGCTTTGAGCTGCGTCGCGCCGCGTCGGAAGTTCAGGCGCGCTTGTTTGCGGACGGCATCCGGGCCGTCGCAGATCGCGATCATCTGGACGAGTCCGGGCAGCGCGAAGAAATGATTCGCCTCGCAAAACGGACCGGAGATGTTGCCGTGGCCGCCGGTCTGCACGATCGCAGCTGCCGATGGAAAGACTCGCGGGCCGCGCACGGCTCCGGACTCGATCGCCCGCACGAGGCCGCCGTCCACGCCGCACATGTCGCGCACGGTCGTGAAACCGGCGTCGAGGCACAGCTCGCAGTTCTCGAACGTCCAGCCCGCGATCTGAGCCGCCGAGACGGAGCCGGGATCTCCCTCCGCGCTGAAATCGTAGACGAGCCCGAGGTGCGCGTGGGCGTCGATGAGGCCCGGCAAGAGCGTGAAGCCGGAAAGGTCGATGACTTGCGCATCGTCGCGGCGGATCGAACCCGAGCCCGTGATCTCAGCGATCGTGTCGCGCTCGATCACGACCGAGGTTCTTGGACGAGCCCGATCGCTGACGCCGTCGATGATAGCGGCATCGCGCAAGACGATGGACATGAAGGCCTCCCACAAGAAGCGCGAGGTGCACGAGATGTAGCGGCGGACCTTTAGGTCCGCCAGGGCCAAATCCTTGGTGCGAGACGTTCTTAGCGCAAGAGCAGCGGCGGTCGCGGCCGTTGCGAAAAATCGAAATCGCGACGCAGGTCGCCGAGGATGGAGACGTTCTCGCGCACGTCCGGGCGGGGATCCGGTCTTCCGTCCGTGCGCGGATCGATGCGCGCGCCTCCTAAGAAGTCGTCCTCGATGAATTTCACGTACGCGTCGAAGCTCAGGGTCTGATGATCGATGTAGCCCGAGCGCGCGTAGGGGCTGATGACGATGCCGGGAACGCGCAAGCCGTATCCGTTCTGATCGACGACCGGCGGCACGACGTGATCGTAAAAGCCGCCCCAATCGTCCCAGGCGAGGAAGATCGCGGTGCTCTGCCAGTCCGGTCCTTGCATCACGGCGTTGATGAGGCTCGTCACGTACGCCTGACCAGTCGAGACTGCCGCCGGTGGATGCTCGCTATGCACGCTGTCCGGGCAGATCCACGACACCGCAGGCAGCGTACCGCTACGGGCCGCCTGAGTAAACGTTGAGATGTCTTTGATGTTGCCGAGTTCGCCATCATCGCGAACCGTGTCGAACCAAGGCAGCGGATTCCAGATGCCCGGCGTCTTTGGATCCAAGCGACCCTGCACGCCGTTCATCGTGTCATCTTCTGTGTCCGGCTCGAGTCCGGAGAAGATGTAGTACGCCCAGCTGACGTGATGCTGATGCAGCAAGTAGGTCAGATCCGTCCACGCGTAGTCGGGCGGCATGGGAGGGCCGAGGCGATGCGGACGCAGTTTCGGGCGACCGGGTCGAGCGGGATTCTGAAGGGCGTTGACGCAGCTCATCGGGCTGTCCGGCTGCGAGCAAAACGCCGACCACTCCGAGACCATGAAGAGGTGCGCCGGCAGACTCCACGACGCGTTGGGTTCGAACATGCGGTCTTGCAAGACGAAATGTCGGGCGTAGGCCCAGTAGTTGGGGATCTCGCGTTGGTCGTGATAGCCCATGACGTCGGGATGCGCGTGCCCGGCGCAGCGTGGATCGGTCGAAAAGCCAGTGCAATTGGGGCCGCCTTGTTCCGCTTGGCTGATGAAGCCGTTCATCGCGCCGCCGTTGACGTCGGCGACGGCGCTCGACTCGCCGTGCGGTCCTCCGCGGTTGACGTCGTTCGAATCGTGATACGGCTTTTGGCAACCACCGTTGCGCGGGTCCGGTGCGCACGCGATCGGCACGCCATTGCGCATCGGAATCCCGTCCGCTCCCGGGAAGGTCCCGAAATAGCTGTCGAACGAGCGGTTCTCTTGCATGATGATGACGATGTGCTTGATCTTGAAGATACCGTCGGGTTGCGCGGCGGCGCGCGATGGCGCCGGCACGACCGCGGCACCGCTGCACAGGCATGCGAGCAGCACCGCGAACGCGCCGGCACTGCGGATCAAGGGACGCATAGAAGAGCTCATCTTTCGTAGTATACGGCCGTCAAGCCGAGCGCCATCTGAAAACGCGGTGAGAATTGAGTTCCTCAGCGCTCGCGCGTGGCGACTCGCATGAGCAAGTCATCATCGGGGAGCTGTGCCAGCTCGTTGCCCAGTTTGGGGCGAAGGGTCGCGGCGATGCGAGCTGCCGCTTCCCGAGACGACTTTGGGTTCAGCGTCGAACGCCGCGCGACATAAAGGTCCACAAGCGCCAGCTCGTCCCGGCTGAGCGCGGCAAATGCGCGATTGCCGAAAGCCATCTCGTCGCCTGCTCGCGATCGCGTCCACACCTTGGGATCCTTGATCTCCATCGAGCGGTCCCGAACGACGATCGTCCCCGCGGCATAATCGCCCAGACGTTTGTTTTCAGACGACAGCACCATGCTCACCGCCGAGATGAAGTAAAAGCCGAGCGACATCTCGAGTACGCGGATCAGGTTGCGGACGATTGAATCCATGAGCTCGACCGGATATCCGCCGTCGCGTACGACGCGAATGCCGAGCAACTTCTTGCCGAGCGTCTGGCCGTTCCACACTTTCTCGAAAAAGACGAAATAGCCGTAGAAGATGGTGAAGAAGAGCAACACTGCCACGGCCAACACCGTCGATTGGAAGGTCTTGGGATCGACATGGAGCGTGGTGGCGGTCAGGTGCGCGCGCGTAGCTCCTGTACCGACCGCGACGAGCAACACGATGACGATCAGCGCTTGGGCGATCGTATCGATGAAGAGCGCGAGGAAACGGCTACCCAGTCCGGCCAGCTCGTAAGAGAAGGCGACTGCCTCGGGCGTACGCACCGTCACCCAGCGTTCCAAGCCGTTGTCCTC
>JAJPHJ010000058.1 GCA_021325335.1 Pseudomonadota bacterium | reverse complement strand
TCCGAGTTCCAGGCCAAACAGATGCTCACCACGGAAGTGCGCCGGGGCATGCCGGATGAAGATGGCATCTACAGCCACGTCGTCGGCAAGCGCTCGAACGGAGTGACGCCCGGTGCCAAAAACCGAAAACTTTCAGTGGTACGTTGAGCAGGTAGCCCCGGGAGAGATCCACGGGCACACCATCGCGCAACAGCTCGTCTCCGGTCGCTCGCAATTCCAAACCTATGCCGTGGTGGTCAGCCCGCTCTTCGGCAAGATGCTCGTACTCGACGGCGACACGCAAAGCTCGGCGCTCGACGAGCACATCTACCACGAGGCGCTCGTGCACCCGGCGTGCGTGGCCGCGGGCGGGGTGCCCGAACGGGCGCTCATCCTCGGCGGCGGTGAAGGCGCCACCTTGCGCGAGCTGCTGCGGGTCCCTTCGATGCGCAAGGTCACGATGGTGGACATCGACGGCGAGGTCGTCGAGGCGTGCAAACGGCACTTACCGGAGTGGAGCGCGGGGGCGTTTGAGGACGCGCGCGCCGAGATCGTCATCGGCGACGCGAAGGAATACGTCTTCGGGTCGCGCGAGCAGTTCGACGTGATCGTCTCGGACCTCACCGAACCGCTCGATGACTCGCCGTCAGCCGAGCTGCATTCGCCGCAAATGTATGCGGCGATCCGCGCGCGCTTGAGCCGCCGCGGCGCGTACGCGCTGCAAGCCTCCATGGCAGGCCCGCACAACTTCGCCCTGCACGCGCGGATGGTCGCGAACCTCAAGGATGTCTTCAACGCCGTCTCCCCGTACGCGGCGTACGTGCCCGCATTCGACACCGCGTGGGGATTCGCGCTGTGCGCGGGTACGCTCGACATGCGCTCGGAGGCCGCGGCGCAGGCGGCGCAGACGCACGCAACCGCATGCGAGGGACTGCGGTTCTACGACGCCGAGTCGCATCGCGGATTGTTCAACGTGCCGAGATACTTGCGGGAGGCCTACGAGAGCCGCTAAGCGGCCGGCGATCTGCGATGAGCATCTTCTGGCAAGGCACGCTGCAGGCCCGGCTCAGGCGACGCTGGAGCGGTTTCATCCATTCTTTCTATCTCGACCGCGCGCCGGCGGACGCAACGATCTTCATCTGCGGCTCGCCGCGCAGCGGCACGACATGGCTCACCGAAATGCTCAACTACCAAAACACCTACCGGTTCGTGGGAGAGCCGTTCACTGCCGGCCTCGTCCCCATGTGCAACAGCTTCGCGTTGCGCCAGTACCTGAGGCCGAACGACGACGATCCCCGGTATCTTGCGCCTGCGCGCAAGATATTCGCCGGCAAAATCCGCAACGCGTGGTGCGATAACCCGAATCGCTGCTCGTTTCCCCGGGGTCGCTTCGTCAAAGACGTGCGCACGACGCTCCTGCTCAAATGGTTTCGCACGCACTTTGCGGCGATGCCGATCGTCTACATCATGCGCCATCCGTTCGCGGTGGCCGCATCACGCGTGCGCCTCGGTTACCGCACCGACATGTGGACGATGTACCCGCGCCAACCCGCGCTGATGGCAGACCATTTGGCTCCGTTCGCGGACCTTCTCGCCGAGCCCAAATCGCCGTTCGCCTGCCACGTGCTGGACTGGTGCGTGGAGAACTACGTGCCGCTACGCCAATTGCAGCCTGGCGACGTCATCACGGTCTATTACGAAAGGATCGCAAGCGACGAGTCCGCCCTGCGCGGACTCTTCGGCCAACTCAAGCTGCCGGTCACGGACGAGCTCGAAAAGCATCTGCATCGCCCGTCGCTCTCCACCATGGCCAAGGAGCGCAAGAACAGCCCGTTCAGGCAGGGTGTCGGCCTGGGGGCATGGCGTCGCAGCGTCGCACCTGAGGATGCCGCCGCCGGCCTGAGGATCCTCGAAGCGTTCGGTTTGGAGAAGCTCTACCAAGACGGCGCGGGGGCCGCAAACGTGGCGGCCGCCCGAACCTTCGGGCGGCCACCCGGATGAGGGATTGAGGCTAGATGTTTACGCGAGTCCCGATTTGATGGCGTAGATCGCGGCCTGCGTCCGCGCCGTCACGTTGAGTTTGCTGAAGATCCGGCTGATGTGATTCTTCACCGTCTTCTCGGAGAGGAACAACCGCTCCGAGATCTGCTTGTTCGAAAGCCCGATGGCGATGAGCTGGATGACGTCCGTCTCGCGTTCGGACAATTCGCTCGGATCGCCCTTGTGGCGTCGCTCGCTCATGCGCCGCAGCATGCTGCCGGCGAGACGCGGGTCCACGTAGAAATCTCCGCTGTTGATGGCGAGCAGCGCGCGAGACAGATCCATCAACCCGATATCTTTGATCACGTAGCCTTCCAGACCGTACACCAGGCTGCGCTCGAGCAGCGCCTGCTGTGCGTTCATGGAGAGCAGACAGATCTTTCCGGTGGGATGCGCCTCACGCAGCGCCTTGACCGTGTCGACCGGATCGCCTTTTTGAAAGTCGACATCGAAGAGCGTCATATCCGGTTTTGCAGCGGCGATCCGGTTGACGTCGCACGTGTCGAGACATTCGGTGAGAACCTTGAAGCGCTCGTCCTTTGCGAGCACTTGGCATAGTGCTTTGCGGAAGAGCGCCTGCTCCTCCAGCACTGCAATGCGCACCGTTTCCGTAGCCATGAGTGCCTCCATCCCTAGTTGTTGCGCGCAAGGCGGATGAGTAATTCTGCCTTGACCCTACAGTACAGTAAAGTACTTATAGCACAGTGACTTTTTGCATGTCATCCCTGAAATCTGGGGAAAGGCCCATATGAATTAGGGAACAACGAACCAAAGCGAACATATGTGTCACCGATGCTGTGTATATTACCGTTCCCGGATTAACTCCGTATAAAACTCTCATTTCAATCTTATTAAGGCCTGCAGGCCTAAACGCCGGTCACTTGGGAATCTAATCAGTGCGCGAACAAAGCGGATAAGAAGTTATCCACAGCGTATGTTCAGGGTCCCAGACTAGTCGGGTCCAAGCGATCTGTCGAAGAGTTCTAGGTCTTTGGTCCCCGCGACTTGCGAATCTTGGAGTAAAGGACGTTTCTCCGCCATGAAGGCCAAGCTCCGGACGTTTGCCACCACGCTCATCGTCGCTCCCCCGAAAGGCGTGCACAGCCGGCAAATGCCAGGCGTGGTCATCATCGACGGAGCGCGACGCATCCGGCTGGCCAATGCCGCGAGCGTGAAGATGCTGCGGCCGCTGGCGGGTACGGAGATCGAGTTCTCGTCCGGCGGCGAGTTGCCGACGGCACTGCAACGCTTGCTCGACGAGGTCGAGGATCGGCTCGCCGTCGGTCAAGACACGTGCACGGTAATGGTACCTTCGGCGGACATCTGCGTGCGCGCGTGCGCCGTCGGCGGTCAATACGAGGCAAGCATCATGCTCTTGATAGAGCGCGCGAGTCGCGAAGACGTGGTGCGCAGCGCGCTTGCGAGCCATCGGCTCACGCCACGCGAAGCTGAAGTGGCGGGCCTCGTGTTGCGCGGTTACTCGAACCGCCGCATCGCCCATCAGCTCGTCCTCACCGAATACACGGTCGAAGATCATCTGAAGCGGATCTTCGCGAAGGTGGGCGTGCGCTCGCGCTCCGCGCTTGCTTCGAAGATCCTCGGGATTCGCGGCAAGGAAGAAGCGGCGGGCTAAGCAGCACAGGGCTAGGACGGCTTTGGCGGCTCGCCGAAACGTCCAAGGTGCTCACCAAGCCCCGCGAGACCGCGCTCTATCAAGCGCATCTCAGACTCGGCGCCAAGATGTCCCCCTTCGGGGGATTTCTTATGCCCATCGTGTACTCGAGCATCCTCGAAGAGCACGACGCCGTTCGTCATGCCGTCGGCTTGTTCGACCTGTCGCACATGGCGCAATTCGTGGCCAGCGGCGATGCGGTCGCCGCCTGGCTGGATGGCCTTAGCGCGAACGAGGTCGCAAGCATGCGCCCCAACCAAGCGCGTTATAACATCTTCACGAACACTGCGGGCGGCGCGCACGATGACGTGATCGTGTACCGCTTGGATGGCAGGTGGCTCATCGTCGCCAATGCCGCGAACACAGCGAAAGTCTGGGAGCTGTTGCGTTCGTCGCAGCCGCCCGGCGTGCGGCTCGAGGACCGAACGGCGCATTCCGCCCTGCTCGCGCTGCAAGGTCCGAAGGCGGTGGCGTTGCTGCAGACGCTCGTCGATGCCAATCTTTCGAAGATTCGTTACTATTATGCAGCCGACGCCGCGGTCGCCGGTGTGCGGGCGGAGATCGCGCGCACGGGATACACGGGCGAGGACGGCTTCGAGGTCTTTGTCCCCGCGAGTGCGGCGATGCAATTATGGGAGCGCCTGCTCGTCGACGGCCGGCCTTTCGGGTTGCGGCCAGCGGGTCTGGGCGCGCGCGACGTCTTGCGCCTAGAAGCCGGCATGCCGCTCTACGGCCACGAGCTCGACGAGGACATCACGCCACTGCAAGCCGGGTTGCAGTGGGTCGTCAAATTCGACAAGCAGTTCACCGGAAAGGCAGCGTTGGAAGCGCAGCGCACGGAAGATTCGTACGACCGCATCGCGGGGCTCGTCATGGAGGGCAAAGCTCCGGCCCGGGCCGGGTACGCGGTGCGCATGGATGGCGAGCCTGCAGGCGAGATCCGCTCGGGGTCGCCGGCGCCGGCGCTCGGTGGCAAAAACGTGGCGACCGCGCTCGTGCGCAAGGCGGCAGCGACACCGGGGACGCGCCTGGAGGTGGAGATCCGCGGGAAATATCATCCGGCGACCGTCGTGCCCATGCCGTTCTACAAACGCCCGAAGTGAGGTTTTGAAGTGGCCCAACCCAGCGATCGTTTCTACACAAAAGAGCATGAGTGGGTGAAGATCGATGGCAAGAACGCCATAGTTGGGATCACCGACTACGCGCAGTCATCCCTGGGCGACATCGTCTACGTGGAGCTGCCCAAACCCGGCGCCGCACTGGAGCGCAGCAAGCCGATCGGCGTCGTCGAATCGGTGAAAGCCGTCTCGGATATCTACGCGCCGGTCGCAGGCACCGTCACCGAGATCAATGCCGCGGTCGAAGATGACCCCGCCAAGGTGAACGGCGATCCGTTCGGCGACGGCTGGCTCGTGAAGCTCTCGGGAGTGGACGCTGCGGATACGACGGGTCTGCTGGACGCGGCAGCCTACGAAGAATTGGTCAAGTCTCTCTAATGTACGCGCCGCACACCGAGCGCGACATCCAGGCGATGCTCGAGGTCATCGGGGCCAAGAGCCTCGAGGCGCTTTCGTCGCTTCCTCGCGGGCTGAAGATCGAAAAGCCGCTCGACGTGGAGGCGCCGCTTCCCGAAGCGAACGCATACGCACGGATAAAGGAACTGGCAGACGCCAATTCGGCTGCCCGCATGCTCTCGTTCTTGGGAGCCGGCGCTTACCGGCACTACCAACCGCCGGCCGTTCCGTGGTTCGCGACCCGATCGGAATTTCTCACCTCGTACACGCCCTATCAGGCAGAGGCAAGTCAGGGCAGCCTCCAGGCGATATTCGAATGGCAGACCTACGTCAGTCTGCTCACCGGCATGGACGTGAGCAACGCATCGCTGTACGACGGCGCAACCGCGCTCGTCGAAGGCGTCATCATGTCCATGCACGCGAACGGTCGCAAGCGCGTCGCCATCAGCCGCGGAGTCCATCCGATGTATCGCGCGGTACTCGACACGTACGCGGCAGGCATGGGACTCGAAGTCACGGAGATCCCGCTCTCGGCGAACGGCCTGACGGATGCGAGCAAGCTCGACGCGAGCGGAGTCGCATGCGTGGTCGTCCAGTCGCCAAACTTTTTCGGCTGCATCGAAGATCTCACGCCTGCTGCGAAGGCCGCACACGAGGCCGGCGCGCTCTGCGTGAGCGTGACGGCGGAAGCGCTGTCGCTTGCAGTGCTCAAGACGCCGCGAGAATCGGGCGCCGACATCGCGCTGGGCGAAGCGCAATCATTCGGCTTGCCGTTAGGGTACGGGGGACCTTATGTGGGCTTCATCGCCGCCACGAGGGAGCACGTCCGGCGTCTTCCCGGCAGGCTCGTCGGCGAGACCAAGGACGTGGACGGGAGGCGCGCGTTTGTCTTGACGCTGCAGGGTCGCGAGCAGCACATCCGTCGCGAGCTTGCGACCTCCAATATCTGCACGAATCAAGCGCTGTGCGCCCTCATCGCGACCGTGTATCTCGCGACGGTCGGAAGCACGGGGCTGCAAGCGATCGCTGCCGCGAATCTCAAGCGCGCCCGCGAACTTAAAGAGGCCGTCTGCGCGCTGCCCGGATTTGCATCCGCCCATGAAGGCCCGACCTTCAACGAGTTTTGCGTGCGCACGCCTGTGCCGGCTGCGACGCTCGCCAAGCGGCTGGAGAAGCAGGGCATACTCGCAGGCTTGCCGCTTTCCCGTTTCTATCCCGAGCTTGACCACGATCTGCTCATGTGCGCGACGGAGCTGACCTCATCCGACGACATCAAGCGCGTCACCGCCGCGCTGGCAAAGGAGACCGAGCGTGCCGTCGCTGCTGTTTGAGATGGGAGCGCCCGGCCGCGGTAGCCGCTTCGTCGCGGATGCGGGCGGCGCGAAGAAGTACCTGCCGGCGGATCTGCTGCGCAGCGAACTGCCGATCCCCGATCTTGCCGAGATCGAGGTCGCACGCCATTTCATGGACCTGTCGGGCCGCAATTTCTCGGTCGACCGCAATTTTTATCCGCTCGGCTCGTGCACGATGAAGTACAATCCCAAGCTCAACGAGGCGGCTGCGGGTTTCCCTGGTTTCACCGATTTGCACCCCTTTGCGCCCGATGACGGCGCGCAAGGAGCGCTGCAGTTGCTGTGGGATATGGAACGCACGCTCTCGGCGCTCTTCGGCATGGCTGAGTTTTCGCTCATGCCCGCAGCAGGCGCGCACGGGGAGATCACGGCCATGCTCATGGCCAAAAAACACTTCGCCGCGATCGGGCAAGGCAGCCGCAACGTCTGCCTCGTTCCAGACACCGCGCACGGCACGAATCCCGCGAGCGCCGCGATGGTGGGATATCGGGTGGTTTCCATCCCCTCGACCAGCCGCGGTCGCACCGATGTCGGCGCGCTGCGCAGCCGGCTCGACGGCTCGACGGCGGTTTGCATGATGACGAATCCCAACACGCTGGGGCTCTTCGAAGACGACATCATCGAGATCACCCAAGCGGTCCACGATGCCGGCGGGCTGATGTACTACGACGGCGCCAATGCAAACGCGATCGTCGGTCTGACGCGGCCCGGCGACATGGGCTTCGATCTGCTCCATCTGAACCTGCACAAGACGTTTTCGGTGCCGCATGGCGGAGGTGGTCCAGGATCGGGTCCGGTGGGCGCAAGCGCAGCCCTCGCCAAGTACCTTCCCAAGCCGATCGTCGTCCGCGCGGCCGATAAGAGCTTTGCCCTTGACTGGCGGCGCCCGGACAGCATCGGCCCGGTACGCGAGTTCTGGTCGCATTTCTTGGCGATCGTGCGCGCGTATGCATACGTGATCGTGCACGGCGAAGAGGGCTTGCGCCGCAACAGCCTGCTGGCGGTGCTCAACGCGAATTACGTCCGCGCGAAGATCAAGGACATGCTGACGGTTCCCTACGACGATTTCTGCCGCCACGAGTTTGTGTGTTCGGCCGAGACGCTCAAAAAGGAGACGGGCGTGCGCGCGCTCGACTTGGCCAAAGGCTTGCTCGACGCCGGCGTGCATGCGCCGACGATGTATTGGCCGCACGTCGTGCCCGAGTGTCTCATGATCGAGCCGACGGAGACAGAGACGAAAGAAACGCTCGACGCGTTCGCCGAAACGCTGCGCGCGCTCGTCAAACAATCGCACGACGACCCGGCGTCGATGGCGGAACTGCCTCTGCACACGCCGGTGCGACGCGTGGACGAAGCGCAGGTCGGGCGCCAGGCGAACAAAGGCATCGGCCTGCGGTGGGAGCCGCCGCCGAACGAAAGAGCACGATGAAGCGGCGGCGCCCGCGGCGGCGCAAGCAAAGCGAATCCGTCGCGCAGCCGTCACTTGTGCCTCTGCGAAACCCTACGCGCGCCGCGCCCGACGGAACGAGACCCCGAGTCATGCACGAGCGCTCGGCGGGTGGTCTGGTCCTCAGGCGCGAGCGCGACGCGTACGCGGGCCTCATCATCGGACGCTCGACGCCGCGGATCTGGTCATTGCCGAAGGGGCACGTCGAGCCGAACGAGACGATCGAGGACGCCGCCACCCGCGAGGTGTTGGAAGAAACAGGCATCGAGGGGACGATCGTCGTGAAGCTTTCCGACATCCGCTACTGGTTCTACGCGAACCGCATGAAGCACAGCAAGATCGTGCACTTCTTTCTCATGCGATACGTGAGGGGCGCGCCGACGCCGCTGCTTTCCGAGGTCGACGAAGCGAAATGGGTCGCGCTCGACGAGCTGGCTGACGTGCTCACGCACGTCAATGAGCGTCGCCTCATCGAGATCGCCCAGAATATCGTCAAGGAGAAGGCGCCCGCCCAGCTCGGCTTCCGTTCCTAACGGCTCCTGAGCTACTTGCCTGTAACACACATATGTGTTACTATAAATCGGCATGAAGGATCTCGTCACGATCCGCCTGGGGCCTGAAACCCGAGAAGCGTTGACCAAAGAGGCCAAGCGTATGGGGATACCATTCCGAACGCTGTTGCGTACAATCGCGGAAGAACGCGCTGTCGAAGCAAGACGTCGGGAAATTCGCGCGCAGGGTAAGGCACTTGCCGAGCGTGTGAAGCAAAGTCGAACTCGACGCGAGTTTTTTGAAGACTGGGGCTCTCCACTCATTGAGATCGATGAGTAATGAAACGACCGACCAGTGGCAGCATCGTCATCGTCGATTGGCGCCGCGGCGGTATCCCCACGGAGCCAAACAAACTGCGCCCAGCGGTGGTTATCGAGGACAGCGCGCTGTTCGATGACATGCACGCAAGTTGTATCGTTGTTCCTCTCACAACCGATCAAGGACTAGCTATCCCCGCGTTGTCGGTCGCCATAGACCCAAGCGCTGAAAACGGCTGCAGGACTAGGAGCTACGCCCTTGCGTTCAACGTGACGACTGTGTCTCTGACCCGCGTCAAGCCGACGAGCCACCGAGTGACTATGTCTCAGGTCGAAACGATCCGCCATCGAATCGGTATCTGCATGGGGCTGGTATAGGCTGATCGTCTAAGGCGCAAATAAGGCGCAAATAAATTTGCGCCGACTACAGAATAACAAATTTGCGCCGACTACATTAGACATGGAGGTTGGGGGGACGCAACGCATCTATCGGTTCGCGGCCTGGGCGGTGATGGCAGCACTCGCCCTTGGAGCAGCTTCTTGCGCGAAGCACGCAGCGCCCACGGCCCCGTCGCCTCCTCTCACTGCTGTACCGACGCCTACCCCGGTCTATAGCCTGCTCAACGGCGTGCAGATCGCGCGCGGTTCGGATCATCATCGGATAGCCGCCGTGATGATCGACAACTACCCGTATGATGCGCGGCCGCAAAGCGGGCTGCATGACGCGGACATCGTGTACGAAGTCGAAGCCGAGGGCGGTATCACGCGCTACATGGCTTTGTACCTAGAGAAGACCCCGGCCAAGATCGGCCCCGTGCGCAGCGCGCGCCTCTACTTCGTAGACCTGGCACGCCCGTACGACCCGCTGTACGCGCACGCGGGTGAGAACGACGATGTGTGGGGGCCGCTCAAAGACCTGCGCGACGACGGCTTCGCCGATATGGATCAGATCGTCGGCACCCCCGAGGCCTTTTGGCGCGACGATAGCCGCGAGATGCCGCACAACCTCTACACCTCCATCGCCAAGATGCGCCACACCGCTCCCGAGTATGGCTACAAAGACGCGCCGCTCGACGCAGAAGAGTTCGCGTTCACGCCGGACCCGCCGGCGCCAGCGGATCCCTCGGACGTCGTACTGACGTTTTGGCTGGGTTACAAAGTGCGTTATCGCCCCGCGGGCTCGGCGTACATCCGCATGATCGGAGCGGACGTGCAACACGATCTGGGCGACATGCGCCCCTACATCGTCTCCGACATCGTCGCGGTGTGGATCCCGGCCAAAGTGATAGACAGCCTCGGCGATCTGACGATGGACGTTTACGGCCGCTTCCCAGCCGTGCTCGTGCGCAATGGCGTGGCGACCAAGGGTCAGTGGGTCGCACCCGGACCGAACACGATGCCGGAGTTGCTCGATGGAAGCGGCAACGCCATACCGCTTGCTCCGGGGCAGATCTACGTCGAGGTCTTGCCGCAGGGCGGTACACTCGCAACCGGGAAGAACATATGGTCGTATTGAGCGTGGAGGGGGAGTCAACATAGCCGACGGTCCAACCGGGTTACTCGTCAAACTCGACGTTTTTGACGGACCCCTCGACCTTTTGCTCCAGCTCGTCCTCGCGCAAGACCTGGACATCACCCAAGTCTCTCTCGCGTCCGTCTGCGAGCAGTATCTGGCGTACATCGACCTCATGGAATCGCTCGACATCGAAGTGGCGAGCGAATACCTGGTCATTGCGGCGACGCTCACCTTCATCAAGTCGAAGAAGCTCCTGCCGCCACCGCCACCGCCCTTTGTGGACGAGCTGGCAGAGGAAGCGGCGGCGGCCGAACAGGCCCTGCGCGAGCGCCTTCTCGCCTACCAGCAGTTCAAGGCGCTGGGAGCCGACCTGCGCGAACGGTTCGAGCTCAATCGTTCCTATTTCACCCGAGCGGCGTCCCACGAGGACGGACTCGTCCAGCGCTACCAGCTCCGACCGGAGATGCTCGCAAATGCGTTCATGCACGCTCTCAACGCAGCGGCGACTCGTCCGATGGTCGTCAAGCGCGAGACTTTTTCCGTCGTCGTGAAGATGAACTATTTACTGCGCGAATTGCGCCGCGGAGCAAGTTTGAGCTTCTTCGCGCTCGTCGAGCGCTGTCAACCGCTCGAGATCGTTGTGACCTTTCTCGCCGCGCTCGAGCTCGTGCGCGCGCACAAGGCGCAGTACGAGCAGCTGGCCCCGTTCGCCGACATCATCCTCAAAGCGGCCCCTAAAGAAAGCGTCGCACCGCTTGCCGAGTCTGCGTAACCGCATCGAAGCGGTGCTTTTCGTCGCGACCGAGCCGGTCAGCGTAGAGCAGCTCTGCGAAGCAACGGGGGAGCCCGAGCGCAAAGTGGGCGCCGCATTGCGCGAACTGCGCGAATCCCTCGCGGATCGCGGCATCGCGCTGCGCGAGGTCGGCGGCGGGTACCGGTTGCACTCGCACCCCGACGCGCGTGAGGACGTCGAACGCTACCTGCTTCCGCCCAAGACCTACATGTCACCGGCCTCGCTCGAGACATTGGCTATCGTCGCGTACTTGCAGCCGGTCACGCGCGCTGAGATCGAGAGCATCCGCGGCGTCAACGTGGACGGGGTGATGGGTACCTTGGAAGAGCGCCAGCTCGTGCGCGAGCTCGGGCGCAAGGAGGTCGTCGGCCGTCCGATTCTCTACGGCACGACGACGCAGTTTTTGGAGTCCTTCGGCTTGCGTTCCATCGATGAGCTGCCGCCGCTGCCGGAAGACGCTCCACGCCGCGTCAACGGTCAAGTCATCGCCTTCCCGCAGTCCGAGCGCGCAACGGCTGCGATCGAGCAGATCCACGAGTCGATCGAAGGTCACGAGGATGAGATCCATGCGAAGACGGACGCCAAGCTCGACGACAGCGTGGCCGACGAGCTCAAGCGAGCGATGAATGGATCGTCGTGAAGTTCGGCGTCCATGTCGGCATCGGCGGAGGGTTCGCTAAGACCGTCGCCGAGGCGCTCGCCGCCGGCTGCGAGTGCATCCAGATCTTCGCAGGCAACCCGCGTGGCTGGCGCACGACGCCCTACGATCCGGCCGCTTGGGCCGCGTTTGCGGAGCTGCGTCGCGCTCACGGCATCGCCCCGACCGTCATCCACACGTCGTACTTGATCAATCTTGCCTCATCAGATAGGCTTCTGCGCACGAAAAGCGCGGGCTTGGTGGCCCACGATCTCGACGTCGCCGCGCGCGGCGCGATCGAGTACGTCAACACGCATCTCGGAAGTTACGGCGCGCAGCCGCGAGCGCGCGGATTCGACCATATCTGCAAGCTGGTCGACGCCCTCGTAACGGCCGCGCCGGCCGGACCGATGCTGCTCTTGGAGAATTCGGCGGGCGGCGGCAACAAGTGCGGCGGCACTATTGAAGAGCTGGGCGAGATCGTACGCGCGGTCGGCAGCAAGCGCGTCGGGGTGTGCCTCGACACGGCGCATCTGTGGGCCAGTGGCTATGATATAGCAAGCGCGCGCGGGCTCTCTTCGGTCTTGAAGCTCGTCGAACGGCACATCGGTTTCGGACGCGTACGGGTCCTCCATCTCAACGACACGCAAGTGGCGCTCGGCGCGAAACACGACCTGCACTGGCACTTGGGCAAGGGCCGCATTGGCGCGGCCGGCTTTCGCGCCATCCTCACGCGTCCGGAGTTCCGCAACGCGGCGTGCATTTGCGAGACGCCCGAAAAGGCGCTCGATCGGCAAAACGTGAGCGCCGCGCGCCGCTTTGCCGGGGCCCGCAGGTCAGGTAGCCGCGGCGCCAAGAAGCACAAACGCTCGTAACTTTTGGCTGCCGGCGCGGTAAAATCAAGACGCAAGGGGCAGAACATGAATCGCACGTGGGTGACCGGGGCTGTCGCGTTGCTTCCGTGGTTGGCGCTGGTCGCGCTCGTACCGTTAGAGGCGCTTGCGCGCGCGGGCGGGGGCCAGAATTACGGTGGCAGCGGCGGGGGCGGCTTCTCCGGCGGCGGCGATTTCGGCGGCAGCGTCCTTTGGGTATTGCCCTTTCTCTTCGCGGGCCATGGCACAGGCTTTGGGACGATCCTCGTCCTCTTTATCCTCTACTCCATGTACCGGCGCTACGTTCGCAGCCAAGGCAATGGAAATGGTCCGATGCGCGAGGCCTGGTCGCCGACGCTTTCGGGTGGCGTCACGGATGACGATGCTCGCGGCCCGATCGCCGTGGCTCCCCGAGTTCAAACAGCGACGCCTGAAGAGATCGCCGCGGGCATCGCCGCCATCAAGGCACACGATCCCAACTTCGATGAGACTGCGTTTCTGGGTCGCGCGCAGACGTGCTTCTTCAAGCTGCAACAAGCCTGGCAAGGGCGCAACCAGGACATCGCGCGCGATTGCATGACAGACGCTCTCTACGAGCGTCATAAGATCCAGACGGACCAGCTCCTCGCGAATCATCAGATCAACATGCTCGACAACATGGTCATCGGTCACGCGAGCATCGCAGGGGTCAACGCGGGACGTCCGTACGATTCCATCGTCGTCGCCATCAGCGCGAGCATGTCCGACTACACGGTGGACGAGAACACGAAGCAAGTCGTCAGCGGAAATCAATTCCAGCGGACTTTCACCGAGCGCTGGACATTCATCCGCCGAGCCGACGCAACGAGCACGGTAGGTCAGACAGAGCTCGCGAGCACGTGTCCGTCATGCGGAGCGCCGCTGAGCTTGCAGAACGGCCGCTGCACGTATTGCGGCGCCTTCGTCAAGACCTCGTCCTCCGACTGGGTTGTGGATTCGATCGAGCAGCTATGACCGCGACGGGACCTTTGGACTCGCGCCCGTCCGAGCGCCGGCAGGCGCCGCGCTTCAACATCTCGATGCCGGTGACGTTCACGGTCACGGATTCGGGCCGTCTGTGTGTCGGCATGGTCGACAACATCAGTTTAGGCGGCGTGCTGTTGCTCACGGACGAGCCGCTCGACCACGATGCGCGCATCGTGATCCACATCCCCATCGCCATCGACGCCACGGTGAACATCGACGCCGCCATCGTACGAACCTCAAACGTCGGGGAAGTGGGTGTGGCCTTCGTTTCGCTCGGCGACGACGCGATGCAGCGTCTTGCCGATCTTGTCGACCTGCGCGCTGGATCCGGTCGAGAATAACCTGGAGGTTTCCATGGCGGTTCATGTTTACGGCATCAACCACGTCGCGATCGAGGTGACGGACATCGACAAGGCGGTCGCATTCTACGAAGACGTCTTCGAGCTCAAGCGGTCGGACGAGGGCGAAGGCAACGCCTTTTTCAAGATCGGCGAGCACCAGTTCTTGGCGATGTTCGAAGTGGACGAAATGACACCCGACCAGACGCGACACTTCGGGCTCATCGTGCGAGACGAGAGGCAGCTGACCGAAGTGCGCGAGAAAGTCTCAAAGAAATACGGGCTGAAGCTCAACCGCGGTTTTCGCTGCGACTTTCACGATCCGTTCGGCAATCACGTCCAGGTGGTGGACTTGCACGACGAGTCGCTCGTCTGGTTGCTCCCGTATCAAGAAGTCCAAAAAGCCGGCATCAAATTCTAGCGCTCGAGGATGAGGCGATTGTTGGCGTAGTCCAAGAAGACCGCGCCGAACGAGGAGAGGGCTCCGCTGCCGATCAGGCCATCGGACGTCGTCTGACCGAACGCCCCAGTTTCGCGCATGATGACTTCGGTCGGCACTTCCGTCAGGTCGAACTGCCCGAACTTCACGCGCGAAATCTTATAGAGGCGCGTCGGTAGATCGCCGCCCGCGCCCGACGCGATCGTCGTGCCGTTCTCCGTGGGTTCGCTGAAATCGCTCTGGTGCAATTTGGCATATTCGGGGTACAGCACGAGCGTCGCGCTGCTGCCCGTGTCGAGCGTGAACGTTCCTTGATCTTTGTCACCGATAGTCGTCGTGAACAGCGGCACCCGCTTGGAGGTGTCGATGGTGAGCACAGCGCCCGTCCCCGCGTAGCTGAACGCGTTTGGCTGGATCAAGCGCAGTTCGTAGTGCGTGAACCCTATGCGCGCTACGAGCGAGCTGAAGAGGTCGAAGCCGATGACCCCATCGATCCCTTCGTGCGACAACCGCGAGGGCAAGCGCAGGGGGATCGCCTGGACAAAGAACGGCGCGTAGACAACGCCGCCAAGATTGAGCGTATCGATCCGCGCGACCGTGCCGGTCATCAGAGCCGCGCCTTCCACGTGCGAGATGCCGCCGGTCACAAGCCCGAAGCGCTTCGCGGCATCTTCATCGATGATGGATGTCGTGCTGCCCGAATCGATGATGAATCGCGCGGGATGCCCGTTGACGAGGGCCGGGCAGACGATCAGGCCGCGCGGCGAGTCGAACGAAAGGGCGACTTGCGTGGTCCCGGCCGGGAATTGGGGACGGCGCTGGGCCGGCGGATCGAACTCCCCTTTCGTATCGCCTACGAAGCTGACGTTGTTGACCGTGATGCTCGCGGCGTCAGCCGGTCCGCTTTCTTGGATGTCGGTCGGAACCGCCACGCCCTGGAAGCGGCGGTATGCCAAATAGCGGATGGTTTCCGGGCCGACATCGGCTCCATCGAGCAAGCCCGAGTTGAGGTCGAAGTAGACCACCGCGCTTTCATCTTGCATCGTGACGTTGACGACGTACGCTTGGTGCCCGTCTATGGTCGTGACGCCGCTGACGGCGGAGCCACGGCTTTGAAAGCGCAGGTCGTTGAGCTTGACGAGCCGCGCATCCATGGACTCGTGCCGCTGAGCTGGGGTGAGCTGCACGTTGCCGTTTTCGTCTTGACCCCAATCCTGGTAGAGATTGCTTCCTTCGGCGATTTGGGTCAGGGGGAAGACGTAGGTGCGCCGATACCGGCCGTCACGCGCCGCGACGATGTCGTACTTCACGATTTGACCGTTGTCATCGATGGTCCCCGACCAGTGGGCGATGAGCGAGGGCAAGCGGCCCATGGCCTCATGGTGATGCGCGAGAATGCTTTGAATGGACGGCAGCCTCTGGCCGCTGGGCAACGGGGATGGCGTCGGCAAAGCGGCGCGAGCCACTGGCGCGCCGAAGGCGATGACCGCGATGAAGAGGACAAAAACGGCCGGGCGCAAGGGCATGCGTGAACGTTCGACGACGAGTGCCCGGCTGCCCGCGACATGGCTCGTGGGAAGCGGCGTGCGATTGCGTCCGGTTGAGCCAAGCGACGCGCGGCCGCTGCAGCGCTGGCTCGACCGGCCGTCCGCGAGACAGTGGCTTTCGGAACTCTTGCCCCGGGCCGGCCCGCAGCTTGCTTGGATCGCGCAGCTTGCGACCGACCCGGCGAAGCCGAGCTTCATCATCGAGACGAGCCTCGGCGCGCAGATCGGACTCGCCACCCTAAGCGTCGAGGGAGTCCAAGCAAAGCTCGGGATCGCAATCCAAGATACGCGCCGCGTCGGTCTCGACCGTTGCGCAGAGGCAGTGCGCTTGCTGGCGGATGCAGCCTTTCGCGTCTTGCCCCTACAGCGCATCGAGGTCCGCGTGCTCCCGAGCAATGAATTCGCGGTCGAAGTCTACGAGGAGGCGGGCTTCTCAAGGGAGGGCGTTCTTCGCAAGGTCGCCTTCCATGCCGGTAAGGCGCGCGACGAGCTCATGTTAAGCCTGTTGTGGGAGGAATGGATGGCGCGCCGTGCCTCGATCTGAACCGCCGCCGGAGCGGTCAGCTCGCACCTCGATCTCATCGATGCGACTCCGCCGACTTCAGAGGGCGGACATCGAAGCCGTTCGCGACGGGTTCGCGAGCGGGATTGCCGCGGCAACCACGCGTTGGATGTTTCCTCGCTCGCTGCCCTCCAAGCTCGGTTGGTTCGACGATATGGAAGCAAGCAAAGAGCACGACGCGTTTGCTATCGTCGTCAATCGGCGCGTGGTCGGCATCTGCAGTTTGCGGCCCCCGCGCTTTGCGGGCCGGGAGCTCACGATCGCGATCTTCGACCCGGCCATGCGAGGTCGCGGGCTGGGAACGTTCGCCGTGACGGAACTCTGTCGCTTCGGATTTTCTCAGCTTCGCTTGCGGCGCATCGAGCTCGGGGTGTACCCGAATCATCGCGCCGCGATCGCTTGCTACGCGCGCTGTGGGTTCCAATACGAAGCACTTTTACGCAGATACGTCTATCACAACGGCGTTTGGACTGACGCCATGTGGATGTCGCTCTTACGCTCCGAAATGGGGTTGAAAAAAAACGAGCGCGCTCGGTAATTGCGCGCTCTGATCGTCGCGAATAAATTCGCGACTGCTACATGAATTGGGAATAGATCACGACCGGTTAACGATAGATGCTCCGTTGAATTGCCGGCAGGTGGGGATTGCGCCATTTCGAGCCGTCGGTGAAGGTGATCCGCAGGGGCACGCATACCGGCAAACCTGTGCCTAGGGGAAACACGTTCGTGCTGATACCGAACTCATGTTTGATCTCCGCACCCGGTGAGAACGTGCCGACATCTCTCACCTCGGCGACGAGCGCCCCGCGCGCGAGAAGGCCAAACTCGATAGAGGCCATCGGCTTGCTCGTGGTGTTGATGTAGTCGATGCCGAGATGGGCCGAGCCGCTGACGACCGGCTGCGTGTAGCGGACGCCGTAGACGTCGTACCAGCCGTATGGACCAAACCGCGGATAGTAGCCGGCGACGTAGCCTGGATACACGTTCCTGTTCAGCTGCGGATCGCACTTATTCACCTTGATGACTTGTTGCATGCCCATCATCATCCCGCCCACCGGCTGAGCGAGCGCAGGAGACAGACAGGCACACGCGACCGTGATGATAGCGAAGAGGGATAGCCTGAAACGCATTGTTACCTCAGTTCATGAAATGTGTACTGGAGGGTCGAGAGAGATGTTCGCCGGATTTCAGGCGCTCCCATCTCAAGCTTAAACAGAGCTGAGGATTTGGCCGAGGGTTGGGCTGCCGCTGCGCGAAGGTCAACCGCTGGTCCGTTCCATGAAAATCGCCTTGAAGATCTGGTTCTGCCTCGCCGTCGCGACACTGGGTGCCGCAGTGGCTGACGTCATTGTCGAGAGCGCGTCGGATCGCGGTTGGTTTGGCCCGGGTGACTTCACGGATCACAGCCTCTGGGCGCTCGGCCCGGCGCTCCTGATCGGCGCGCTCTTCATCCTCATGCACTTGGGGCTGCGGGTGCGTGAGGCGCTCGTCCACGATCGAAGACCTGCGCAGAACTGGCTGCTGATGACGCGCGACGCGGTTGGCCGGCGCGCTTTCGCCTGGATGCCGCTCATCATGTGCGTACAGCTCATGGCGCAATTCTGGATGCAGCGCGCGGAGCAGATCGTGGTCTACGGTCACCCGCTCGGCGGCGCCGTATGGCTCGACGGTCCGGTGGCCATCAGCCTCGCCTTCCAGGCGCTCACATGCATTGTCGTCACGCTCGGCGCGATGTGGCTCGTTCGTGCTCTCGCGGCCGCCACAATACAGTTCGTCCGGCTCGTGCTCTCGTTTGCAACGCTCTACGAGCGGGGCATCGAGAGTCGCTATCTCGCCTACCGTCCGAAGGTCACCTTCGGACAATCGGTCCGCGCGCTTTGCCGCATCGGCGAACGCGCACCTCCGCTCCTCACCGCGTAAGCAACCCGCAGGTGTCTGTGGGTTTACACCGTGCCCGTTGGGGTGACGGTGCTTGTCGCGATTGCCAGTGCAAGCCTGCAGCAATGAGGAGGACACCGCTCGTGAAATCAGATCGCCCTTATTTTCGCGTAAAACCACGCTATCGAAAAAAACCCAGACCGGGTGCGAACTCGAGAATCGAACTGTCGCTTGAGCCCAGCGACGAACCGTACGAGCTTCCCGGTCACCCGCAGGAGTGCGATTGCCCGCTCTGCGAGCGCGAGTTGCTGACGCGAGCCGCACGCACGGAATCTGAGGTGGAAGACGGCGGGAGAAGATAGGAATCGAACCTACCAGTCCCCGAGGATTCGAAGACCAACTGGTTTTGAAGACCAGCAGGGGCACCAGCCCCAAACTTCTCCC
>JAJPHJ010000134.1 GCA_021325335.1 Pseudomonadota bacterium | reverse complement strand
TTAGATGCGCTCGCGACCGGACCGAACGCTCGCGCCCAGCGACAGGCGATCGCCGCGGCGATGGGACCGGTTTGGGAGGCGAACCACGTCTGGTTGATCTTTGCAATTGTGGGCTCGTGGACGGCGTTTCCCGCAGGCTTCGCCGCCCTGTTCACGCTGCTCGCGGTACCGGTGCTCATCGCACTGGCCGGCATTGTCCTGCGCGGCAGCGCCTTCGCGCTGCGGGAACGCGCGGCAGAGCTCGGGCGAGAGCATGACGGACTCGGAAGTCTCTTCGGCGCGACGAGCATCATCACGCCCATCTTCTTAGGAGCCGCGATCGGCGCGCTCGCCTCGGGTCAGGCCGGTTTGCCGGTGCAAGCGACGAGTGCATGGCTGCATCCATTCGCACTCGCGGTCGGTGTCTTCGCCTTGTGCATGTGTACCTTGCTCGCAGCGACGTTTCTCACTGTCGAGACGACGGGCGACCTCCAAGCCATATTCCGCAAGCGCGCTCTCGGGGCGTGGATCGCGACGGCCATCATCGGAGCGGTCGCATTCCTCGCCGCGCGCAGCGGCGCGCCAATGTTGTACGCGTCGTTTATCGGTGGTCGCGCGCTGGTCCCATTCTTGAGCGCCTTGTTGGCCGGGCTCATCACCTTGGCGATGCTGCTGGCAAGGCGTTTTGGAGTTGCCCGCATTTTCGTCGTCATACAAGTGACGCTGGTGCTCTGGGTGTGGGCGTGGGCGCAATACCCCTACGTCGTCATTCCCACGTTGACGGTCGACCAGGCCGCGGCGCCCGTTCGAACCCTCGAGGGTTTCGCAGTTGTCGCCTTGCTGGGCCTTGCCATCCTCATCCCGTCGCTGTGGTACCTGTTCCGCGTCTTCAAAGGAAGCACGCCGAACTCGAATCCTTAGAAACTGAACGGCCCTGGTAGGGTTTCCCAGCATACTGCGGCGCCTGAAAACGCTGTAGGCTTCAGGTGTACTGCCTTCAGGCGGCCCAACCGGTGTATTGCACACTGGCTTGCGAAGGAGGTTTCCATGTTCGCTTCGTTTCGGAAGCATCTCTCATTCATCGCATTTTGCTGCGCTGCATCGGCCCTTATGGTGGTGGCGGTAGGCGGCTGCAGCAACAACACGGCACCGGGGCCGACGGCCACCTCGACCCCGGCGTCGGTTACCGAAGCATTGCCAGCAGCTGGGCAGCCTCTAGCGTTCCCGCAACACAAGGGCTTCACCGGTCAACTCATTGTTCCGCCCAATAATGGTCCGGCGGGCACCAACGTCACGATCACCGTCTTCACAACGCCGCTCCCCGCCGGCCCGGGCACATCGAGCATCGCCCGCCATTCGCTTTCGACCTCTCGCGAACCGATGGCGCTCCCGAGCGGTACCGCCGCTATTTGGGAAGGGCAGATGGGTTTTTCGACCGCGCTCGCGTTGAGTGCCTCTCCTACGGTCACGATCACCGTACCAAGTCAGTACTCGACCGCCACCAATTTCTTCACCCTCGAACTTTGGATCACCACCGGCAATCCTCAATTCACTTGGTCTGCTCCCTCGATCTCAGGGCAAACGCTGACATTCTCAGGCGGAACGGGGATGGTCGGTGTTGATTCGGCGACGTACTACTTGTATCTGTACGTGTCTCCGAATGCTTCGCCGTCTCCATCGCCCTCGCCGTCGGCCTCACCATCCATTGCGCCATCACCGAGTCTTTCGCCCTCGATCGCGCCCAGTCCATCGCCCTCAGCGAGCGCGGCACCTTGCAACCCAGCAAATCCAACCGCGCATTGCGCGATCACGTTCAGCACGGTCGCGATCATCTTCCCGAACGTGCCGCCCGCACAGTGGGGCTGCGGTGGCAATCCTTACCAACAAAACTTCACCGCAATCGAGTCGAACTACACCGGCAACTTCACTGCGGTGAGTAACAACACACAAATGGCGACCGTCTCGCAGTCGGCTCCGAACGCGTTCACGGCCACCGACGTCTGGCCATACCCTAGTGGACAGAATGGCTCATCCTTTGGAATCATTGTCTCGGACACGAAGGGTAATGCGTCGGTTCTCGACGGCGATTTCAACGCCATCTGCTTACCATAGATAGGAATACCAGTCCGACACGAGGGGGCGGCCAAGCGGGCCGCCTCCTCTTTTTCTTGGCCGACCGAGTCACCATATGAAGGGCGTCCGGTCGAATTCCGGCGGGTAGCCCCGCATGCTCGTAGAAGTAGCGGCTCGCTCGACGGAGGTGGCATGGTCGGGGAGTCGGTACGGTGTCGGTCATTTATTGGCCGGCACAAAGAGCTATCTGCGCTCGTGGACGCGCGCAAGGCTCTCGGTCAGAGCAACGGCTCATTCGTATTGATCTCGGGCGAGGCCGGGATCGGTAAGAGCCGGCTGCTGACCGAGTTTATCGCGCTTTCGCACGAAGGCCGGGCGCGAAATCTTGTGAGCTCGGAATGTCTCCAGCGCGCCGGCCGACCTCTTGGGCCGATCCGGTCAGCCGTGCGTTCGCTCTTGTCGAGGGTCAGGTTCGAGGATCTGGAAAAGGTCGTGTCTCGCGCCCTCGCGCAGATCTTGCCCGAATTCATGGCGGAAATGGGGCGGAGCTCGTCCGAGGTGACGCTCGAGAAAGACGAGCTCTTCGAGGCGCTCTTCACCTTCTTCAAAGCCGTATGCGCGAAACGCGCAACGGTTTTGATGGTCGAGGACATCCACTGGGCCGACGAATCCACGTTGGAGTTCTTGCATTATCTCGCGCGCCGCCTCGACGGCACGCGCCTGCTCATCCTGGCGACATTCAGGACCGACGAACTCGCGCGCGACGAACCACTGCTGCTTTCCCTTTCGCCGCTCTTCCGGGAACCCAGCCTTAGGCACATACGCGTGCAACCGCTCGGCCTGGGAGAACTCCACGAGTTGATCGAGAGCACGCTGGACGGTCACGCGCCGATTCCACCGCCGGCGTTCCAAGACATCGAGCAGCGCAGCGAGGGCAATCCGTTCTTCGCCGAGGAGCTCGTCAAAGATTACCTCGAGCGAGATGCGCACAAGACAAAACCGGCGCTTCTACCGCTGTCGATCCGCGCTGCGATTGCCGCGCGGTGTGGTCGGCTGGATGCAGGCAACCGAGCGATTTTGGAGTACGCGGCCGTCTTGGGATATCGTTTCGACCCCGAAGTGCTCGCGCTCGTGATGGGAAAGGATCTCGAGGCGATCACGGTTGCGCTTCGTAAGGCGCGCGATCTCAACTTGATCATAGACGATGCGGGTGGACGGCTGAGCTGCCGGTTCCGGCACGCGCTTACGCGGCAGACGATCTACGAGGACGTCCCTTTCTTCCAAGCCCGCCGGCTACATGGCGAGATCCTGAGCGCGCTTGAAGCGCATCTTGACGCCGGGCGCCACATTGAAGAGCTCGCGTACCACGCCTGGCGAAGCGAAGATCGCGACCGCACGATCCGCTACAATGAGAGGGCAGGCGACGCGGCGTTTGCGCTTCGCGCTCTGCCGGAGGCCCTCGTCTGCTACAACCGGGCTCTTGCCGCCGCGACCGAGCCCCTCGATCGCGCCAGGCTCTATGAGCGGATCGGTTCCCTCGAGCGGCTGCAAGGCCGGTACAAGCAGTCATGCGACGCGTTCGAAGAGGCCATGCAGATCCACCTCGACCGCGGGGACGTCAACGAGGCCGCTCGTATAGCACCGAGCATGGTCGGGCAGATGTATAACATGCAGAACGAGATCGCGCTGCCGTACGCGGAGCGCTTTCTTGAAAGTTATCAAGACCAAATCGCACAAGCGCCGCTTGACCACTTGCTGGTCGTCTGCGCACGCATAGCGGGCGCGCTCTACGATTTCTCAGCCGCCGAACGTTACGTGAGCAGCGTCGCTGACCCAGACCACCTGGCCCCCAATGCCAAACTGAACTATCTCATCGTCCAGCTGATGCGCCACACGTATGCGGGAAATGCCGACGAATGGCTGCGATATGCCGACCGTGTGGATGAGCTGTTGCCTGAGCTTTCTCCTGAGTCGTTGATCGGCGTAGAGAATGCACTCGCGTTGACCGGAATCTACCTCGGCACAAACGAGCGGATCGAGCAAGCACTTGAAACGGCCGAGCGCACCGAGAGAGAATGCAGCTTTCGCGCGCAGCGTCTGTACATGATCGCGGTCAAGGCGACGTATTTATACCAGCGCGGGGACATTTCCGGTGCCGTGGGATGCATCGAGGAAGTGGTGAGCGGCCGGGATGTCAATACTGCCGTTCGCGTCGCTGCCTCGATCGCAGTCCACATCGCAGTTTCGACGGGCGATGACGCGCTCTGGAGGCAGTTCGACCAAAAGCTGCTGCTGGAAGCCCGTCAGCACCTCGGCGATCCGGATTGCATCTTCTTGCTGGGAGCGCATGCCGCGCTTTCGGTCGCTCAAGGAGAGCTCGATGTCGCGCAATCCGACCTGCGGCTTGCCTTGTCGGCATTGTCCTTTGCAGCTCCCGAAGCCATGTTCATCTTGATCCACGCGGTAATGTATCTGCCTGTCGAGGAGCTCGACAGAGTCGTCGAGCTGACCAAGGTCGCTGCGCGCCACGCCGGCGGCGCCGCCTCGCGTGCGACCGACGTCCTCGTGCGAGCGATCGTTGCCTCACGCAACGGCAAACCCGAAGAAGCAGTCGCCCTCGGTGACGACGCGAGCCGCAAGTACGCCGCGCTTGGATGGCCGCTCTTCGAAGCCAAGGCGCTGGAACTTGCGGGCAAGCGCGACTTGGCTGTAGCGATTTACGAGCGTTGCGGAGCCGTTGCTGACGCCAGACGCTTGCGTACAGCGCATGCCAGTACGGGCAGGGTGTTTGAAGACTTGACTTCTCGAGAAGTGGAAATTGCGGCGTTAGCGTCGATGGCCTACCGGAACGATGAGATCGCCAAACGCCTCGATATCGGGACCAAGACCGTCGAAAAACACCTGTCATCCATCTTCCGCAAATTGAAGGTGCGCTCGCGCGCGCAACTCATCGCGGTCGTGGCCTCATCAAAGGATCACCCGGCAATTACAACGCTAGGCTGAGGTTTTTGCTCTCCAAATCGAGCAGCTTCTGCTTGCGCCAGAGCCCTCCGCCATACCCCACCAAGCTGCCATCAGCTCCGATCACCCGGTGGCACGGCACAATGATCGCGATCGGATTGGCGCCATTTGCCGCTCCGACCGCCCGCGCTTGTCCGGGCACACCGGCGCGCTCTGCGAGCTCCCCATAGGACGCCGTTCGACCGTATGGGATCTCGAGCAATGCCTGCCATATTCGACGATAGAACTCCGAGCCGTGAAGATCGAGTGCGAGGTCAAAGCGCGTCCGTCGCTGCGCAAAATATTCTTCCAATTGAAGCTTTGTGCGGTCAAGGATCTCGCGATTAGCCGAATCGGTTTCAGCGGGGTCTCCCGGCGGAAACGCGTGGAAACTGAGCGTGACCAACTGCCCGCCGCGCGCACGTAGGAACAACGGTCCAATTGGCGACTCGATGGTCGTGATCGTGCTCTTCATCTCTTTTGCTGGTCTAATCTTACGACTAGGGGAATCACCGGTCCACTGAGTTACGGACTTAAGCTAGAATAGGGCTGAGTCATTTCATGGAGGGCGAAACCTATGGCGGCATACGCGGTGGCTGAAATTCGGTGGGACGAACAGCAAGGACTCGATCGGTACCTAAAAATGGTGCAAAACGCGCTCACGCCGTTTGGAGGGAGGTATCTTGCGTTTGGGCCCGCGACTGTCGTCGAAGGCAAGGACGCGCCCACGCATGTGGCACTCGTAGAGTTTCCTTCAATGGCCGATGCAAAACGTTTCTACGAGTCTGACCAGTATGGTCTGCCTCGTAAGATTCGAGCTCTTTCCGCTAAGACCGGTTGGGTCGTTTTTGTCGACGGCCTAAAAATCTGACGCTGTGCTAGGCAGCCCATCAACAAGCACGAGCCAGTCTGTCCGAGCCGAGTACATGCGAATATTGCTTAGCTCAGTGTATTCTTTTGATTCGAAGAATTCTTTCGCCGCTTCGAGCGATGGAAATTCCGCGAGTGCCAGGTGTTGCGGTACTGCACTGCCTTCGACCTGAGTAGCCCTGCCGAATGCGAGATATTTCCCGCCGACACGATTGAGCGAGCCTTGCACGCGCTTGAGGTAGTCTTCGGGCCCGTATGGCTCTTCCCACAGAACTTTTGCTACCGCATACGCTGGCATGAGGTTTACCTCCCGACGAGTCAGCAGCCGTAACCCTTTGGCCAGCCGGAGCACAGTTGACGGGCGATCGACTTCGGTACGACGCTCAGGTCGGGCATGCCGCCGCCGCCTTCAATCAGTTTCCAGCGGTGACCTGAAGTTCGCTTGTAGACCCACATGCCGCTTGCTTCTGTACCCATGTACACCTGTGTCAAGGCGTAGTCGCCGACGACGTGCACGCCTCCGACTTTATTATCGCGATCTGCCAAGACATCTGCTCGCACGGCTGCGACGTCGGCCGCTGGGCCGACGTACCACTGGCCCGAATCCGCGCCGACCGGAATATTCGAAACTGCGATCACTATCGCAAATGCAGCCAGGGTCCGGATGAGTCTTATCATTTGCTTCTCCGGTCGCATAGGATGAGAGTTACTATCAGAAGCGGTCATGAATGCGAATCGGGCCGACTGGATTCGAACCAGCGATCTCCTGTCCCCCAGACAGGCGCGATAACCAGGCTTCGCTACGGCCCGAGCTTTATGATAGAACGGTGCGCTCTTCTTTCGCGCGCTTTACAGACCCTTGCAGACGTGCGTAACCGCGCTGTTTTGCCATGGCCCGATCTAATGTCGGATGGTACAAGAAAATGTGCAGACTGCAAACGCCAACGTTCACATTTTTCGCCGCAGGCCGCCTACTGAGGGCTAGGGGTTGATCTGATGGAAGTCAAGCCCAGGTTAGATATCGGAGTTCACCTCTTGCCCGAGGCCATTTCTGTAGTAGTTGCTTTTCGGTCCCGTAAATACTTGAAGCTGCTCTCCCGTCATCGGGTCGGTCATGCTTTGGATGCCGACAAGCGTTTCATCGAAACTATTCACCTGCGCGGCTTGCGATTGCATGCGCGACTCGAATCCATTCACTTGCGCGCTCATCGAGCTTCGAAACGCTGCCATCTGCGCCTGCGTCTGTTGCAAGAAGGCTTGGAAGTTAGACTGGATCTGCTCGAGACCCATCTTTGTCAGTTTGTCTTGATAGGCGACCCACTGCGGGCTCTTGCTCCACGAATTGAACATGTGCTGGGCTATCGCATAGGAAGCGTGCTCGTCTTGTTTGGTCGCGAGAATGCTGATCAAAGGATCGACAATCCAATAACCGGTTCCGTAGGAAACCCCGTACTGGGTGGTGCGGGCGTAAACCGTCGCAATGCGCTGGTCTTTGCCCGTATTGCAGACATACGAAAAACTTGCGTCAGTTGTTTTTTGCATGTTCGCGCCGAGCGAGGCCCCGGGTGGAGGGGTAGGCTTCCAGGCGGAACCGGGCCGCTGCGCAAGGCTCTTACAGACAGATTTGAAGCGATGCTTGGCGTATAGCTGTGCGTAATCGCCGGCCGTTTGATAATCTGCAACCATCATCTGAAACTGTTGCGGCTTCACATATGGCTGACCGGCTTGTCCAGTGGATGGGCCAGGAAGGGCATACGGTGGCACGCTGACATCATCGAGTCGGATCACCATCGCGCCGTCAAGCGTTCGTACCGTCATCATCCAACGCGCATCGAAATATCCGAAGCGCCACATACCGCCTTGCACTTGCCAGCCAGCCGGCACGTCCATCGTGAACGCGCCCTCTGCCACGTCCTTGTAACGCACCCAGTGTGGCGCTGTCTCGAGGTTGGAGTTGGCGACAACGTGCTGCGAGGCCGATGCTGATCCGACTCGTTCGGCACATCCAACGAAAAGCAAGGCGACGACCGACGCCAAACACGCAGCACGAAACATGGTGAGACCCTTTCCCTAGGAAATGGTGAACGCCAACTACGTTAAGCCACTACGCTGCCGCAACCTCCAGCCTCAACCCTAACGATAGCATGCAAGCATCGACTAGTTTAGGGCCGGCTGGAAAATTCTTCGAGCTTCTTGTTCGCCATTTCGCTGGCGCACGTGAGGCACCAGCCATCGGCGTCGTTATCAGCAGTGAGCAGTTTGGCACAGCGTCGACAGAACTGCGGAGCCGGTGGGTCATAGAAGCCAAGGTCATTCATCATCCAAAGCTCCAGAAAGCACGGGTACAGTTCCACAGGTAACCGGGTTGGCGCCTTGCGGTTCTATGCCGGCTGTTGCACCCGTTGGGACTCCAGGTATTGATAGATATACGAGATCACGATGCTACCTTCGCCGACCGCCGACGCGACACGCTTGACCGATGAGCTGCGAACGTCCCCCGCCGCGAAGATCCCTGGGATGCTCGTCTCGAGCGGATAGGGTTTCCTCTCCAGCCGCCAAGCTGCGATCTCGCGTCCCGTGCGGATATAGCCGTGCTCGTCTCGTTCTAGTGCCTCGGGCAGCCAAGAAGTCTCCGCATCGGCGCCGATGAAGATGAACAGCGCGTGAGCGTCGCGTTCTCGGTCTGCGCCGGAAACGCTCGATCGCGTAACGATCCGCTCCAAGCGTCCGTCGCCGACAACCCCCTCAAGGCTCGTACAGGTTTCCACCACGATGTTCGCCACGGTGCGAATCTGCTCGATCAAGTATTGCGACATCGTTCGCTCGAGCCCAGTGCCGCGAACCAAGATTGTCACGCTGCGCGCGTAGGACGAGAAGAACATCGCGGCCTGTCCCGCCGAATTTCCGCCGCCGACAAGAAAAATGTCCTTCCCGCGAACAGAGTATGCTTCGCCGCGTGATGCCCCGTAAGAGATGCCGTGTCCAACGAGCTCGTCGAGCTGCGGTATCGGCAGCTTGCGCCACGCTACGCCGGTTGCGAGCACGACGCTGCGCGCACGAATCTCTGTTTCGCCGTCCAACGCCACAGCATACCCGGAGCCCTCTGGTCGGATCTCGCACACGGATCGCGTGACGACGATTTCCGCCCCTAGCCGTTTGGCTTGCTGCAGCGCGCGATGCGCCAGCTCGCCTCCGGAGATTCCGCTGACGAACCCAAGGTAGTTTTCGATGCGCGACGACGTGCCGGCTTGTCCGCCGGGCGCGTCCTGCTCGATCAAGATCGTCGCAAGACCCTCAGACCCTCCATATACCGCCGCCGCCAGTCCCGCCGGACCGCCCCCGATGATGACCACGTCGTACTCGCGCAGCCGCGGCGCGATCGGGAGACCGATAGCCTCCGCAAGCGCCCGATGATCCGGTTTGGCGAACGTACGCCCGTCGGGGAGACGCACGAGCGGACAGGTGGACGTGTCGAGACTGAGCTGGGCGATGGATTCCGCATCATTCGAATCGTCAAGATCGAACCACTCGAATGCCACCTGGTTGCGTGAGAGAAAGTCGCGAATAGCATGCGAGGCAGCGTCGAGATCGCTCCCGATGAGGACGGCCTGCTGCTCCCCGTACTTTCGGTATGCTTCGTCGAAAATCGATACGCGGCGAATCAACGTCTGAGCCACAAAAGCGGCCGCCTCTTTTGACTCTGAAATGAGCAAATGGAAATCGCCTGGTTCGACCCGCATCAAACGTGATGGGCGCAGGGCACGAATCGAGATGAAGGACTCCGTGCCGAGAATGACCGCAAAATCTCCGAAGTATTCGGTCGGATCGAAGGTCGTTGACTGGACCTCCTGCCCGCTCAGGAGCCGTACCCGCTCTACCTCTCCGGAAAGAACGACCCAGAGATAGGCGGGGTCACCTTCTCGCGTGACCCATTCCCCGGGCGTCGCCACGATCTCGACGGAACGCGAAGCAATGCGCGCTCGCAGCGCCAGTGTTGCGCCGGCGAAAAGCGGGATCTCTGCGAGCTCTTCGGCTTCGATCATGGGTCAGACAAGTTCTGCATGTGGGCGAGCACAACCCTTATAAACATCCCGTGCCGAGACTCAGGAGTTGATGATCCTGGTGGCCTCGTCGCGATGCTCTTGCATGAGCTCCATAGTGTCGCCCTCGACGTTCAGCCGTAAAAGCGGCTCGGTGTTGGAGGGTCGCACGTTGAGCCACCAGTCCGCAAAGGAAACCGTCACGCCATCCAAATGATCGATCGAGGCCCCGCGCGAGGCGTAAAAGGCTTCTATATCGTGCATTTTCTGTTTGGCATCGGTCACGTGCGTGTTGATCTCACCCGAGCGGAAACGCGTGTCTAATGGGGCGATGAGGTGGCTCAGCGTTCGCCCGTCATGGCTCAGCAGCTCCAAGCAGTGCATCAGCGCGATCATCCCGGAATCTGCAAACCAGTTTTCCCGAAAGTAATAGTGTCCGGAATGTTCGCCGCCAAACGGGATGTCTTGCGCGCGCATGATAGGCTTGATCAGCGAATGCCCCACGGGTGATCGAACCGGAATCCCTCCGGCTTTTGTGATCGCTTCTGGAACGCTTCGGCTGCAGATCAAGTTGTAGAGAATTTTGGAACCGGGCAAGTGCGCGAGCGTGTTCAGGCCGATCAGCGCAGTGACGATCCCGGCGTCGACAAGCCCGCCTTTTTCATCGACAAGGAACAGCCGATCAGCGTCGCCATCGAAGGTCGCTCCAAAGTCGCAGTGCTGCTCCATCACGAGCTGCTGCAATTGTTTCTTGTTCGCTGGATCCATCGGGTTCGCGGGATGGTTCGGGAACGACCCGTCGAGTTCAAAATACAGTGGAACGATGTGGCACGGCAGGTCGCGAAAAACGATCGGCGTCGTGAGGCCAGCCATACCGTTGGCGGCATCGACCGCAATCTTATACGGTTTGATCTCACTTTTTGTGACGAACGACAAGCAGTGCTCGGCAAAGGCCGGCAAGACCTCTTGACGCTTGACGGCGCCTTGCCGCTTGCTTTGCGGAAACTCGCCGGCAAGAATGCGGTCGCGCATTGCGCCGAGGCCGGTCTCAAGCGAGACCGCCACCGCATCTTTCAGGCAGAACTTCAGACCATTGTAGTCCGCCGGATTATGCGACGCAGTGATCATCACGCCGCCGTCATAACCGAATTTCCCAACGGCGAAATATAACACGTCGGTCGAAACGAGCTCGATCTCTGTGACGTCCGCGCCCTGTTGGGTTGCGCCCTCGGCAAGCGCGGCAAATAAGTCCTTACCAGAGGTTCGCATGTCGCGGCCAATGACGATGTTGGTCAAGTCGAATTGCGCGACGAACGCACGACCGACTTGACGCACAAACTCCTGGGTGAGCTCGGTCGGAACGATTCCCCGAATGTCGTACTCCTTGAAGAGGTCATGAATCGTTTCCGAACTTAGCTTAAGCGCCGACATCGTCAACCCAAAATGGCTTCGCTTCCTGGTTTATGTTTAAGCGCCCACGACCGATCGCAACGTCCGCCATTCCATAATAGATGTCAAAAGGTTTTCCAGGCAGGCTCGGCCGAGGATCGATTGCAGTCGGAAACACGACCTGCCTTGCGCCGTCGCGGACCTCGCGCTTTGTTTCAGGCGCGAACAGCGGGCACGGCGAGCGATACACGATTTCCGCTATATGAGCAAAATCGTGGACCAGGAGTCCTGCGCTGTAACGCATCACGGGCTCACCGGCCGGACCCTGAACGCGGTCGACCCCGTGAAAAACGGAAAGCCACCCGGCAGGGATGCGAACGGGTGGCGTACCTGCTCCAACCTTGATAGTGCCCCACGACGCGGCTGGCAGTTTTAAATAATGGGTTTCCGTAACTTCGCAAAGCTTTTGTGGGTCCGCCCGAACCGGCGCAAACGGCATGTATCCAATAGCAATCCTTTCAGATGTCGGGCGGGTAGTTCGTCCACCACCGTGGCTGGTGACACTCCACGGGAGGGATGGCCGATGGTAAAATGCGAGTGACTCGGCGCCCTTGGGAGAAAGCACCGGCTCCGGGAAGAACGCTGCATCCTTATCTGCGAAAGGCGCGGCGCTTCCGCGGAACTTGATCAACCCCAGGCGCTCCCAGTGCAAGCCGTCCTCCGAGAGCGCCGCCGCGACTTCAGGGCCTCGTGGGCCGAAGGCAACGTACGCCATGACGTAACGGCCAAGCGCAGGGATGTACGTTACTCGCGGATCCTCGCAACCATATCCATCATCGGAGTCCCGTAGCTCGTAAGGCGCCGTAGGTTCAAGCGCATAACCCCATTGCTCCACCTTGAGAGATCCATCCGATCGTTCCACGGCATGAAAGGATCCAATTCTCGAGATGTTCCCCTTTGCCAC
>JAJPHJ010000016.1 GCA_021325335.1 Pseudomonadota bacterium | reverse complement strand
CTGGATCACCACGCGTGCACGCTTTTATGGAACCTCGCGCCGCGCGCCTGCGTTACGCGGATATGAGAGCGTTCGCCGTCGCCGCACTCGCAGCCGCGCAGCTTGGATTAGCAGGCAACGATACTTTTGGGACCATCCCGCCCTATCTGCCGGTCCCGCCGGGTTCGGCCGTCATCATGCTGACGGGCTCGACGAACACGACCGGATACCGAATCGTCGTCACCGCAAGCGGCGCGGCGGAATACGTGTCCGCGGCCGGACGAGCGCGCGCGACCGTGCCTGTCTCGCTCGCCGCCAAGCTGTTCGGAGATTTGCGCTCGACCGGACCCCTCGCGCAGCTTCCCGCGGGCTCGTGCATGAAGAGCGCGTCGTTCGGCACGTCGTTCTTCGTGTACTGGAACCATAGCCGCTCGCCGGATCTGACCTGCACGAGCGGGTCCGCAAAGTCCATCGCTGACGATGCCCAAGCGGTCGCAGCGGCGCTCGGGCTGCATATGGGAATGCGTCGCATGACGCGGCCCCCGCTGCCGGGCGAACACCACATCCCGGCGCCGACGCCGGCCGCGACTTAGAACTCGGTGCCGCTCGAGAAAGTGAAGCCCTCGATGCGCACCGCCGGCAGCACGTGGCTTTCCGAACGGACGAGCGCCGATGCGAGATCGCAGCGCCCGAGCGCGCCCACGATCGACTCGTTGAAGCGCATGTTCTTCAGTCCTTTGCTCACGCGTCCGCGCTCGATCAGGAACAAACCGTCGCGGGTCATGCCCGTGATCATGGTCTGCTTCTGATCGACGAGCCGGATGTACCAGGTCCGCGAGATGAGCACGCCGTGCTGGACGTCCTTGATCATGTCTTCGAGCGGCGTGCTGCCCGGATCCACGACGACGTTAAGCGGTAGCGGCCCTTCGGAATTCGGCGCCGGCAAGGCGTGGCCGGTGTTCGCGTGGTGCAGCTTGGCCGCATAGTAGGAATCGTACACGACGCTCCTGGCGACGCCGCGTTCGACGAGCGTGACTTGCTGGCGCGGTACTCCCTCGAAGTCGAAAGGTATGCCGCTGCCGAGCGGATGCGCGTAGTCGTCGCGCACGGTGACGTTCTCGCCCACCAATTTCTCGCCGATGTGGCCGCTCAAAAACGACGACCCTTCATCGAAGGGCTGCGCTCCGAATCCGATCCACGAGAGATATCCCAAGAACTCGCGAAACGCAGGCGCTTCCAAGATGACCGTGTACTTGCCGGGCTCGAGCGCGCGCGGGTTCTTCCCCGCCACCGCCTTCTTGGCTGCGCGTTCGGCGAGCGCGGTGGGCTCGAGGTCGGAAAAACGCTTGGAGAAGCCTTCGGCATACCCGCTCGAATCCGAACCGATCGCCTTTACGTTGATCGCGCTGTCGGTGCCTTGGTGGAAACGGCGGACGCCCTTGGAGTTTCCGATCACGAACGCGTCGGATTGGGTGGACACATAGCCCGCTGCATAGAGATCGTTGACGCGCATGACTTTGGCGATGTCGGCCACGGCCGCAGCGCGCATCTCCGGCGTGGCCGTAGCCGTCGCCGGATCGAACGAACCAGGGACCTCGCTTACGCCGTCCTGGGATGCCGGTAGCCCGGGGAACATGGGGTCTTCCGTGGACAGCTTCGCCATTTCGTAGGCGCGCTTGACGACCTCGGCGATTCCGCTTTCATCCAGGCGATTGGTGCCGGCGACCCCGGTGCGCTTTCCGATGACCGCCCGCACCGACATCTGGGCGTTGCGTTCGGTCACGCTCTCGTGGACGAAATTGTGGGTGAAGCGCGTCAGGGAGGAATCGCTGGCCGCGATGAGCACTTCGGTTTCATCCGCGTTCGATGCAGCCAGAGCGCGATCGAGGACTGCGTCGAGCGCGGCGCGGTCTGCGAACTCACCCGCCATATGCAACGCCCACCGAGACGTTTCTGAAGCGCGTGGGTGCCGCGCCCTGGCAGGAGCGGGCCGTTTGCAACGGTTCGCCCTTGCCGCAATTGGGCGTGCCCCACGCGACCCACGACTGCGCGTCGCCGATCGCATCGCACGAGCGCCAGAACGCGGGCGTCATGCCCGCGTAGGTCGGGTTCTTGAGCATGCGACCTTTCTTGCCGTCTTTGATCTCGTATCCGAGCTGACAGCCGAATTGGAAGTTCAACCGTTTGTCGTCGATGGACCACGAGCGGTTGCTTTCCATGTAGACGCCCTGTTTGATGTCGTCGAAGAGATGTTCGGCCGGCACGGTGCCAGGCTCCAGGTTCACGTTACCGATGCGGATCATCGGCAGCCGCCCCCAGTATTCCGCGCGAACGCAACCGGAGAGACCGACTTTGGCCGTTCCCGCAGTGTCGCGACCTGCCATGTACCCGACCAGAATCCCGTCGCGGATGAGATCGACTGGGGTCGCGGCCACGCCTTCATCGTCATAGCCGTGGGTCGCGAGCGCAAGCGGACAGGTCATGTCGATCACGACGTTGACCTGATTGCTTCCATAGCGGAACGACCCGAGCTTGTCGAGCGTCGCGAACGATGTGCCGGAGAAGTTCGCCTCCCAACCCATGACCCGGTCTAGTTCGAGCGCGTGACCGATCGATTCGTGGATCTGCAACGACACCTGATCGCCTGAGAGCACGATGTCCGTGGTGTCTGAGGGGCATTGATCGGCGTCGAGCAGCGCGACTGCCTCCTCGCCGATCCGGCGGGCGTTTTCGAGCAGCTTGGCCTTGCGGATGATCTCGTAGCCGCCGGTCTGATACAGGCCGCCCGTGCCGGGAAAGCAGCGATCCTGCACGTCGCGCTCGCCCACGGCGAGCGCGTGGATCGCGCTGCCGCATTGGAGCAAACGCTGGTCGATCTTGCTGCCTTCGCTGTTGGCGAAGTACTTGTTCGTGCGCCAGATATCCAACCACGCACGCGCCACCGTGACGCCTTTGACCGCGCGGATCTCTTTTTCGGCGCTCAGCAAATAGTCGACGCGCTCGCCGAGCGATACGCTGGCCGGGTCCACTTCGAACGGTGTCGCATAGCTGCCGACGGACGGCGGAACCGGGACGAGCGAGATGCCGTGCCCGCGAACCTTCGCGCTCGCCTTGGCGATGGCGACCGCGAGCGCGGCGACGCGGTCGAGCTCGGCATCGCGGATGTCCGCACTCGAGGCAAAACCCCAAGCCCCGTCCACGAGCGCGCGCACGGAGAATCCAGCGCTCTCGCCGTCCGAAAGGCTGCTGACCACGCCATTGCGCACTTCGAGATGCTCGTCGCGGGTTTGGCCAAATCGCACGTCGGCATATTGCGCGCCGCCTTGGGCGGCGGTGTCCAGGACGCGCTGCGCTTCGGACTCGAACTGCAAGAGGAAACCTCCAAGGGTCAGAAAAGCCCAAATCGCCTAGTTATGCGTGTCCCAGAGCACGCCCTTGCACGGCAGGCTCGAGCACTCCGAAGCGCAAATCCGGTTGAATGTTCCCGCCACAGAACGGGAGGAGCGACGACGCGACGTCGCCGGCTCGTTCTTCTGATGGCGTCGCGGGTGCGAAAGTTCCCGCCGTCCTCAAAGCTTTTAAACTCCTTGAGATCGTCAGTCAGTCCGAGAAGCCGCTTGGGGTATCCGAGCTTGCGCGTCGGCTCGATCTCGGGAAGAGCACGGTGCACGGACTCGTGACGACCCTCGAATCGCTTGGCGTCCTGCAAGCGGCCGATGGCTCGCGCAGGTACGTGCTTGGTCCGCGGCTATCCGCGCTGTCGCTGCGGTCGGGCATGTCGCCGGATCTGCGCGTGAGCGCGCGGCCGGCGCTCGAGCGGCTGGCCTCGACCACCGAGCAGACGAGTTTTCTCGGCGTCCCTGCGGATAGTCACGTCACGATCCTGGACATCGTGCATGGCCGCCCAACGTTGTCGATCTCCGCGCCGGTTGGTTCGTCCGTGCCGCTGCTCGCTGGGGCGGTCGGCAAGGCATTGCTCGCCAGCTGGGATCCGGAGCGGCGCCGCCAGTTCTTGCTCGCGACCTCGCTTCCCGCGTTCACCCCGGCGAGCCTCACGACGCCGGAGGCTTACGAAAGCGCAATCGCCGAAACCGCCGCCCGCGGTGCCGCGATCGACGTCGACGAGTACATCGAAGGCGTGCGTGCCGCCGCGGCTCCAATCATCGGCTCGGGTTCAAAGCTCGTGGCGATCTTGTGGGTGGCCGGTTTTTCGCGCCATATCGATGCGGCCCAGCTGGAGTCGATCGCGGGCGCGGTCGCGGCAGAGGCTGCCGAGATCAGCCAGCGACTCGGCCGCGAATAAATATCGGTCCTGGGCCTACGCCAACGCCTGGGTGAGATCCGCGATGAGGTCGCGTTCCGATTCGATCCCGACCGAAAGCCGCAGCAGCGCATCTGAAAGACCATGCGCGTCACGTTCTTCCTTTGGAATGGAACCGTGCGTCATAGAGACCGGGTGGCAGATGAGCGATTCGACGCCGCCCAGACTCTCCGCAAGCGAGAACACTTTTGTTTTCGTCGCGATGGCGCGGGACCGTTGAACGCCGCCCTTCGGCACGAAGGAGAGCATGCCGCCAAACCCGCGCATCTGCCGCTTCGCGAGTTCCAGCTGCGGGTGCGACGCAAGCCCGGGATAGTAGACCTGTTCCACGTCGGTACGCGCAGCGAGGAACTCAGCGACGGCCTGCGCGTTGCGTTCGTGTTCGCGCATCCTGACAGCAAGGGTCTTGACGCCCCGCAGCGTCAGGAAACAGTCGAGCGGACCAGGCACCGCGCCGACCGCGTTCTGGTGGAACTTCATCGCGGTGTGGAGATCCTCGCGGTTGGCCGCCGTGAAGCCGCCGACCGTATCGGAGTGGCCGCCGATGTATTTCGTCGTCGAGTGCACGACGATGTCCGCCCCGAGGTCGAGCGGATTTTGCAAGAAAGGCGTCGCGAACGTGTTGTCGACCGCGAGCAGCACGCCACGCGGCCCGCAGATGGCCGCGATGGCCTTGATGTCTGCGAGCTTCATGAGCGGATTGGTGGGCGTCTCGAGCCAGACCATGCGCGTCTTGTCCGTGAGCGCGCCGGCGACGCTCGAAGGATCGCTCACATCGACGTACGTGAACGAGAGACCGTCGCGGCGAAGCACCTTGTCGAAAAGCCGGAACGTCCCGCCATAGAGATCGTCCGTCACCACCGCGTGGTCCCCCGCCGAGAGCAGATCGAGCGCGGCCGCGGTCGCCGCCATGCCGCTTGCAAAGCATAACCCGAAGCGCGCGTTTTCCAAGGAAGCGAGGCAGCGCTCGAGCGCGAGGCGCGTCGGGTTGATGGTGCGCGAATAGTCGAATCCGAGATGCTCGCCGGGTGCGCGCTGCGTGTAGGTCGAGGTCTGGTAGATGGGGACGATGGTGGCGCCCGTCGCCGGATCGGCCTCTTGGCCGACGTGGATCGCCTTCGTCGCAAAATCCATCGGTTCGCTCACGTGACCGACAGGTAGTTGATGATGTCCATCTTGGTCAGAACGCCGATGGCTTTGCCTTCACGCCCGACCACGACCGCGGCGTGGCCGAGCGACAGCTCTTTGTAGGCACGCGCCACCTCGTCTTTTTCATCGAGCAGCGGGAAGGGGCGACCCATGACGTCTTTGACCTCGCCGTGCACGATGTCCGCATGATCGAAGATGAGCTGCATGACGGCGACCTCGTTGATGCTGCCGACCATGTCGCCGTTGTCCACGACCGGGATCTGCGAGATCTGAAACTCGCGCATGAGCTCGACGCCCCGGCGCACGGTGTCTGTCGGCGAAACGGTGATGAGCTTCGGGAGCTCGCCTTTGGCGCGCAATACCTCCCCGACCGTCGCAGCCAGGCCGGCTTCGCCCAAAAACCCGTTCGCGCGCATCCACTCGTCGTTGAAGATCTTCGTGAGATAACCGCGGCCGTTGTCCGGAAGCAGCACCACGACGATGGCCTCGGGCGCGAGCTCGCGGGTCAGCCGATACGCCGCCACGAGCGCCGTGCCCGAGGACCCGCCGACGAGCAACCCTTCTTCGCGGCAGACACGGCGGGTCATCAGGAACGATTCCTTGTCGGAGACGCGTTCGATCCGATCGATCGCGCGCAAGTCGACCGTCGCCGGTAAGAAATCCTCACCGATCCCTTCGACCTTATACGACTTCGCCGTGTCGCCTGAATAGATCGACCCTTCCGGATCTGCGCCGATGACGACGATCGCAGGATTCTGCTTCTTCAGATAGTGCGCGACGCCGGAGATCGTCCCGCCGGTGCCGACGCCGCTCACGAAATGCGTGATCTTCCCCGCGGTCTGCTGCCAGATCTCAGGCCCGGTCGTTTCTTCGTGCGCCTTTGGATTGAGGGGGTTTGCGAATTGGTTGGGCATAAATGCGCCCGGGATCTCGCTCGCCAAGCGCGCCGCGACACCGTAGTACGATTCCGGACTGCTCGCCGGCGCTTTCGTCGGCGTGATCACGACTTCGGCTCCGTACGCGCGCAGCAGGCGAACCTTTTCGTCGCTCACCTTGTCCGGCATGACGAGGATGCAGCGATAACCTTTGATGGCGGCCACCATCGCGAGGCCGGTCCCGGTATTGCCCGAGGTGGGTTCGACGATCGTGCCGCCGGGCCGCAACAATCCGCGGCTCTCCGCGTCGCGGACCATGGAAAGGACGGGCCGGTCTTTGACGGATCCGCCGGGGTTGAGGTACTCGACTTTGGCAAGCACGGTGCAGGCCGGAGCATCGAGCACGCGGTTCAGACGGACGAGCGGCGTCCATCCGATGACCTCGAGCGCGTTGTCATAATAGTGCATGCCGTCGGCACGCAACGGTCCGAGCTTCGGCGACGGCGCGTCCACCTTCATCAGGGTCTCCCGCAGCGCTACGATGTCCGGCCGGCCAAAAAGTCCTCGGTCCGCGCGTCGGCCGGCCGGCTGAAAACAAGTGGGGTTTCGCCGCTCTCGATGATTTCACCGCTGGCGAGATAGCAGGTCGAGTCGGAGAGCCGGGCGGCTTGCTCTAGATTGTTCGTCGCCACGAGCACGGTATGATCGCGGCGCAAGGGGACGAGCATTTCTTCAAATGCCATGGCGGCGAGAGGATCGAGGGACGCAGTCGGATCGTCAAGGAGGAGCACGTCTGGATCGAGCGCGAGCGCGCGGGCCAAGCACATGCGCTGCAGTTGCTCGGTCGTGAGCCGGTCTGGCGGGCGGTCGAGTATCGGGGATGCGATCTCCCACAAGAGCACGCGTCTCAGTGCGCGTTCGACTTTCTCGGCGATGAGCACCCGGTCGCGGATGCCTTTCGCACGCAAGCCGAAGGCGACGTTGTCGAAGAGGCTCGTCGGCAAGACGCTCGGTGCATTGAAGATCATGCTCACGCGGCGCCGCAGTGCGGCGACGTCGATCCCGCGCCCAAGGATCTCGGCCCCATCGATCTTCACGCTGCCCTGCAGGCGCGCCTGAGGGTTTAAGTCGTGGAGCCGGTTGAACGCGCGCAGCAGCGCGGTCTTGCCGCTGCCCGCGGCGCCAATGAGCGAAACAGTTTTGCCAGCGGTGACCGAGATGTTCGCGCCTTTGAGCGCATGCCGTTCGCCGAGCCACACATGCAGCGCCGTGGCTTCCAGTTTGGTCTCGACCACGTGACCGGCGGGCTGGACGTTCACGATGCCATGCTCGAGCGGTGGCGACCTCGGCAAACGCGGGCGAGCGACAGACACGCAGCCACGGAAAGAACGAGGACGATGCACGATGACGCCTCGCTCGGCGCCATGCCGGCATCGGACGCGTATTGCCAGATCTGCAGCGGGAGCGGGGCTTGGGCGCTGCGCGCGCCTGATGCCGCGAGCACGGCGGAGGTTTCGCCGATCATCTGGGCGGCGATCGTGAGCGTAGCCGCGCTCACCGCCCACACGGCGCGTCGCTGGACGATGCTGAAAAAGATCAATACCGGCGAAGCTCCTGCGGCAGCGGCTGCTTCGCGCGCCGCCGCTGGTACGGATGCGTAGGCCTGCGCGAAGCGGGCCGTCGCGTTGGAGAGGTTGAGGACGATGAGAGCGGCGATGCCCGCGCCGATTCCCGCGCTGCGCACGAACGTCATCGCCACGAAGAAGGCCGCAACCCCGATGACGACCGGCGGCAGGCCGAGCGACCACCGTAACGAGGCAAGGAGCGCGACTCGGATTTGCGTTCCGACGATGGGCTCGCTCGCGCAAGCCGCTGCAGGTATGCCGATCGCCATTGTCACCGGCAGCGCGACCGCGACCACAAGCAACGAGTACGTGAGCCCGGTGCCGAGCTGGACCGGTCCCGAGAACGCGTAGCGGAGATCGGCCCAGCCCAACGCCACGACCGCAGTCGCAAGGGCCACGAACGCGGCGGCCGTCGCCGCGCCCGAAGCGTATGCGAGCGCGGTGACGATCGCGTCGCGAGGACGAAACGTATCCAACGGCGCGCTCGTCACCGTGCCCACTGGATTCCTCCGCTGCGAGCCCCGATGCGTTGAGCGGCCAGAGCCAAGAGCAGCACCACCAGCGCCGCTTGGGCGATGCCGGCGTCGGTGACTTGCATCGTCTGGGCGTGGCCGACAAGAGATCCTGCAATGGTGAAGAGCGAAACCGGATAGCCCGAGCGCGCGGCGGCGAGGAACACGATGGACACGCCCGCAGCCTCGCCGACGGCGCGCGTCAGACCATCGGCGTAGATGCCGCGCAAAGGTGCGCGGACTGCCGGGATGAGGACGTGCGCGCTCACGCGGCCGGCGCTCGCACCGGCGGCGGTGGCAGCCTCGCGTAACGCGGGGGTTATCGCGCCCAAAGCGAGCGCTCCAAGCGCATAGGCGCGCGGTAACACCGCAAGCGTCACGACGATGCAGGCGGCGAAAAAGATGCTGGCTGATGTGCGGCCGAGGACTTCGGGCAGCACGATGGTCGCGCCGAACCACCCGAGCACCACTGCGGGAAATGCGGAGAGCCCTACCGCCGCCATGTCGATGGCTCGGCCGATGCGACCGGCGCCAAGCTCGCGTGTGAAAAAAGCCGTTCCGATCCCTGCCGTGACTCCGAACGCCGCGCCCAGGCTTCCGATCGCCACGGTGGCCAACATCTGGGCGCCAAGACTCGAGACAAAGCGCAGCGGATCGGGGCGTTGCGCGCCCGCGAGCGCTGCCGTGACGAGGATGCAGGCGACGGCGAGCGGCGCGAGCATGACGACGACGGCGAGCGTTCTCGCCATCGCTGCGAAAAAGCGCTCCCACGGGCTTGCCATGGGAGCATCTCTCCTTCGCCTTGCTGCGGCGAACCTCTGTCTAGAACTGCATGAACGAGTTCAGGAACAGCGCTCGGTTATCGTTGTTCATGAGGTAGGAGCCCGCGGGCACGCTCGTTCCCGACGAGAAGAGCGGGATCGGGGTGTTCAGGCCCCAGTACTGGTAGTTGACGCCGATCCGCATGAAGGGGTTCAACCAGTGGTGCACGCCGACGTACACCATCTTGCGGTCGTTGGCTTGGCCCGTGTAGTAGTTCGTATACCAGGGTGTTCCGTTCAGGAACGTCTCCTGGTTGATGACCGAGTGCGCTCCGGTTCCGATGGAGCCGAGTTCGGCGTCGTTGTCGTTGGCGACGGCAGCGGAGTGCCCGACGAGCAGCTGACCCCAAATCGCGTCACTGTCTTTCCAGCCGGTTCCAGTCGTGGGATCGTTCCCGAACCTCATCAGCCCTTGGACTTGCGCGGAGAGGACCGGGGCGAATTGGTAGCTTGCCCCCACCGCTCCGACCGCCAGGTTCGCGTGCAGCGGTATGTACTTCTGTTGGTCGTTATCCCAGAAATTGTTGCTGTAGCCTTGCAGCTCGACCCAGCTTCCCGTGAGGAGGAGCTTCGGAGTCGGGGTGAGCGCACCGTGCGCGAGCATGATGAACTGCGTGTTGGGCACGGACGCCGAGTTCACAGGGCCTGGCACGTATCCGAACGGGGAGGTGCTCCCCAGATCCGGCCCGCCCGTCTGCCCGAAGCCGAACCAGCCGTACGCCTTGGGGCACTTGAACCCGAAGAGACCACCGTTGTAGTAATCGTTGTCGTACGCCAGTCCGAGCGGATCGCTGCGCAGCGTGTACTTACCCGCTTCGACGTACACGGGCGAGTGAGTGAACTGGTAGCGCAGATAGGCGTAGTTGATCGAGAACAGACCCCCTTTGTTATAGTTGGTCACGGACGGCGTCGCGGTCGTGGTGTCGATGCCGAACGTGTTGGCTTGGCCGAAGAAGTTCTTGTTCTCGACTCGGACGGCGTAGCTCGCCTGCTTGTCGAGGTTGCCTTGGAAGATCAGCCGGAAGTCCTCGTAGCCCGTGCCACGCGAGTTCGTCCCCACCACGTAGCTTTGCGCGTCGTCCTTCACCACGGTGCCCGGCTTGAGCGGCGTGCCGTTGGGGGCAAACGCGGTGACGGTCTCGCTGTAGGCGCCCGGTGCGCGGACGTATGCGAACGCGTGGATCTGCATGCGATCCAGCGTGCTCTCGGCAGTGGTCATGCGGCTATCGAGCGCTGCTTCTTTTTTCTGGAGGTCTTTGATGTCGGAGCCGTATTGGTCCAACAAGGTGCGAGCATCCGCTGTGGCTTGGGCGTTCATCCGCATCGCTCCATTGGGATCTTGGAGCTGGTATTCCATCTCGCTCACGACCCGGTCCACCATGACCGCCATTTCGTATCGGGTCAAATTACGCTGGCCTTTGAAGAGCCCGTCCGAATAGCCCTTGAGATAGCCGAGATCGTGCAGCCGCACGATCGCCTTATAGGCAAACGAATCGGTCGGCACGTCCGCGAACGGATTGTTCTCTCCGGTCGCTACCGACACGCCGAGACCGCTGCTGTTGCCCGTCGCGGCCGTCGAATCGGATGCCGAAGCGACCGGCTGGGGTGCCGGAGGGCTTTGGTCGTCGGCGGACGCGGGGCGGAAGAGGCTGACGCACAGGCACGCTGCAGCGAAAAGCGTCCACAGATGTCGCATGGAAGATGAACCTCTTTTCAAGAGACCGTTCTGAAAAGAAAAAGGCCCGTCGCTTGTACGCGTCAAGCATACGGGCCCAAGGTTAAGACCGAATCAAGCGCCAGTTAAGGCGTCTTAACGTGGAGGCGCTTGTCGTCCAAGCGCCTCCTTAAGCGCACGTTATCCGAAGCGCCCGGTGATATAGTCTTCGGTACGCTTGTCCTTCGGAGTCGTGAAGATCTTGGAAGACGCGTCGAATTCGATGAGCTGGCCCGGCTCGGTTTCACCCGCGAGCAGAAAGCCGGTGTAGTCGGAGACGCGGGCCGCCTGTTGCATGTTGTGGGTGACGATCACAAACGTGTACGCCCCTTTGAGCTCGCGCATCAGGTCTTCGATCTTCATCGTCGAGATCGGATCGAGAGCCGACGCCGGTTCGTCCATGAGCAGCACTTCCGGCTCGACCGCAAGCGCGCGAGCGATGCACAGACGCTGCTGCTGGCCGCCCGAGAGCGATGCGCCGGAGTGGTGGAGCTTGTCTTTGACCTCGTTCCACAGCGCCGCTTTGCGCAGGCTTTGCTCGGCGATCTCGTCGAGTTTGGTGCGGTTCCGCGTCTTGTTCGTCAGCCGCACCCCGGCGAGCACGTTGTCGACGATCGACATCGTCGGGAACGGGTTGGGGCGCTGGAACACCATGCCGATCCGCTGACGCATCGCGGTGGGATTGACGCCCGGATCGTAGAGATTCTGACCGTCCAAGAACACTTTGCCTTCGACCCGAGTGCCGGGGATGATCTCGTGCATCCGGTTCAGGCACCGCAACAGAGTGGATTTGCCGCAGCCCGATGGTCCGATGAGCGCCGTGATCTGGCCGGGCTCGAAGTTCATGGACACGGACTTGACCGCCAGATACGAGCCGTAGTAGGCGTTGAGGTCCTTCGTGTAGAGCGACTTCTCCGGTCCTTCAGGCGTGTCGTTCATCGTGGCAGTTTCGCTGGGAAGAGCAGACGCGCCGTGATGTTGAGCAAGAAGACGAGCAGGATGAGCGTGAGCGCGCCGCCCCACGCCACGAGCTGCCAGTCCTTATATGGAGCGATCGCGTACTGGAAGACGAGCAACGGTAGCGCTGCTGTCGGTGCTCCCGGCTGCAACGTCCAGAATTGGCTGCCGAACGCCGTGAAGAGCAAGGGCGCAGACTCGCCGGCGACCCGCGCCAGGCCGAGCAAGGCCCCCGTCACGATGCCCGCGCGGGCGCACGGCACCGTCACCAAAACGATGGCTTTCCATGCGTCCACGCCGAGCGCCAAGGCGCCCTCGCGGATCGCTGGATTGACCAGCTTGACCGCTTCTTCGGTCGTGCGCACGATGATGGGCAACATGATGATGGAAAGCGCCACGGCGGCGGCGTTGGCGGAGAAGTGTTTCTGCGGCACGACGACGATCGTGTACGCGAACACGCCGATGGCGATGGACGGCACGCCCGTGAGAACGTCGCTGAAGAAACGGACCGCCTGGGCCAAGAAGCCGCGCCCGAGCAGGGCGAGATAAATGCCCGCGAGCACCCCGATAGGGATCGCGATCGCCGATGCCATCGTGATGATCACAAGCGACCCCACGATCGCGTTGGCGGCACCGCCGCCCGGAACGCCGACCGGCGTCGGCAGATGCGTGAAGAACGCAAGATTGAGCGCCGGGCCGCCGCGCTGGATCACGTAGATGACGATGATCGCGAGCATGGCGGCTGCGATGCCCGCGCACAGCCACGTGAGCACCAGCATCGAGGCGTTCCAGGCTTGACGGGCTCGCAGTGACATCAGGCGCGCTTTCTGCTGGGTCCGCTCGCACCGCGGACCAGCACCCTCGCGAGCACGTTCACGATCATGCTGATGACGAACAGCATCGAACCGATCCCGATGAGCACGGAGAGGTATTGCTGACCGGTCGCCTCCGTGAATTCGTTTGCGAGCACGGACGCGAGGGTGTAGGCCGGGGCGAAAAGCGAGAGCGAAATCGCCGGCTTGTTCCCGATGACCATGGTCACGGCCATCGCTTCTCCGATCGCCCGGCCGAGCGCGAGCACGAGAGCGCCGATGATCCCCGAGCGTGCGTACGGGATGACCGCGCGGGTCAGCATCTCCCATTTCGTCGCGCCGAGGGCGAGCATCGCCTCGCGCTGGTCGCGCGGCACCGCTTCGAAGATATCCCGCGAGATGGCCGATACGGTCGGCAAGATCATAATGGCCAGCAAAATACCGGCCGTGAGCATGCCGACGCCGTAGAAATATCCTTGGAAGAGCGGCAAGAACCCTAAAGCGTGGGCGAGCGCAGGCTCGACGATATTTCGCATCACGGGTGCGAGCACGAACAGTCCCCAGATCCCGAAAACCACGCTCGGCACAGCGGCCAGGAGTTCGATGAGCATGGCCACCGGGAGCGCCAGCCTGCGAGGTGCGACCTCTGCCAGCAGCAATGCCGCGCCGATGCCGATGGGGCCCGCCAGCAGCAACGCGATGGCGGACGTGACGACCGTGCCGTAGATGAACGCGAGCAGCCCGAACTTGCCGCTCGTGGGATCCCAGACCGTGCTCCGGAATGCCGCGAGTCCGATCGTTTTGATGGCGGGCCACGCGGCGATCGTGAGCGAGATGAACAGCGCGACGACGAGCAAGAGCACGAGCCACGCCGCGGCCGAAAAAGCGCCGAGCACGATCCGGTCGCCGATCGGGTTGGCCGGTGGCCGCAAGCGCGAAGGGCTCAGAACCCGTGGAATGCCTGCCACCTCGACCCCGTCCTGCGACATCTCGTCCAGTCCACCTGTTGATCGTGCGCTATCAAGAGAAGGCGATGCGCTGGTTTGGTAGGAGCAGGCGCACCGCCTTCAAAGCCGCGTCCGCGGGCTGGTTACGTGCGGATGCTTGCGAGCGCCTTCGCCGCTTGCGCTTGGACGTTGCTGGGCAGGCTGACGTAGTTGACCCGCACCGCGAACGTCTGGCCGTCCGTGACGAGCCAGCGGAACAGACCCACAAGCGACTTGCCTTTGCTTTGGTCCGGCTGGTTCTTCCAGAGCATGACCCATGAGTAGCCGCAGATCGGATAGCTTCCCGCGCCCGGCATGTTGACGATGGAGAAATCCTTCGGGTTGACGTTCGGCTTCTTCGCGGCGGCATTGCGGACCGTTTGCAGCGTCGGTGCGACGAATTGTCCGCTCGCGTTGCGCAGCTGCGCGTAGCTGATCTGGTTTTGCAGCACGTAGGCGAGTTCGACGTAGCCGATCGCGCCGGGTGTGTTTCTGATTTGCCCTGCGACTCCCTCATTGCCTTTCGCGCCGACGGACGATGCGGCCGGCCAGTTGACGACCTTCGCGTTACCGACCTTGGTCTTCCACTGGGCGCTCACTTTGGTCAAGTAATCCGTGAAGATATACGTCGTGCCGCTGCCGTCGGCGCGGTGGACGACGACGATGGGCAGATTCGGGAACGGGACGCCGGGGTTGAGCCGCGCGATCTGCGCATCGTTCCAGTTCGTGATGTCACCGAGCATGATGCCGGCGAGCACGTCCGGGCTGAGCTTCACGCCGGTGTTCACATTCGGCACGTTGTAGGCCACCGCCACGCCGCCGAGCGTGACTGGGAACTGAACGACGTCGCCTCCGGAGGCTTGCGCGGCTTTCATCTCGGCGGGTTGCAGCGGCACATCCGAAGCGCCGAAATCGACGGTCTTAGCGGTGAATTGCTGGATCCCGCCGCCGGAGCCGATGCTTTGGTAGTTGACCTGGACGCCGCTGACGGAACGGCTGTACTCATAGAAGGCCCGTTGGAAGAACGGATTGTCGAACGACGAGCCGGCGCCCGTGATCTGCATGTCGGCAGCGGCGATGGCGGCCGCCCCGAACAGCGCGCCGAGCGCGGCGCCCAGGATGATGAGGCGTTGACGATTCACTGTTTGCTCCTGTCGTGAGGGTTGCGCGCGAGGTCCTAAAGCGACGATAGCCGAGCGACGTCAACGCAAGGTTAAGATCACCTTAAGGAACGTTAAGACAATCCTTGGCCTGAGGATTGCTCGCCGCCGGGCGCGGGCGTCTGCATGATCTCATCGCTGTGCGCGATGGCTTGGTCGAAGTCGATCACGGATCGTTTCAGCTTCTTCGGCACCCCTTCAACCATGTAAACGACGCGTTCGCAGATATTGGTCGAGTGATCGGCGATGCGCTCGAGGTACAGTGCGACTAAAAGCAGATTGCTCGCGCGGCCGATGGCTTTAGGGTCCTTGGCCATGAACTGGATGAGTTCGGCGAAGACCTTGCGGTAGAGCCGGTCGACATCGTCGTCCTTCTGCGGCACGGCGTGCGCCATGCCCGCGTCGCGATGCGAAAACGCATCCAAAGACTCGCGCAGCATCTCGCGCGCCTTGGCGGCCATGAGCGGGATGTCCACGAGCGGCTTGAGCTGCGGCTCGTTGGCGAGGTTCTTTGTGATTTGGGCGATATCGCAGGCATGGTCGCCGATGCGCTCCAGATCGATGATGATATCGAGCATGGCGGCGATCGTCCGCAGATCGCTTGCCATGGGCTGCTGCAGCGCGAGCAGATTGAGGCAGTTCGTCTCGATGAGCACGTTGAGGTCGTCGATGTAGTCGTCGCCGCGCAGGATATCATCGGCGAGCTTCACATCGCTGCGGGTGAGCGCGTCGACCGCCCGGGTGATCGCTTCTTCGACGAGACTGCCCATGCGCAACACGTTCTGCTGCGTCTCGTCCAAGATGCGGTGGAAATCCTCACGACCCACGATATCCTCCCTCGATTCTCCATTGCATTATAGGCGCGCCTCCCCCGTTTGTAAACCCGCGGGCAGCACGCACCGGAAGGCAGAGCCTGCTCCCAATTCACTCTGCGCGACGATCGTGCCGCCGTGCGCTTCGATGATGTGCTTGACGATGGCAAGTCCTAGACCGGTGCCGGAGTGACCGCGCGTGCGCGCTGGATCCACGACGAAGAAGCGTTCGAAGATGTGCGGCAGCGCACTCGAAGGGATCCCGGTTCCCGTGTCCGCGACTTCGATCGCGATGGTGCCGTTCTCGCGCACCGCGCTCACCGTCACCGTCCCTTGCGGGGGCGTGTGGCGCAGCGCATTATCGAGCAGATTGGTGACCACTTGGAAGAGTTTGTCGCGATCCGCGGCGATGACGAGAGGGTCATCGGGCGTCGAGCACACGAGCGTCACCTGCGAGCCTTGCGCGCGCGGGCGTTGCGCTTGCGCGGCTTGGCGGCACAACTCCCCCACGTCTACCTCGCTCAGGCGCAGCTCGAGTTTGCCGCTTTCGAGCCGGGCGAGATCGAGCAGGTCCTCGACGAGCACGATCATGCGCTCGGTCTCGTCGGCCATGCTGCGCAGAAATTGTTCCCTCGCCGTCTCGTCCACGCCGCTCTGCAGCGTTTCGACCATGAGCTTCACCGCGGTGAGAGGCGTGCGCAACTCGTGGGAGACGTTCGAGACGAATTCCCGGCGCTGCGCTTCGAGCTCGCGCATGCGGGTCTGGTCGGCGACGATCACGACGACGCCGTTCTTTCCGCCGCCCTCGAGCGGCCGGGTGGTGACGAGCAGTCTCCGTTCGGCGGCCCCTGAATGCACGATCTCCGTGGTCTGCGTGGTCCCGTTGCGCAACGAGGCGCTGACCCGGCGATCCAGTTCGGAGTTGCGGACGATCTCGATGAGGGCGCGGCCCGCCGCCCGCGCGCCCTGCACGCCGAAGATCTCAGCGGCCGCGGCGTTGAACACGCCGATCCTGCCGTCTGCGCCGATGGTCATGACGCCGACCGGGAGCGCATCGATGATGCCTTCGAGCCCGGAGTGCGTGACCTCGGAGCCCGCCGCCTGATCGTGCCCGGCCTGCGTCTGAGGACGCAGCGCAGGAGCCGCGAAGACTGCGAGCAGGATCGAGAGCGTCAGCGCCGCTGCAAGCACCAGATCGCGCAGCGCTCCCGGCTGCGACGCAGTGAAGTACACCGCGAGGACGATCGTGATGAGGGCGGCGCCCAACAACATCCGTACGGCCAACAAGGCGCTCGCGATCAGTCTCGGAAGAGATAGCCCCGGCTGCGAACCGTGATGATGTGCTTGGGATCGTTGGGGTCATCCTCGATCTTTTCCCGCAGCCAGCGGATGTGGACGTTGACCGTCTGTTGGTCGCCGTAAAAATCGAAACCCCAGACGCGATCCAACAATACTTGCCGCGTCACGACCCGTCCCTTGTGCTGCAGCAGGACGTGCAGCAAGCCGAACTCCTTGGGGGCAAGGTCGATCGTCTTCCCCGATTTCGTGACTCGCTGGCGGTCGAATTCCAGCTCGAGCGGTCCGCCGCGCAACACGCTGTTCGCGACCTGCGCGTTCGGCTGCGCGAGCCGGCGCAAGTGCGCCTTCACCCGCGCGAGCAGCTCGTAGATGGAGAACGGCTTCGTGATGTAATCATCCGCGCCGATCTCCAAGCCGAGCACCTTGTCGATTTCCTGATCTTTGGCCGTGAGCATCAGCACCGGCACCGTGGAGCGCCGGCGGATCTCCCGGCACACATCGATGCCGTCGAGCACCGGCAGCATGATGTCGAGCAGGACGAGATCGGGCTTTTCGGTCTCGACCACGCTCAGCGCTTGGCGTCCGTCGCCGGCCGTGCAAACCGCATAGCCGTTGCGCTCCAGATTGAAGCGCAGCGTCTGCAGGATGGTCGCCTCGTCGTCGACGACCAGGATCTTCGGCAGTCTGGCGGGACGCGCTTCGGTCATGCTTCGCGCGTTCTTCGCGGCGCAGCGCCCTCACCTGTCTCGCGCTAGGACATTAAGCACTCTTAACGTCCAAGCCGGCCGATCGCTCGCGCTAGCGCGGCACGACCGCGAAGGCGTGATACGCCCACGAAAACCATACGCCGTACGCGTTTGATGCGACGGAGATCGCGATGAGACCGTACGAGAGCGCCGAGGGGAAACGCTGCAATCCGCGCGCGACGAGCGGCAACACGAACGGCAAGAAATCGAGGCTGTGTCGCATGCCGAACTGTTCGAACCCGTTGACGTAGTAGAGCAGCGACGGCACGAAGGTCAGGATCGTCGCGCTCCACCAGACGAGCGCTTCGCGCGTGCGCGCGTCGGCGGCGAAAGCCAAAAGGAGCGCTGGACTCGTGAACGTCAGAGCGACGCCCATGGCGGTGGGCTTGAGCCACGGGAAGTTTCCGAAGAACTGATAGGGCATCAAGAAGAAACTGTAGAGATTGAAGGGTAAGTACTCGAGCTTGAAGGGCGGACCGGTCGGCTCGCCGACTTGATCTTGATGGTACCACAGGGTGTAGCCGATATCGTTCGGCGTTCCCCAGCGCGCCTCGTTGTACGCGATGTAGAGGATGAAGAGCGGCACAAAACCGATCAGAAAACTGCGGATCACGCGGATGTCATGATCCGCACGGGCGAAGAGCCAGTAGCTCATGGGTATCGCGGCGAGCACCATAGGGAAGCGCGTGAGCGCGGCGCACGCGAGCAACAAGCCCACGAGCCACGGTCGAGCTCTGCCGTACGACTCGGCTATCGCGAGCAGCGCGAACATCACGCCGACCACATGCGCGAACATCCAAACGGCTGAGAAGGCGGTGGACCACCACAGCACCGTGCCGAAGCCGCAGAACGCGGTGAGGACGGTGCGCATGGGGTCGGCGATCTGCATGCGTCCGAAGAGCACGTCGGCAGCGCTGACGGCGATGGCCGCGCACACCGCCGCGAGGATCACCTGGTTGGCCGCGAGGCCGAACGCGGCGACGAGGGGCAACAGCAAGATCGCCGGCATCGGCCCCTCGATGATGTACCAGTGCTG
>JAJPHJ010000139.1 GCA_021325335.1 Pseudomonadota bacterium | reverse complement strand
CACTGCGAGATGCAGTGGGCTTCGTCGACCACGAAGAGCGGGATGTGCAGGCGCTTGATGATATCGACGAATGCCTCGTCCTCGAGGCGCTCGGGCGTCACGTAGATTAGCTTCAAGTTGCCGCCCTCGATGCGATCGAGATGCGAAGCTTCTTCGTCTTCGGTCAGCGTGCTGTTGAGCGCGATCGTGCCGCTGATGCCCGCGTCCGCGAGCATGTCGAGCTGGTCCTTCATGAGGGCGATGAGCGGCGACACGACGACGGTCGTGCCCGGCAAAAGCAAGGCGGGCAGCTGATAGCACATGGACTTGCCCGCGCCGGTCGCGAGGATGGCGAGGGTGTCCTTACCGGCCAGCACGCGGCGGATCACTTCTTCCTGGCCCGGGTAGAAATGTTTGTAACCGAAATGGCGCCGGAGCGCTTCGTTCAGGTCGATGTCGACGGACATGACGTGTTGCGTGCAACCTTCCTTGGATTTGGGACTGCTGGAGAAAGAGACGAGCGCGGCGGTTTCATACCACCGCGGCACAAAGGGCAATGCGGAATCCGACCGCTTGTGCTATTTTTACCCCTGGAGTTTGCGCTTGAAACCTACCACTTCGCTTGCTCCGGTACCTCTAGTCTAGGAAAGCACATTCCCCCAAACGAAGAAACGAGATTGTGCCTCCTTTTGTTCCCGAACGTCTTTCCCTGACGCTCTATCGCAAGTATCGTCCTGTCGGTTTTGACGAGTTGGTCGGCCAGCCGTCGGTCGTTACCGGATTGCAAGCGGCCGTCAAGAACTCTAGAGTGGCCCATGCGTATCTGTTCGCCGGTCCACGGGGTACAGGCAAGACGTCCGCGGCGCGCATCCTCGCCAAGTGCCTCAACTGCTTGCGCGGCGGGCCGCGGCCGGATCCATGCGGCGAGTGCGAAGCCTGCGTTTCGATCGCCGCGGGGACCGCCTTCGATGTGATCGAGATCGACGCGGCGAGCAACCGCGGCATCAACGAGATCCGCGAACTGCGCGAGCGCGTCAAATTCGCGCCGTCGCAGTTCCGCACCAAGGTGTACATCGTGGACGAGGTCCACATGCTCACCGCCGAGGCGTTCAACGCCCTGCTCAAGACGCTCGAGGAGCCGCCGAGCGACGTCGTCTTCATCCTCGCGACGACCGAGCCCAACAAGGTCCCGCAGACCATCCTCTCGCGCTGCCAACGCTATGAGTTCCGCCGCGTGCAGCCTCAAGATATCGAGCGCCGGCTCGCCAAGGTCGCCAAGGAAGAGAAGATCGCGGTCGGTCCCGGCGTGCTGACGCGGCTGGCCTTTCTCGCCGACGGCGCCTTGCGCGATGCGCTCGTCCTGCTCGAGCAGGCGCGCGGGTTTGCCGCAGACGGCAAACTCGACGAAGCCGTCCTCGATGAAGCCTTCGGCGCTCCCATCTCGGATCTCGTCGAGCGGACGGCGCAGGCCGTCGCGACGGCCGACGCGCGCGCGGTGCTCGAGACGATCGCGGCGGCCGTCGACCGCGGTACGGATCCGGCGTGGCTCGCGAAGGAATTGCTGCGCTGGTTCCGATTGGCTTTGCTCGCGCAGGTCAGTCCGGACGTGCTCGGAGCAGAGCTGCCTCGCGAGGCGGCGGAGCGGATCGTGGAGCGGGCCGCAGGCTTGCCGCGCGCTCGTATCCTTGCGGTGCTCCGCAATCTTTCGGAGGCGATCTCGCAGCGCTACTCTGCGCAACCGCGCATCGACTTGGAGCTCGCGCTCATCCGCGTCGTCTTGCCCGGCGACGAGCTCAGCCTCCAGGCGTTGTCCGACCGCTTGCGCATCCTCGAAGAGCGGACGGGACCGCAAGGCGGGGGTGCATCGGCTGTCGCGCATGCGTCGCAAGCGCAAGCACCCAAGCGCGCGAAGAAGGGCTCGACCGCAAGTGAGACCGTGCCCGACGAGGACACCACGCCCCGGGATGTCGAGCTCGTACCGCCGGCGTCGCCGCTACCCGCCGCCGCAAGCCCTGTCGGGGAGCCGCTCACGCTGCCGAAGCTGCAAGCGCTATGGCCCCAGGTGAAGAGCGCTGTGAAAGACCGCTCGCGTCCATGTTATGGGCACCTCGAGCACGCGGTGCTCGTCGACGCAAATCCCACGGTTGTCAGACTGGGCGTGCCCAGCCGGTTCAACCGCGATCTGCTTGCCGAACCGGCGATGGCCGGGGTGATCGCGGCGTCCATCGCGGAGATCTGGGGTGCGGCGCCGTCCATTGAATGCATCGTCGTGGCCGACGCCGGAGGCGGATCGGCAAAAACGGACAGGGTCGAGACGGGCGCGTTCTCGCTGGCCGAGTCCGTGCTCGGCGCCGACCTCATCTAGGAAACGATATGAATCCGAATCTCTTGCGCCAAGCGCGCAAACTGCAAGAGCAACTGGCGCGGATCCAAGACGAGCTCGGTAACGAAACCGTCTCGGGGACCGCGGGTTCCGGCGCCGTGACCGTCACGCTCGACGGGCACGGAAAACTGCGAAGCATCAAGCTCTCCGCGCAGGCGGTCGATCCACAAGACGTCGAGACCCTCGAAGATCTCATCGGTATCGCTTTCCGCGACGCGCAGGCCAAAGCAGCCGAACTCTCCGCGCAGCGCATGGGGCCGCTCGCGGGTGGACTCGGTCTGCCCGGACTCTGACGAAGCTTGGACCACCTCGCACCACCCTTGACGGCGCTCATCAGCGAGCTCGAGAAGCTGCCGACGATCGGACCGAAGACGGCCGCACGCCTCGCCTTCTATCTGCTGTCGGCTTCCAAGGAAGACGCCGAGGCGCTCAGCCGCGCGATCTTGGATCTCAAATCAAAGGTCCGCTTCTGCAGCCGCTGCTTTTCCCTCACCGAGGGCGATCCGTGCTCCATCTGCAGCGACCCGCGTCGCGATGCGTCGCTCCTCTGCGTCGTCGCTGAGGCCAAGGACGTCTACGCCATCGAGCGCACGATGAGCTATCGCGGCCGTTACCATGTGCTCGGAGGGCTCATCTCACCGATCGAAGGCATCGGCATCGCTCAGCTCAAGATCGCCGAGCTCACCGAGCGCGTGCGCAAGGACGGCGTCGCCGAAGCGATCATCGCGACGAACCCGAATGCGGAGGGCGAATCGACCGCGCTGTATCTGGCCCGGCTGCTCGCGCCGCTCGGCGTGAAGGTCACGCGCTTGGCATACGGCTTGCCCATCGGCGGCGATCTCGACTATGCAGATGAAGTCACGCTGACGCGCGCCCTCGAAGGCCGCCGCTCTTTGTAGGGGGCGACTGGCAAGTCGCCCCTTGGACCTTACGCGCGTTTGCGCTTCGAAAGCGCGCGCCCGGCAAAAGCCTTGGCACGCTCCGACGCATCGCGATAGGCAGCGCCGATGGCGCCGCGCGACATCGGCAGACCGGTCTCGTAGTAGTGCGCGGCGACTTGCCCCACGACGAGGGTGCCCGCGTAGGCGATCGCGGCTTTGATAGGGATGCCGGCTATCGGGATAAAGCCGGACGCTTCGCGCGCAAGCGTGCGCCAGCCGTAACCTCCGCCGACCACCGGCAACAATTCCAAGATGCGCGCGAACTCCGGCTTCTTGCCGTACGCGGCGGCGATGCGCAGCAACATGCGCATCTGAAGCGCGGTGATGGCGATGGTATCGCCGGCTGACGTGATCCCGCCGACCAAAAGGCCCACGACCGGGATGTGATCGGCGACCGCCGAGGCCGCGGCGACTTTTAGGCAGGTCATCGCGCAATCGTGCGTCAGTTTCGCCGCGACGACCGGTCGGAATGCGGGAATGGCGGCAGCCAACGCGATCTCGTGATCGCGATACAGGCGCACGATGTCTGGCAGCATATAGCGGCGCAGTTGAGAGAGCTCGAGCACGCTCAGGGGATAGATCGCCGGCTGACCGATCGCCGGACGGGCCGCGGGAGCCGCGGTGATCGCCGGCTGCGGCCCTGTCGCATCGCCTTCGACGCGCAGCACGCACACGGCGTAGGGTAACGATCCGGCGCGCTCGAGGGCGCCGTTGTGCGACCCCGTTTCAGGACAGTAGACGGCGGTCCGCAAGATCGCTCCGCTCGGAACGCCGAGATCGTCGAGCGTTTCCGCGCTTACAAGCGCGCCCGGGCGGACCGCGCCGGCGCGCACCAGCTCGGCGGCAAACGCCTCCCGGCGCGCGCCCGCGATACCGAGGACGACCGGTTTTTGGACCTCGGCGTCAACCTGTTTGAGGTTGACGTGGCGACGGATGCCCGCAACCCACTCCGGCGCGCTGCCCACGCCCTAAGCGAGGCGGCTTCTAATCAAGCGGCTTCTCCGTGTAGCCTTCGTAGATCATGCCTAACATGATCTCAAGCGACTCCTGGGAGAGCCCTTTCGCCACCGCCATGTCGATGACGCTCTTGCCCGTTGCCCGCTCTTCGTTAATGATGGTGCTCACGGGAACTTTCTCCTCGGCCGCAAGCCACGTGGCCGCGGTCAGGTCGCCGGCGGAAAGACCCAGACGGACGCTCTCCTCATAGGTGGGCGGATCGATGCCGAGGCGATAGGAGATGACGTGTGCGAGCGTTTCGTAGCGCGGCTGCGAGACGCCCACGCCGAGCATGGTCACGGAACTGATGAGCTGACGGGCTTGCGCGTTGAAGTATGCCGACTGCGCGATCTCAGCAGAGGCCGCGGCGCCGTCGAGCGCCGTTTCAGCTTTGACCGCGAGCGGCTTGAGGTCTTGCGCGGTGCGCGGAGAGAGATCGCCGCCGAAGTCGAGCTGCGCCCGGTCGAGTTCTCTGAAGTAATCGTCGAGCAAGGGGATGGCCTGCCAGGCGAGCGCCACCGCACCTCGCGAGGTGTTGACGCCCGAGATGAGATCGCTCTGCGACTGGTTCATCTGCTTCAGCAGATCCGGGTAGTAGGGCAAAAGTTCGAGGTCGGTCGCCGTCATGGCCTTGCGGTGCAGCGGCGCGTTCATCTCGTTGAGCACGCTGACGTCGTCTTTGAGCATGCCGGGCGAATTGAGCATGAGCGCGTCGGCCTTATCCTCGACGATGTTGATGTCTTTCGCCATGTGCGCGAGATCGGCCATCACGCCGTCCAAGCGGCTGCCCGGCTGGACATCGACTTGGCTGAAATCGGGCACCTCGTACATCATGTTGTTCAAGCGCGTGTTGAAGCGCGTCAAATCGTCGCGGCCGAGCTTGATGTG
>JAJPHJ010000098.1 GCA_021325335.1 Pseudomonadota bacterium | reverse complement strand
AGCGACCTCGTTAGGTGAGGCGTCGACACGCAGAAAAGCCGCTACCCGGAAAGGTCGAGAGACCCCAATGGGTGACCAGGCATCGCCGAAGTAAGGCGGTATCTAAGACGGCTAAGCCCAGACTTTATGGCGTGTCGTGCCAAAACTCAACGCATGAGGTGAGGCGAGACCGTCGAGCCGCGATTTCATGACCGTTGAGCGCGAAAAGGCCCGACGGTCATCGTATTTTTATGACGACGATAAAGGCGACCACCGAGCGATACGCGGCGACACGGCCGAGTCTGTGGCGTTCCGTGCTCATGTTCTTATCCGTCATCGGACCGGGCATCATCACGGCCAACGCCGACAACGACGTCGGCGGCATCACGACGTACGGCCTTGCAGGCGCGCAATTCGGTTACTCGCTCTTATGGCTGCTCATCCCGGTCACGGTGGCGCTCATCGTAGTGCAAGAGATGTGCGCGCGCATGGGCGCCGTCACCGGCAAGGGGTTGGCCGATCTCATCCGCGAGAATTTTGGCGTCACGATCACTTTTTGGGTGCTGCTCATCTTCGTATTCGGTGATCTCGCCAACACGACGACTGAATTCGCGGGGATCGCCACCGTCGCACCGATCTTCCAAGTATCGGTGCCGTGGCTTTCCAAGTACGTGCTCGTACCGGCCGCCGCGATCTTCGTCTTCGTCCTCGTGACCCGCGGGAATTATCGGGTCGTCGAGAAGATCTTCTTCCTGTTCTGTTTCGTGTACATCTCCTACGTGATCAGCGGCTTCATCGTCGCGCCGGACTGGCACGAGGTCTTGCGCCAGCTCGTTATCCCGCATTTCTCCCCGACCAAAGCATACGTCCTCATGGCCATCGGGGTCATCGGCACGACGATCTCACCCTGGATGCAGTTCTACATCCAGTCAGCCATCGTCGAGAAAGGCGTGAAGATCCAGGACTATGGGTATTCCCGCGTCGACGTGATCACCGGCGCCATCTTCACCGACGTCATCGCGTTCTTCATCATCGTGGCCACCGCGGCGACGATCTACGTCCATAACGAATACGCGGGACCGCACGGGCAGATCGTGGTCAGCGACGTCGGTCAGCTGGCCGCGGCGCTCGCGCCGCTGGCGAGCAAGTATGCATCGATTCTTTTCGCCGTCGGCCTGCTCAACGCGGCCGTCTTCACCGCGTCGATCTTGCCCTTGTCGACGGCGTATTATGTGAGCGAAGCGTTCGGGTTTGAGTCCGGCGTCGACAAGCGCTTTCGCGACGCACCGTTTTTCTACGGCTTCTATGCGGCGCTCATCGTCTTCGGCAGCGTTGTCGTCTTGCTCCCAAACGCGCCCCTGCTCAAGATTATCTTCTACTCGCAGGTGCTCAACGGTGCGCTGTTGCCCGCGGTGCTGGTCCTCATGCTTTTGCTCATCAACAACCGGCGGCTCATGGGCGACTATACCAACTCACCGTTTTTTAACATCATCGCGTGGGGCACGGTCATCATCGTCGGAGGACTGACGATCGTCTCGACCGTCCAGCAGTTCTTCCCCTAAGCTTTGGGCGCGCGGTGCTTGGCTCGCGACTTGCCGACCCGGGGCAGCATCTTGCGCAGCTTCTCGGGAAGCAGCACGTCGATCACATCGTCCACCGTGACGATGCCGCGCATGCGGCCTTCGGCATCGACAACCGGTACGGCCACGAAGTCGTATCGGGCGATCGTGGTCGCCACTTCATCCCGCGAAGTCGTCAGCTCGACGGTCACCACGTCGTCATGGGCGATGTCCTTGATGGATGCATCCGGGCCCGCCATGATGAGCTCCCGCAGCGAAACGACCCCGTCGATGTTCGACTGCGGGTCGAGCACGTAGATGTAGTAGACGAGTTCGGCATCTTCGGCCGCTGCGCGGATGTGTTCGAGCGTTTCAGCCACGCTCAGACCTGGCGGCACCGAGAGGAATTCCGTGGTCATGAGGCCGCCGGCGGTGACATCGGGATGCGCGAGCAGCTCGCGCACGTCTTTGGCTTCTTCCGGCTCCATCCGGCCCAGGATCTCTTGCTGCTTGTCCGTGTCGATCTCGCCGAGCAGATCGGCCGCATCGTCCGGCGTCATGTTCTCGATGATGTCGGCCGCTTGATCCGGATTGAGATCCTCCAAGATAGAAAGCTGCGTGTCCACCGGCAGCTGCTCGAGCGCGTCGGCTGCCGTCTCTTCGTCGAGCGAACCGATGAGCGACGCTTGCTCGTTCGCGGCGAGCTCTTCGATAATGGCGGCCAGATCCGCCGGGTGAATGCGATCGATCTTGTTCTGCGGCACGCGCAGGCGCAGCGCGTCGCCAGGCGCTTCCAGATGGAGCGGCTGCACCGCATCCCAGGAGATGAGGGAAGGCCCCACGGCGCCTGCGGGCATCCGGCCGAAGAGGCGATCGCCGAGCGCGTGGAGCCCGAGGCGGCGCATCAAACCCGGGAGGCCGACGTCGGCAGCGATGAGGCGCAAGTGGTCGCCGGCCGGCGCGAGCTTGACGTCGTTGACACGGACGACTTTGTGGCCATCCACGTCGACGATCTGTTTATCGAGCAGTTCCTTTTGCAAGAGCAGCTCGTCGATGGCGACGGGCGCGGCGGTCCCTTCCACCGGGGGGCTTCCAAGAGTCACTTCGCGATCGTCGATCGAGAGCACGCTTTGAAACGGCGCATAGCGGATGATCCCGTCCGTGCTTTTGACGTACAGGCCGACGACGGGCGGGAAACTCTCAGAGGCTGCGACCGCGATGTCGTGAACTTTTCCGATCCGAGAACGCTGCGTGCCGGTGAGCAGCTCGACCGGGCGTCCGACCAGCTCGCTCGCGAAATCTTCCTGCAGTTGCACCACGTCGTTCTCCTAGCTCCGTGTAGCGGCGGACCTTTAGGTCCGCCTTACGCCTCGCGGATCGACCGATCGAGGACCGCGACCGCATGGTCGATCTGCTCGCGATCGACCACGAGCGCCGGCGTGAAGCGGATCGCCGAGAACCCGGCGGGCAAGAGCATGAGGCCGTGCACGAAACAGCGCCCCAAAACCCGGTCGCGCAGCTCGGTGTTGTGGTTGCGGCTGGCGCGGTCGGTGACGAAATCGATGGCGAGCATCAAACCTTTGCCACGCACGTCGCCGATGGCGGGATGGCGCTCCGCAAGCTCCCGCAGTTTTGCGATGAAGTACTCCCCGAGTTCGCGCGCGCGCTCGACGAGTTTTTCTTCTTCCATGACGTCGAGCGTGGCCTTGACGGCGGCCAATCCGATGCCATTGCCGCCGAAAGTGTTCGAGTGGGCGCCGCTTTGTCCGAAGTCGAGGTCCGCGTCGAGGATTTGGGCGGCGACGGCGACGCCTGATCCCACGGCTTTACCGACCGACGTGCAATTGCCGCTGACGCCGAAGTGTTCGATGGCGAGCATCTTGCCGGTCTTGCCGATCCCCGCTTGCACTTCGTCGTCCACGTACGCGATACCGTGGCGCTCAGCGATGTCGCGGATGATGTGGATGAACTCAGGCGGCGGCACGATGTAGCCGCCCTCGCCTTGGATCGGTTCCACGAAGATGGCGGACACCTCATCGGGCGGGATGAGCTGTTTGAAATAGACTTCCTCCAAGATGCGCGCGCACCAGATGTCGCAGCTCGGGTACGACATCTTGTACGGACAACGATAGCAGGTCGCGTAGGGCACGTGATGGACGTCTGGGATGTTCGAAGTGAAGCGTGCGCGCTGCGCGATCTTGCTCGCCGTGAGCGCATTCGCGCCCATCGTGCGGCCGTGGAAAGCTCCCAAAAATCCTATGAGGCGCTTGCGCGTCGGCTTGTTCCAGCGCGTGGCTTTGAGGGCGGCTTCGTTCGCCTCGGTCCCGCTGTTGCATAGGAACACTTTCTTGCCCGCGATCCCGGGCACGAGCTTTGCGAGACGCTCGGCTACCTCGGCTTGAAGCGGCGAATAGAAGTCTGGACTATTGATGAAGAGCCAGCGTTCGGCTTGTTCGGCGATGGCTGTGGCCACCTTGGGGTGGGCGTGGCCGGTGGCGGCGACCATGCCGTTCGTGAAGTCTAAAAAGACATTCCCGTCCACGTCCTCAACAAGCAAGCCTTTCGCCGATTTGACGACGACCGGTGCGGTCTTCGTTCCGGTCGTGAGGCGCGCGGTCTCGCGCTCGACGACGGCCTTGCCTTTGGGCCCCGGCAGCACGTAGGTGGGAATGGCTGCAGATGTTTGCGGCATCTTGCAAGGTTCGACAGCGCGGAAAGCGACACATGCTGCGGGAAAGCCAGGACGCGTGAGACGTCTTGCAGTCGGATTTGATTTCGACCATACGCTCGGCGTGGATCACGCGCTCGAACGAACGACCTTGATCGAATTGTTGCAGCAGATCGCCGCGTCGAGGGGGCGCGCTTTCGACGAACGCCGCGCCGCGGAGATCGCCGACGCGCAGATCGCGCAATATCGCTCCGGCGCATGCACCCTCGCGCAGGCGTTTGACGCTGCGTTCGAAGCTATGTTGGAAGGCCCGGCGTCTGCGGAAGCATTCGTGGCTTTCAAGCGACTGACGATCGAGCGAACGCCGCAGCACGTCGAAGCGCTACCGGGAGCGGCGGAGCTGTTGCGCGCGCTCGACCGCGTGGGGATCCCCCATGCGATCCTCACAAACGGGTGGAATCCGCTGCAGCAGTGCAAAGCGGATCTCGTCGGATTCGCAGCGCCGGTCCTCGTGAGCGACGATCTTGGCGTGCGCAAGCCCAGCGTTCAAGCTTTTGACGCGCTGCGCGAGTGCTTGGAAGCACCGCCCGAAAACATCTGGTATATCGGTGACGACCCGTACAACGACGTCCTTGGTGCGCTCGGTGCAGGCATGCGCGCCATCTGGTTCGACTGGGAGGGCAAGAAGTACCCGACGAACGTGCCCGCCCCGACCGCAATCGTCACCCAGCTTGAGGACGTGCTGCGCGTCATCATGTAGCCGCCGCGAATTCATTCGCGGCAAACGGAGAACCGATGGAAACACTCGACGCGATTATCATCGGCAGCGGCCAGGGGGGCGTGCCGCTGGCGCTCGACCTCGCAGCGCAAGGCAAGAAGGTGATGCTCTTCGAGCGCGGTCGCTTCGGTGGTTCGTGCATCAATTACGGCTGCACGCCGTCGAAAGCGCTCCTCGCAGCGGCGCACAATGCGGGGCGAGCGCGCCGCATGACCCCACTGGGTGTGAGCGCCGTCGTGAGCGTGGATTTTCCCGCGGTCATGGATCGCGTCCGATCGATCCGCGACCGGTTCGAACGTTCCATTGAGAAAGGGCTCGAGGCTTCATCAGTTCGCATCGTGCGAGAAACAGCGGTGTTCGTCGGCGATAAGACCGTCCGAGGAGGCGAGACGACGGCGCAAGCGCCCATCATCGTCATCGACACCGGCACGAGCGCGCACGTTCCCGACATCCCCGGACTAGCGGGAACGCCGTTTCTCACGAACGCGAACATCTTCGAGCTGCGAGAGCTGCCGCGACGGTTGCTCGTCCTCGGCGCAGGCTATATCGGACTCGAGCTCGGCCAAGGCATGGCGCGGCTGGGGAGCGAGGTCCACATCGTCGACGGCAACCCGCGGGTTCTTTCGCGCGAAGAACCCGATGCGAGCGAAGCGCTTCAGAAGAGCCTCGCGCGCGATGCTTTGGCCTTGCATCTGGGGCGCATGGTCGCTTCGGTAAAGCATGCCGGCGAATTCGAATTGGTCCTGGACAACGGTGAACATCTCACGGGCGACGCGCTGCTCGTAGCGACGGGAAGGACGCCGAATACGCAGCAACTTGACGTGGCCGCGAGCGGGATCGAACTCGACAAGCGGGGCTACGTGCGCGTGGACGAACATCTCCAAACGACGTGCAAAGGCGTCTACGCGATCGGCGACGTGGCCGGGCAACCGCAATTCACGCACGTATCGTGGGAAGATTTCCGCCGGCTCAAGGCGATCCTCGCCGGCGGCCAACGCACGCGAGACGATCGCGTGCTCGCTTACACGACTTTCACGGAACCGCAGGTCGCCCGTGTCGGCCTCGATGCCGAATCGGCACAAAAACGCGGGATCAACGCGCGCGCCGTGACGCTCGGATTAGACCGCGTGTCTCGAGCGATCGAATGGAACGAAGAGAACGGCTTTTATCGCTTGCTCGTGGACGAAAAGGATCGGATTATCGGCGCGACCTTGGTCGGATACGAGGCGGGCGAGCTCGTGCACGTCATCTTAGCGCACATGGAATCGGGTTCGACCTGGCAGCGTCTGGATGCGTGCGTGCACATCCATCCGACATACGCTGAAGGATTGCCCAGTCTCGCGCGCCTCTTCGACTCTAAAGACCCTGCCGGAGCCCCCAAGTGACGAGTCGCTTGAACGACGAACGATTTGAGCTCGCGCGAGGCGCTGCCCGGCAAGCCGGAGCGCTCTTACGCGGCAAGCTAGGAACGCACATCGGCGTCCGCTCGAAAGACGTGCGCTCGAATCTCGTGACTGAGGCGGACACGCAAAGCGAAGCGCTGATCCGGTCGCTCATCGCACGCCGCTTCCCGGACGACGTCGTGCTGGGCGAGGAGACGGGCACGAGCGGACGCGACGCGACGCATCGTTGGATCGTGGACCCGCTCGACGGAACGACGAATTACGCTCACGGGTACCGCTGCTTCTCCGTGTCGATCGCCATCGAAAGTGATGGGGAGGTCCAAAGCGGGGTCGTTTACGATCCGATGGCCGATGAGGAGTACATCGCTCTGCGAGGCGGAGGCGCGCGGTGCAACGGCACGGAGCTGCACGTTTCGGATCAAGATGACCTCTGCGATGCGCTGCTTGCGACGGGCTTTCCCGCGCATCGCGTCGACGACCCCATCGGCAACCTCAAAGCATTCGCAGATTTCATGAATGCAGCGCAAGCGTTGCGTCGCGACGGCTCAGCCGCCCTGGACCTCTGTTATGTCGCTGCCGGGCGGTTCGACGGTTTTTGGGAACCAAGTCTGCACGCTTGGGATATCGCGGCGGGAGCGCTGATCGTGACCGAAGCCGGCGGCAAGACGAGCGACTATGGCGGCGGCCCGGCACGGCTGGACGCCGGCGAGATCGTGGCTTCGAACGGCAAAATCCACGACGCGATGCTCGCCGTGCTCAAAGGCGATCGATGACGATGAGAGCGGCGCCGCGCGTCGGATGCGTGATTCTCGCTGCAGGCGCAGGTCGCCGGTTCGGGAGCAGGGGATCGAAATTATTGCTGCCGATCGACGGATCGCCGCTCCTCCAGCGCGCTGTCGACGCAGCCGCACGTTCGCTGGCGCTGACGTGCACGCTCGTTTTGGGCGCGTACGCCGAACGCATCCTGCTGGCGGTCGATCCGCGTCGCTGCGCCGTCGTCGTCAACGATGATTGGGAAAATGGTCTTGCGGGATCGCTGCGATCGGGCCTCGCGCAACACGAAGACGATGACGCGTGCATCTTCAGTATCGCCGACCAGCCTTTTGTGACCGCAGAGGATCTCGACGCACTCATCGCACGGCATGCCGACCGCCGCGCGAGCATCGTCGCGCTGCGCGCGAACGGCACTTGGGGATCTCCGGCGCTTTTCCCGAAGCCGGACTTCGCACAACTCCAAAAGTTACGCGGCGATGCTGGAGCCAAGAGTTATGCGAGGCGGCATGCCAGCCGTTTGGAATTTGTGGCCGCAAGCCACCCGGACGCCTTCGCCGACATCGACACCCCCGAAGACTACGGGCGGTTGGCGCGCCTCAACCACTCACGCTGAAGCGCCGGAATTCTCCGGTCGGTGCCTCGGCGATTTCGTCCACGTACTCCACCGCCGCGCCGTCAGGCCCGCGGCTGGCCCACGATCGCAGACTCGCAAGCGGCGATGGATCTCCCTCGGCGATGATCTCGACCGATCCGTCGAAGCGGTTGCGGACGCAGCCGACGAGTCCAAGCCTCTGTGCTTCTTCCTGCGCGCTGGCGCGGAAGAAGACGCCCTGCACGCGACCCCGGACGATCAGATGGAGGCGTGCCACGTCGCAATACTGGCGGAGGGGGTGAGATTCGAACTCACGAGGGACTTGCATCCCTAACGGTTTTCAAGACCGCCACATTCAACCGCTCTGTCACCCCTCCAGATCTGTGCCTTCGACTTCGCCAGCCATGGCGAAGGCTCCGTGGTCGTGCAATGACGACGCATGAGGTCGCCACATGCGCGCGGGGTTAGATCCCTCAGGCTTTGAATCTTGGTTGGCAATGCCGGGCGCAAGCGAGGCTCAGAAGAGGCCTCAAAGACCCGTGCCTTTACCTACTGGCACGGTCACGTTTCTCTTTACGGACATCGAAGGCAGCACGCAGCGCTGGGAACAGCACCGAGACGCTATGGCGGTCGCGGTCAAACGCCACGACGAGCTGCTACGGTCGATCATCGAGAAGCACGACGGTTTCATTTTCAAGACGGTCGGTGACGCGTTTTGCGCTGCATTTGCACGGGCCGATGACGCTCTCGCAGCAGCCGTCGAGTGCCAACGCGCGCTTGGAACCGTAGACTTCTCCGAGGTAGACGGTCTGCAGGTCCGCATGGCTATCCATTGCGGTTCCGCACACGAGCGCGACAACGATTACTCCGGACCCGCGGTAAACCGCACCGGACGTCTGATGTCGATCGGCCACGGCGGGCAAGTGCTGCTGTCCAGCATCGTGCAGAAGTTGGTTGGCACCAATCTTCCCGACGGTGTTGTCCTGCTCGATCTGGGTTTAAGACGGCTCAAAGACCTCGCAGAGCCAGAACACGTCTGGCAGCTCGAAGCCCCCGGTTTGCGATCCAAGTTCTCGCCCCTCAATTCTCTCGACGAGCATCCCAACAACTTGCCGCTGCAACTGACGGCCCTCATCGGGCGCGAGCAAGATATCGACGAGGTGAAGACATTTATCGAAACGCACCGCTTGCTCACGATCACAGGCGCGGGCGGTGTCGGGAAGACGCGGGTCGCGTTGCAGGCAGGGGCGGATCTCGTCGATCGCTTTGCGGACGGCGTCTGGTTTGTGGACCTAGCGCCGATCTCCGATCCCGAGCTCGTCCCGAGCGTCGCGGCGAGTGCATTGGGCTTGCGCCAAGCGGGAGGGCGCTCAGTGATCGATTCGATCACCACCTGGCTAAAGAGCAAACACGCGCTCCTCATCCTCGACAATTGCGAACATCTGCTCGTCGCTGCTGCCACGCTAGCCGATGCGATCCATCGGAGCTGTCCGGACGTGCGAATGTTGGCCACCTCGCGCCAACCCTTGAACATCGCCGGGGAAACGGCCCATCGGCTGCCGTCACTTGCGACGCCCCAGATCGGATCGGCGCTGCGCGCCGAGGAGGCGATGCGCTACGGGGCGATCGCGGTGTTTGTCGACCGCGCTGCCATGGCTGGAACGCAGTTCGTCATCACCGACGACAACGCGGCGATCATCGCTGACATTTGCCGGCACCTCGATGGCATCCCGTTCGCCATCGAGCTCGCCGCGGCGCGCGTCAAGGTGCTGTCGATTCCAAACCTCGCCCAGCGCTTGAACGAGCGATTCAAGATCCTCACGGGCGGCAGCCGTACTGCGCTGCCCCGGCAGAAGACCTTAGGTGCGCTCATCGATTGGAGCTACAATCTGCTCTCGCCGCACGAGCAGAGGCTCTTCAATCGGATGGGGGTTTTTGCCGGAGGGTTCGGCATCGACGCTGTGGTCGCGGTGTGCGGCGACGAGCCTGCGGATGAGATCGAGATACTCGACGTGGTCTCATCGTTGGCGGATAAGTCCCTAGTATCTGCAGATACGACGAAGTCCAAAGCCCGATACCGGCTGCTTGAATCAACGCGTGCGTATGCGCTCGAGAAGCTCGCCGTCACGAACGAGCGGGAATCTATTCACCGTCGCCACGCTGAGCATTTTCGCGATCGAGCTAAGGCTTTCGCCAAGAGCTTTGGTCAAGGGTCGACCGCGGCGTGGCTGGCCGATGTCGAATCGGAATTGGACAACAGCCGCGCGGCCTTGGAGTGGGCCCTGACGCAACACCACGCCCCGATCCTCGGCGCCGAGATCGTCGCAGGATTGGCCCAGTTTTGGTTTCGGGGAGGGCTGTCATCGGAGGGAAACTACTGGGTCGAGAGCGCGCGAGCGCAAGTAGATGCTCGTGAGCACCCTGGTGTCGTAGCGTGGATGCTGCTCGGGCAATCCTGGACCAGCTCGGGGCACAGGACCTACGAGCTGGCGCAAAAGGCCGCGGAGCTCTTCGAAAGCATCGGTGACGTTGCGGGTGTGGCCCGAGCACATCACTCGGTCACTCAGGGCTTGTTTCAAATGGGCGAGCTGGAAGCGGCGAAGAAAGAAAATGCGCGAGCCCTCGGCGAGCTGCAAGCATGTGGCGATCGTTGGGGCATCGCTGCCGCGTTCGATCTCCAAGGTGCGATCGCGTACAACCTTGGGGACTTCGCGCAGGGACGCGCTTCCAAACATAAGGCCCTTGCTGGCTTTCGGGCGATCGGCGACGAGCTTGGCGCAAGCATCGTGGCCGACAATCTTGCAGAGGTCGAATTTGCCGATGGCAAGCCGCAAGAGGCGTGGCGGATGGCAAGTCAAGCGATAGCGATGGCTTCGCAGCAGCGCGTCGACGCGGTCACACTCGCCATACGCCACACGAACGGCACCGCGTATCAGATCGCTTTGGGTGATCTTGACGGCGCGGCGAACTCTGTCCGCAAAGCGGTGCGTCTTGCCCGTCGCTCCCAATTTCCCGCCATCACCGCATGGGCGGTCCAGCATTTTGCCCTGATCCTGGCGCTGCGGGGCAATCCCCAAACCGCTGCCCGGCTGCTCGGGTGGGTCGATGCGAAGTTGGACGAGCTGGGCAGAACCCGCGAGTCGACCGAGCAGTGGAGCTACGAACAGCTGCTGAGCGCGCTGCGCGAGCAGCTCAGCGACGTTGAGATCGAAAAGCTTGCAGCCGAAGGCGCGGCGTGGTCAGAGGATCAGGCGGTCGAAGAAGCTCTCAAGGTGTAGCGCTAAGACCGCTAACGACCGATCACGTCTGATACGAGCCAAGCTGCTCCTGTGATCAGAAAATTCAAGGCGAACTCAGACCAATTCCCATGCTCGTGTGGATGAGCAATGAGGGCCGGGATCCAGACCAATATGCCAAAGAGCGCCAGCATCAGGGTCATGAGACGCATCGCAAGTCGCGCCTGGCGATTGATGAGAATGGCGACGGCCGCGAGTGCGAACGCGATCGTCGTGAGTATCGTCCAAAACATCTGATTGGGCGGGATCCACGTTGGCACCAAGCTCGCCGTGAAGCGGAGATAGACGATCTGAGCTAGCGTGAAAGAAACGGCGCAGAGCCCAAGCCCGAGCCGCGCCACTCGGCCGAGCGTGGCCGATCGGGCTGCATCCGTTTCCGTAGCCGCGTACACGGCGATCGCACCGCACACGAGCGAGAACCATTCGAAGAAGCCCCCGTATTGCGCGTAAACCCTCGGCGCGGCGATGATTCCAGGGATGCACGCCAGCGAGAAAAGCCCGTACACGACGCCAAGAACGATCGACGCCAAACGGGCAGTTCTCGGAAATAGCATCCCGATTCCAGCGGCGATTTGCGCGACCGCGAGACACCCGGCGAAAATCGTGGCAAAAGGCAAGCGCCAGATGGGGAGATTTTGCCACGTGTCGGCGTCGTGCCACAGCAATCCGATGACGCCGAACAACAGCGCCGAAACGCCGAAGACGATTCGTCCGTACGAAGCTCGCACCGCCGCTCGGTTCGAGGCTGCTGTCGCTACTTCATCCGTTATAGGTTTGCGATTTCTTGGATGGTGACGGTGCCCGCAGAAATCGTTGTGAAGGAGATCGTGATGGACGTCGTGGTCACGATATTGCCGACCGAATCCATTGTGAGAGACACCTCAGACGGATTGCTCACCGGAGCGGAATTGCTGTAGGAATTGCTTGCCGCATCCTTGGCCGAAACGGTGAACGTGCTTGGAAATGGCAGCGTACCAAGGATCTCGATCGACTCGCGAGGGGTGAGCACGCTGGCAGTGGTGGTCGTAAGCGTCGCCGTGCCTGCGCCGCTGATGGTGATGTTGTAGGCACCCGTGCCCTGCGTGATCTTCGTCGCGGTGCCGCCCACTTTCCAATTGAAGAACGTCAGCTTCGTACCGGCATCGGCAAAAGGCCGCGCGATCGCGAGCGGTTGCGTTGCGCCAAGGGCGTAGCAGTTGATCCCCCCGCAGATCTGCAGCTTGGTCGAGGCGATATCCCACGGATCGAAGGTGTCCACGATGAGCGAGTTCGATGTGCTGCTGTACGGAGTGGGGACTGCGATGCGATACCACATGGACGTCGTCGGCGCGCTGAACTGCGTCGCCGAAAGCGGAGCGTTGCCGAACCCGGGCTGTAAGAAGAACGCGCCCGCGCCAGGCAGTTGTGAAGCGAAGAACGTCGCCCCGAAGGCGAATCCCGGCAAATCGGTCACCTTGATGGTGGACTGGGTGGCTGCGGTCGTCACGGTCGCGGTGTACGTCCCCGGCGCATGGCCGGCGAATGCCAAGAAGCCGCCGTTGAACGGAGGTGTCGGCGGGAGGAACGAGTTGTATGGATTGTTGGTCGCTCCGATGAGCACGCGTCCGCCGTACACGTTGCGCAGGGTGGTCGAACCGGAACCTGCGATCACGCAGGCGGTGACCAGGCTCGGCACGGGCGGTGGATTTGTTTCGGGCGAGTGCAGCGGAGCAACCGCCAAGAAATAGCCGCACGATTGTGCGGAGCCCGGGCCGCCACCCAGCACGCCGCCGACGACGGGTGGTTGCACGCTGAACGTAAAGGTCTGGAAGAAATTCGCGAGGTTGCTGACAAGGTCGAGCTCGCTCGCATTCGTGTAGTCGCGCAGGAAGATGAAGGAGCCGGACACGGAGGGGCTTGCGGTGACGGTCGCGTTGCGCTCGAATTTCGGCGCGATGTCGTTGTTGAGCGTGAGCATTTCGTTCGCATCGAAAAGGTGCGTCGCGGGATCCGGGGTGATCCCCGTTGCGGTGATATCCGATGCGATGGTCGTCGCGAGCGTCGCGCTGCTGTCCAAGTCATTCGTGCCGATCTCGCCGTTGAGCGCGAGCATGCTGAAGACTTGGAACGTTTGCGTGGTCGCTTCCGTCAACGTCGAGCTATTGGTCGGTGACGCCGTGACATTGATGATGCCCGCTAGTTCGCCGAGCGCGATCTGGCTGCCATCGGAGGCGACGCCGATGAACTGCAGCAGCCCCCACTCGTTGTTGTGCACCGGGACGTTCGAGAACGAGACGCTAGCGCTGTAGATGCCGTTGGTCGGCACTGGGATCGTCGTGGAATTGACCACGATGTTGTCGCCCGCATCCCCGGGATAGAGAGTCCCTTGCACGAGGATGTTCTTGAAGGTGAAAGCCGCCTGGGTGTGGCGTTTGCTTCCGCTCGGCAAGCGTCGCACCAGAGCAAGCAACCGGGGTCCGGTGCCGTCAATCGTGCCGCTCAAGATCAGGTTGCCTTGCGGTCGAGGAGGTTTGCTGAGCGCCCCGTTCGAGGCCACGCTCCCTCCATTTGAACAACCTGCGAGCGACAAAGCGAAAGCCGCGAGCAGGGCAAGCGATAAGCAGATCTGATTGCGCATGATCCACCGCCTTTCAGAAATGTAACAGCTAACGAGTCGCAAGAAAGGGACTCTTCCGAGGCTCGATTATAGCATTAAGGCCAGATAATGACCGCACGATCGCTTGCTCTAACGGCCACCGAACCAGGGTCCTGCTTCAGCACATCTGTGCGAATTCTAGAGGGCTTGTCTCGTCGTTTCCGCGGAGTGGCATACGTCACGGTACTCGGTCAGGAGGCGACCCAGGCAAGGGACGGGCAGCCCGTGTCACCAAAGCTATGCCTCGCCGCAAGCTAGGAGCCACCTACGCTTGTCAGGTTTGCATTCGTGTGAGAGAGGAATAAATGAAGAATATTCGATGGGCCATGCTGTTAGTCGTTTTTCTAACGGCTTGCAGCAGCAGTTCGACGTCGACGTCCCCGCCGCCGGCGCTCAACTTCAACAAACTGTACGTAACGCAATTCCAAAGTTCTGGCGCGCAACTGCTGATCTATACGCCGCCGTTCAGCAATGCCTCAGCGCCTGCAGTCACGGTCTCGGGTTACACGCCCGGTTTCCCAGGTGGGGTCACGTTCAACAACGCGGGCACCACGTTCATCATCAATCAGGACGTTGACGGAACCGGCGTATCAAATATCACGGCATTTGGCCATCCTATCGGAGCGGCAAGCACGCCGAAGTTCACCATTCCCCTTCCAGGGACCGGCAATGCGTATAACGCGGTCGACACTCACGGTAACCTGTGGTTTTCTGACCGCCTCAACGACACGCTCAGCGTGATAACGGCGCCGATCTCGGCGGCCTCGGTACCGGCCTTTACGCTTTCGACGGGCACCGACGACCCGGCGCAGATCGCGTTCGACGCGGCAGGCGACATGGCCGTGGCGTGTCAAGCCTCGAGCAACGTCTTGTTCTACACGGCACCGATCACGTCTGGGAGCACGCCGGCTGCGGTCATCCCGCTTTCACAGAACGGTCAAGGCGTAGCTTTCGATGCGGCCGGAAATATGTATGCTTCGCTCTTCGGTAGCAGCGGCATCGCCCAGTTCGTCCCACCGTTCAGCAACACGTCGACCCCGCAGTTCGTCATCCCCACGGGTGGTTTTCCAGAAAACCTCGTCTTCGACAAGCACGGCAACCTCTGGGATTCTGACGGAACCCCCGAAGTCCAAGAATTCACGCCGCCGTTCAGTGGATCAAGCACAGCAGCGGTCACCATCACGAGCGGTCTCACGAACGAGGAAACCGCCATCGGGTTCGGTCCGTAACAACGACAGCAACGCCACAATTGCAGTACACGCGGCGCCAAAACGGCGCCGCGTTCGTTTGTGGCCTGTCCGGAACCAATGTCGAACTCAGGAGAAGAGTATTCGGGATGTGAGCAGCGCTTGCGCCCGGTCAAGCCTTTCTGCGATCTCCGGATGTTCTGAAACAGCGAGCTTCGTCAAGCCGTCCTCGATCCAGTAGCGGCCTTCGGCTTCAGCGCCGCCATGCCACCAGTACGCCTCAAGGGCGGCGGCCAGAGAAGCACCGAGCGCCACGTCGTGACCCTCGCCGAGCGACCATTCCAACACGGCACGAAAGTGGCGGAGCTCGCGTTCGACGCGCCGCAGCCACTCGCCGAGCTCCATGGCGGACGATCGCGATTCAAGGTCGGACGCCACCTTCAGGAAATACCGCGCATATGCGGTATCGAAGCGATCCGCCACGCCCTGCGCTCGTAGCTTCTGCCATGCGTACTCGCGAGTCGTCTCCAAGAGGTGGTATCGCTCTTCGTCGTCCTCGGTCTCCGCGACGACCAGCGACTTGTCAGTGAGCGAGCACAAGAGATCCAAAACATCCCGAGGCTCGATGCCATCACCTGCGCAGACATGCTCCGCGGCGTCAAGCGAAAACGGGCCGGCGAAAACCGCGAGCCGATCGAACAAGCTGCGCTCGGGCGGCGACAAGAGGTCGTAGCTCCAGTCGATCAACGCCGCCAGCGTCTGCTGGCGCGGCAGCGCCGAACGGTTGCCTCCGGTGAGGAACTTGAAACGCTCGTCCAAATGCCGAGCCAAACCGGCGCAGCTCATCATCCGCAAGCGGGCTGCGGCAAGCTCGATGGCCAGAGGAATCCCGTCCAGGCGTCGGCACACCTCCGCCACGAGGAGCGCATTCTCGCTCGTTAGCCGGAACGAGCGATCCGCGAGCATGGCTCGGTCGACGAAGAGCGCGACCGCGCTGCAGCGCATCGCTTCCTCCGGAATACGGCCACCCAGGCCCGCTGGATATGCAAGCGACGGCAGGCGGAACACTTTTTCACCGCTCATGCCGAGCGCCTGGCGCGAGGTCGCGAGCACTCGGACGTTTGCACAACGACGGTTGATCGCGTCGATGAGCCTTGCGACCGGATCGACGAGGTGTTCGCAGTTGTCGAAGATCAGCAGCAACCGCTTGGGTTCCAGCCAGCGGATGATCGCCTCGTCGCCGAGCGGTCCCTGTGATTGATTGACACCCAGGGCCTGCGCCACAACGCCCATGAGAGACTGCTCCTCCTTAATCGGAGCCAGGTCCGCGATCCAGACGCCGTCCTCGAACTGGTCGAGCAGTTCCGCGCCGGACTGTACGGCGAGCCGCGTTTTCCCCACGCCACCGGATCCGAAGATCGTGACCAGATGGTGGTCGGCGACATGGCGCTTGATATCGCGCATGTCGTCCTCGCGGCCGTGGAACGTCGTCACCTGCAAAGGGAGGTTGTTGGGAAACGACGCGACGGAACGCAACGGCGGAAAGTCTCGGCCGCTCTCACCCGTCGCGGCTTGCCACACGCGCTCCGGCTGCGCGAGGTCCTTCAGCCGATGCGAGCCGAGATCGGTGAAGACCACGTGCGGCGGCGCATCGTCCTTGACGAGCTCGTAAGCGGCGTTCGATAGCAGGACCTGGCCGCCGTGACCGATCGAGACAAGCCGCGCCACGCGATTGACCGCTGGGCCGAAATAGTCGCGGTCACGCTCTTGGGCAACGCCTGCATGCAGCGCGAGCCTGACGCGCAAGCCTCCCACATCGGAGAAATCTTCTGCCTCCAGCGTCTCCTGGATGGCGAAGGCGGCGCGCAACGCGTCGGCAGCGCTGGCAAACGTGCAGCAAAACGCGTCGCCCACAGTCTTGAAGATATAGCCGTTGCGCGCCTCGATCGCGGATCTGACCAACTCCTCATGGCGCGCGACGGCCCGCTCCATCGCTTCGCGCTGGGCTTCCCAGCGCCGAGAGCTGCCCTCGATGTCGGAAAAAAGAAACGCCAGGGTGCCTGAGGGAGCCGACGGTCCCTTGCCCGTGCCCAAAACATCCATTTTAGCGGCTCAGGTTCGCTTTACTCCAAAAGAGCCCTAGGGCGTTCGCGGCGAATAGGTCGGACCTTCCGCCGGCATTCTAGGAGGGTACCGATGCCACGCTATCTCATCGAACGGTCGTTCAAAGACGGCCTCCAAATCCCGACAACCAACCAGGGGGCTGAGACCTGCGGCAACGTCGTCAAGACTAACGGCGACCTCGGGGTCACCTGGGTGCACTCGTACGTCTCCAAAGACCATAAGAAGACGTATTGCATCTACGACGGCCCGAACGAGAACGCCGTCCGTCAGGCTGGGCAACGCAACGGCCTGCCGATCGACAGCGTCACCGAAGTGAGCGTCCTGGATCCGTACTTCTACCATTAAGCGCGCCGCACTCGTCCTGGTCGCATTCATTGCGATCGCAAGCGCGGCGTTCGGCTGTACGAAGATCTCGACGCAGACCACGGCGACGCAAGGTGCAAACCCGTGGACGATTCCGGGCGTTCTCCGGATGGGCATCGCCGAGGAGCCCGACGATCTCAATCCGGTTTTGGGCCAACAAGAGATCGACGTCGATATTTCAAAGTTCTGGGCCGGTTATCTCGTCGATGAGGACGATGCCGGCAATTTGATCCCAGATCTCGCGAGCATTGTTCCGACGCTTGCGAACGGCGGTATCAGCGCGGACGGACGCACGATCACCTATCACCTTCGCGATGGAGTGACGTGGCAAGACGGCGCGCCATTCGATGCCGGTGACGTGATCTTCACGTTGCGCGCCATCATGAATCCAGACAATCCGGTACCCAGCCGATCGGGATACGAATTGATCGATTCGATGCGAACGCTGGGACGGCACGAGGTGTTGGTCCACCTCCGCCGCGCCTACGCGCCTTTCGTTTCGATGTTTCTCAGCCCGGCTGGGGCGTACGGCTACTGCGTGCTGCCCGCTCATCTCTTGCCGCGCGACGGCAAGATAGCCCATGCTTCCTACAATACGATGCCCGTAGGCACGGGCCCATATCGCGTGGTCTCGTACGAATCTGATAGTCAGATTCGGATGGTGTCCAACCCGCACTATTGGCGAGGCGCGCCCAAATTACGGGAACTCGACGTGCGGATCGTGCCCAACGACAATACCCTCGCCACCCTCGTGAAGACCCACGAAATCGATTTTTTCTTCCGGGTGCCGCACGTCGTCTCGCGCTCGCTGCGCGGCACGGCCGGCGTCAGGATCGTGTCGTCGCCTTTCACCCGCTACGCGGATCTGGGGCTGAACACGCAGAGCCCGATCTTGTCCGACGTACGCGTGCGTCAGGCACTGGTCTACGCCACCGATCGTCAAGGCATCATCGACAACGTCGCTGCTGGGGCAGATGTCCTGGCTGACTCCGACCAGCCGCCGTTCTTATGGGCGCACGACGACGCGGTCCGCAAGTATGCCTACGATCCGGCTGCGGCCGGACGGTTGCTCGACGCTGCGGGCTGGCGCATGTCGCCCGGCGGCGTGAGGATGAAGAACGGAGTGCCGCTGCGTCTCGGCCTCGCTGGAGTTGCCGGAGATTCCGTCTCTCTGAAAGCACGCGAGCTCATGCAGCAGCAGTGGCACCAAGCCGGCATCGATGTCGACATCAAGTCGTATCCGTCCGACATCCTGTATGCTCCGCTCTCCGCCGGCGGTATCGAGATGACCGGGCACTACGACGTCGTGCTCGAAGGTTTTGCAAACGGGGCCGACCCCGACGACTCGATCCTCTTCGAGTGCCGCTGGATGCCGCCGCAAGGAGAGAATGTCTACCGGTTTTGCGACCATGCCCTGGATGCGTTAGAAGAAGAAGCGCTTGCGAACAACGCGCGCCCGGTGCGCAAGGCGGCCTATGCCCGCATCGCCGGGATCCTTGCGGACGAAGTGCCCATCATACCCCTTTGGTTTGCGAGCTACGACTATGCCGTGAACACCGACCTGCGGAATTTCAGGCCGGCGCACGTGGGGACGCCCTTTTGGGATACGTGGCGTTGGAGCATCTGACTCACCGTGTTGACAATCGGTCGGGCGTTGCGGTAGACTAGCACCACATTATACCTAATACCTTAGGTGAGGTCGGAATGCCGCGAAAACGCTCCGTGGTGCTCACCGAGGCGGAGCAACGCCTCATGGAGATCCTTTGGAACAAAGGTGAGGCAAGCGTCGCCCAAGTGCGCGACGCGCTGCCAGAACGTGGACGTCCTGCGTTCAACACCGTGCAGACGCTGCTGCGCATCCTCGAACACAAGGGCTTCGTGAAGCACGCGAGCGCCGGTCGCGCCTTCATCTATTCGCCCGTCGTGAAGCGGGTGGACGCCTCGCGTGCGGCGGTCAAGAATCTGCTGGCGCGTTTTTTTGACAATTCAGCTGCACTGCTCACGGTCAGGCTTCTGGAAGACGATCAACTCACGGACGCCGAGCTCGAGCGGCTGCGCCGTCTCGCCACACAGGAGAAGCGGTCATGATGACGCTCCATCATGTTGTCTGGGCTTTGCTCAACTCGATCTGGCAGACCGCCGTGCTGGCGTTGGCTGTTTGGGGACTGACCAAGGCCGTTTCACGCTCCACAGCGGCGCAACGCTACGCGACGTGGAGCGCGGCGCTCGCTGCCGCGCTGCTCCTGCCGTTCGCCAATTTCGCGCTCGCCCAGCTCGGGTCGCCCACAGAAGTGCATCTCACGCTCCCAAAGGCTACGGATTCGACGCCGGTGTTCGCCGCCAAAGAGCCGGGCGCTGTGACGTTCGCGGATGCGCAAGCGAGCGATACCGCAGCCGCTCCCCTTCGCGCGACGAGAAAGCCGCTCGAGTCTCCGCAGCGGGGCATTCGTGAAATGCTCGGCGTGTGGTCCGCCGGATTGATGTCGGGTCGCTTCGATGCAGCGCTCCTCGTGCTGTGGCTCATCGCTGCGAATCTGTGTGTCGCGCGGCTGTGGTTCGGCTACATCCGGCTCTCCAAGGTGAAGAAGACGCTGGCTTTTCGAGTTCTCTCGCCGGCGGAGCGAGCCGAATGCGAGACGATGACGCGCCGGCCGGTCGCACTGGGCTACTCATCGGACGTCGCCGAGCCGTGCGTGATCGGTTTTGCGGAGCCGGCGATCGCGCTGCCGCTCGACGTCGCCCTGCGATTTTCGAAGACGGACACCGAGCGCATCATCCGCCACGAGTGCGCGCACATCGCTCGCTGGGACGACTATGCGAATCTCGGCAAGCAGATAGCCCTCGCGGTGTTGTGCTTCAACCCGATCGTGTACGCGATCGCGAAAGTCCTCGACTTGGAACGGGAGATCGCCTGCGACGACGCGGCGGCGTCCTTGCAAGCGGATCGCGCCGATTTCGCGCGCTGCCTGTGCGACATCGCGCTCCTCAAAGCCGATCGACGGTGGTTGCCCACTGCTGGGCTCGCGAAGAATAGGAGCCAGTTGTTGGTGCGCGTCAGGCGTCTGCTCGATGGCCGTCATCTCCGTTCGACGCGCGTGGGCGCCTTCACGCGGCTCGCCATCGCGGTCATCGTCTTCGGCGCAGTCCCCTTCGCTTTGGTGCAAATCGTCTCGCCCTACGTCGCACCCGCTTCGGCGAGCGCATTGCCTCCGCCGATCCCGAGCGCACGAATTGCGCCACGCCTGCATCTGGTGGTGGCGAAGGTCGAGCAGAAGATGCCAGGCGTCCACGCGCGGGTCATGCTCGAGCAGGCGACCCGCATCGAAACAAGTGCAGTCCACGTGCCGATCGTCGTCAACGCTCAGACCCGCTGGCTCGTGACACCGCACGTCTATTTGAGCAGCGCCCCGATTTCCGCGGTATCCCTGCGCAGCAGACTACCGATGACGGTGGCGGTCGTGCGGGAGATGCGCAATCCGGCGGCGGAGCGAGACGCCTTTCTCGATGCGCTTCATGACGCAGGCTTCCACGATCTTTCAGTGGAGGACGTGATCGCCATCCACAATGCCGGAGTCTCGCCGCAGTTCCTCGCTGAGCTGCACGCACGGGGTCTCACGCCCATGCCGGCTCGGGATCTGGTTGCCCTCGCCAACGCTGGCGTTGACGCCGCGTATCTCGCCGGTCTGAAAGCGAACGGCTATGCGAGCGCGAGCGTCAACGACGTCGTGGCTTTGCGCAACGCCGGTGTGCAGGTGAGCTACATCGCGGCGCTCGCGCAATCGGGCTATCGCGATATCAGCGTCCGCGATTTGATCCGCTTGACCGAATGCGGCATCACGACAAGTTTTCTTGTGAAGGTCCAAACGAGCCACGTGACGGGAAACCGCCGGCTTTCGGTCGACGAGCTCATACGCCTTGCCGAGGCGGGCGTGTAACGATGGGGAACGCCCGGCGGCCGTGGGGATTGATCGTCGTCCTTATCATAACGGGTCTCGCGCTGGCCCAGGTCAGGGCGCTCGGCGATCCGGTCCGCTACTGGTCGCTGCAAGGACTGCCGAGCGGAAACTTGGCGCTCACGCTCGGAATGTACGCCCCGAACCACACGTGGGAGTGGGAAGATGCGATCGCGCTCTCGCAATTGAGCGGCCTCGACAAAAAGGCGCTGCAAGCGAAGGGAAGCGACGTGCACTTCGTCCTGCATCGCCCCGCAGGCGCGTTTGTATGCGTCGGCCACGCCGCGGGCGGAGCCGGCCGGGGAACGTTCACGTTTGTCCCCGACAGCGCGTTCGCACAGTCTCTTGCTGCTCGAGGCATTGCGCGGCCGACGCCGAGCGAGCAGCTCGAGCTTGCGGTGGCGGATATCACGCCGGCCCTGGTGGACCAGCTTCGCCAAGGTCTCACGAGCCTGAGCATCGACGACATCGTGCAGGTCGCCGATCGTGGCATCACTCCGGCATACGTCGCAGCCATTCGGGGGCTGGGTTATCAGCCCACTGCCGAACAGTTGGTGCGATTGGCTGACCACGGCGTGACCCCAGCATGGATCCGCCAGGTCCAGGCCGCCGGATTGAAACCGACGCTTGAGGATCTTGTCCGCATGCGCGATGCAGGCGTGTAAGCGCTAAACGTTCCCGGTGCACACCTCGAAGCGTGCTTGGTGTCTTGCGCTTGCCGCTGCAGTGCCGGCGCTTTGGGGGTCGAGCGCGCCCGCCCCCGCCGCGGCGGCGCAAAGCTTCGCCATAAGCGTCGTCCAAGTCGACAATCCGCCTAAACTCGATGGAACGCTCGACGATCCGGCCTGGCGAAAGGGTAGTCACGTCCAACTGGGCTGGGATCTATCGTTCGGTCGTCCTGCCGGCGAGCCGACCGACGTCTACATGCTGGCCGATAGAAAATTTCTCTACGTCGCTTTTGTTGCAAAGCAAAAAGAGGCGATCACGGCCACCCAACGCACCAATGATGTGGGCCTCGGCACCGACGATGTCGTCCGGGTCTACCTCTGGCCCGGCGGCGACAAAGGATTTGAGTACTTCTTCGCTGCCAATCCGATCGGCACGCGCTATGAGTACTCGTCGGAGAACTCCGCGTTTTCACCGGCGTGGGTAGCCGTGGCCAAGCGCGCGAGCGACGGCTATATCGTCACCGAGCGCATTCCCGTCAACGTCATGCGTAGCGACGGTCGGTCGACGTGGCGGCTGCAGTTCGATCGCCGCGTGCAGGTCAGCGAAAACCTGTTCGAGTGGGCGCACGCCAGCGGGCAGACGAGCACGGATTCATCGTACTACACGGGCGATCTGGAAGGCATGGGATTCGTCTCGGCAAGCACCCGGACAAAACCAAGGCTGGCGATCTACGGACTGGGCGAAGCGGCCTCTCGAACCATCGGCGGATCCACTTCGCGCATGGGGGCCGATTTCTCGTTTCCCATCACCCCCACGTCGTCGCTCTTCGGGACCTTGCATCCGGACTACTCGAACGTCGAGCTGGATCAACAGACCATCTCGCCGACGGCATTCCAGCGTCAGTTCCAAGAGGTGAGACCATTTTTCACGCAAGGCACGAACGTCTACAACGATTTCAACTGCAACGACTGCACGATCTACCCATGGCTGTACACTCCCAACATCCCGACGCCGGCTGAGGGGTTTGCGGTTGAAGGCGTCGAGCGGACGGTGAACCTCGCGGGATTCTTCTCAAACGGTAACGGCCGCGCTGACTCCGCCGAATCCGCGTTTTGGTCCACCCCCGACCACAGGGTCGGGGGGACCGTCATCCACGAGAACGTCAGTGCGGCGGGTGAAACCGACGATTTCTCGCTCGCACAAGTGCGCGTGGGCGACGTGCACAACTTCAGCGCGTATGCGACCAGCGGTATCGATCGCGGGACCAACGTGACCGACCCGGTTTCCGGCAACTATCAGGATTTGGGAGCGGGCATGTACACGCCGAAAGGGGGGATTTTCGCCGCGTACCGCTGGGTCGGCGATCAATTCAATCCACTCGATGCGTTCGTACCCATTAACGACACCATTGGGCCTTCGTTCTACGCCGATCAAGAATTCGACCTCACAGGCAACGGCGCGATCCGCAAGATCACCGTATCCCAGGACTACCAGCGCTATCGCAACCACCTCGGGCAGGTCAACGACGCGGATGACTATTCCAACCTGACGATCGATACGAAGCAACAACTCACCCTTGCGGCAACCGCTGGATGGAGCTGGCTACTTCTCAATGGCGAGGCAGGCAACACCACCCAAGACGGGGTCACGTTGACCTATCTCGGGCAGACCAATACCCCGACGACATTTTCGCACGACTTCGGTCGCTACGGTGCGGGATATCTCCATTCGACCGTGCGATCGACAACACTCAAAGCAGGCCCGCTCGCGACGATGACGTTCGAAGCCGACGACACGGACTATCGGCTCGATAACGGAACCCTGTACACGCAGTGGCTGGAGCGCGCGAGCTATGCCTACGAGATCGGCGCTTCGTCCTCGTTGTCCGTGGGCGTGCGGCGGATCATCGGCACCGCTCCATATTTCGGCGCGCCGCCGCAGTACATCGACGCATCGAATATCTCGTTTGCGTACCATCGCTCGTTCGGACGCAGCGAGGCATACCTCGTCTACGGAAATCCGAATTCGCTTGCGACCCAACCGTCGCTGATCCTCAAGTACATCTACTACGTCGGCGCTGAAAAGGGGACCTGATTAGAGGCGGTAAGCCAAGCCCACGAACGGACCGTCGCGGACGAAGTTGAACGTGCCGGTCCGTCGCACGTTCGTCGTCTGGTAGTAGCCGAAGCGTAGGTCAAGGCCAGTCTTGCCGACCCGCGCCGAGCCCCCGATGAGGAATTCGTTGCCGCGAAACGCCGAGTGCGCCGAACCGCTTTTTGGGTTCGTCGGCGCGGCGAGCGCATACGTGCCGCTCTGATTCGGAAAGAAGAAGTACGAACCGTAGGGACTCAGCCTTTTTTGGGGATCGGGCTGGACTTCGATTCCCACTCCGAAGCCCGTCAGGCGAGGAAAGCCGTAGTTGTTGAAGGCGTTCGAGTATGCAAGCCCTGCATAGAAAGGCAGGCGTGAGGGCCGATATTCAAGGCGGAATTCGGACTGAGCGTTGACGGCTGTAAAAATCGGTACCACGATCTGCTCGGCGGGATACTGCAGCGTCGTTCCGGCCCCACCGGAGGGCGTCGTCGCGTTGGTCAGGCTCGCCGTCTTATCCCGGTAGAACATGTAGAGCGCGGCAAATCTGCCCGACAAGGCCGCCCCACGCAGCGCGAAGGAGCTGCCAAGATGGTCGCCATCATCCGTCGTGACGCCGTCATACGTGTCGCCGTAGGTTGCGACGTACTCGACGAAGGCGCACAGGCTGTTCGAGCTCGCGGCAGCGGGCCATGCCGTGCAGCACGCGAGAACAAAAGCGGCGGTCGAAAGCAGCGCTGCTTTGAGCATACGGTGGCCTTGGTGCTTCGCCCGGAGAGTCCTTGGCAAGCGAATTCAGACCAAACATACGCTCTAAAGGAAAGCCGTTTCGCAGAGGTAAGGTCAGCGCTGTTGTTCTGGAGCCCCACCCCCGGGGGTTAGAACTATGTATAAATGCGGCATTTGCGGTCGTAAGAGCGCGGAGCTCTTCCCCGTCGACGACCACGTCGTCTGCGAGGCCTGTATCGCACAGGGCAGGCTCGAAGAGATTCCGGAAATCGAAACGGCCTCTCGCGTCGAGTCAGAACTCGTCGGCGCCGGCGCGGTGGTCCGATCATCGTGGTGGAATCGCGAGGTCCCGGACAGGATTTCGTCGATACCCTAACTTCTTATGGCTAAGTCCGACCTGCGCTCCATCCAAGCGCCGCTCAAAGACCGATACCGTACCGATCCCAAAAGCGCCGTCATCACGCTGCGCGCCGGCGGCCGCATCGACGATCCTGAGGGTGTCAGCTGCAACGTCGAAACCGGACGCGCGCTGGTCGCGGCCGGATTGCACCCGGCGACGGGCGGCGATGGGTCGCTCGTGTGCTCCGGCGACATGCTGCTCCAAGCGCTGGTGGCGTGCGCCGGCGTCACCCTGCGCGCGGTCGCGGCCGGCACCGGGATCGAGGTGAGCGGCGGCCAGGTGCGTGCAGAAGGCGACCTCGATTTTCGCGGTACGCTCGGGGTTGATCGCGAGGCACCCGTCGGATTCATGCAGATCAGACTCGCCTTCGACCTCGACACGCGTGCTAGTGCCGAAGAACTCGCGACGCTCAAAAAGCTCACCGAGCGATATTGCGTCGTCTACCAGACGCTGCGCGCCGGAACGCCGATCTCGTCGTCGTTCGCGTCGCGTGACATCCCTCACACGCAAGTCTAACAAGCTTCTCACGCAAGGCGCCGTCCTTGCGATACGGTTGCCTTGGTGGTTGTCGAACACTCCTGTATGGCTCGGCAATCAATCTCACAGGCGCGCGGTTTTACGCTCATCGAATTGATGATCGCCGTGGCGATCATCTCGATCCTTGCGGCCATTCTCATCCCGAACTTCCTCCACGCGCGCGCCGAAGCTGCGTCTTCAGCCTGCGAAGGCAATCTCAAGCAGATCGCCACTGCGCTGGAAGAATATGCGGTTGACAACGGCGGCCAGTATCCGTCGACCAGCGGGCCCGTGGACGTCAATCTCTTCGGCGGCGCAGGCAATCCATATGTATCGGCTGTGCCGAACGACCCGGCCGGCGGAAGCTATCACTATACGACCCCCGGAAATTTCGTGTGCGCGGGGTCTGCCTACAAGCTTTCGGACGGCAACAACCACGACACGAGCACGCTCGCTCAGCTGCCCAATTATTCCGCCGGCATCACCGGCATCCGTTGGTGCCAAGCCGCCGGTTTGAGCGCCTGCCTCTGCTGACTGCTACATTTGCCCCGCTTTGCCAGGGCAGTCCGAAGGCCGACTGAGACTCTCTACCAAACCTCCATCCGAGCATCCGACGACGCTCCGTTCATGAGACGCTGCGGAGGTGACGCTGCTTGGCAGACCATGCAAAAGCCTACCAGGATCCCGGGACTCCCGAAGACATCAGCCGGCGCGCGTTCTTAGCGCGGGCTTCGATCTTCACTGGCACCATCGTCGGCCTCGGCCTGGCCGTGCCGCTCGTGGCTTCGCTCGTGCCGAAGTCCGAGCTTGTCGACGCCAACAAGGGCTTCGACCCCCTCAATAAAGATCAGTTCGCAGAGCTCGAGCGCACGCTCGACAAGCCCGTAAAGATCTTTTTCAATAAGCTCGTCACCGACGGCTATTATAAGACCAATAACGAGTACTACGTCTGGGGCTTGAAACTCGGCCCAGACGATTTGGACAAGCTGCGCAGCGAGCGCCCCGATCTGTTCGGACCGCAAGCCCAAAGCGCGCTCGACTTCGAAGTGGGCGCCTTGGGCTTTGTCATGTGGAGCCCGCTCTGCCCCCATCTCAACTGCAAGTACGACTGGAACGACAGTCTGGGCGGTTTTTTGTGCCCATGCCACGGTTCGGAATTTTCCAAGTTCGGTCAGCATAAGAAGAATGCGCAAGGGAAGTTCATCGGTCCGGCGCCGCGGGGGCTCGATCCGCTCCCCTTCCGCGAACAGAGCGGCATGGCTGAGGTCGAGTGGGTCAAGTACTCGGCGAACACGCCGAACATCATCCGCGTGTCCTACTGGTAGGAGATGGTGCAATGATCGATTGGTTGGAAAGCCGGACCGGTCTCGTCACCGCGACGAGGAACTTCCTCACCGAGGACGTTCCCGGCGGAGCCAGTTATTGGTACGTGTTCGGCAGCGCGACCCTCATCGTCTTGGCGATCCAGATCCTCACCGGCATCATCCTCACGTTCTACTACTCACCGTCCGGCATCACCGCGTGGGAATCGACGCTCTTCATCTACCGGCATGTCGTGTGGGGCCCGTTCTTGATCAGTCTCCACTATTGGGGCGCGTCAGCGATGATCGTGCTGATGTCGATGCACTTGCTGCAAGTGCTGCTCTTCGGCGCGTATAAAAAGCCGCGCGAGATCCAATGGGTCGTCGGCGTCTTATTGTTCTTCATCGTGCTGTCCATGGGCCTGACGGGCTATCTGCTGCCGTGGGACCTCAACGCGTACTTCGCGACGCAGGTGGCCATCAACATCGCCGCGAGCGTGCCGGTCATCGGCCCATTCATCTACCACTTCCTCAGCGATGGATCCACGCTCGGGACCTTGACGATCGGCCGCTTCTACGGCTTGCACGTCTGGGCGACTCCGGTCGCGATACTCGGTCTCGTGGGGCTGCATCTCTTCATCTTCAAGCATAACGGCTCGGCTGGGCCGCCGAGCGACGAACCGGCGAAGACCTTCGGCCGATTCTATCCCAACCAGATCTTCATGGAGGCGCTGACCGCGCTCGTCATCGTCGTCATCGTCGTCGTCCTCGCCATCGTCATGCCCGCGCCGCTGCTTGCAAAAGCGGATCCGAACAACGCGCAGTTCATCCCCGCGCCCGCGTGGTATTTCTACGCCCTGTACGGGTTACTGCGCATGTTCCCGCAAAATCTCTCACTCGTCCCGACCGTCATACTGCCGGGCCTGTTCACGATGGTATTGCTGTTGCTGCCCTGGCTCGATCGGAACCCGAGCCGAGCGCTCGCGCGCAGGCCGTACGCGATACCGCTCACCATCCTCACGGTCGGAGCGATCATCGCGATCACTTGGTATTCCGCTAAGGTCATAGGCGCAGAGCAAGCGGCAAGCCCGGTGGGCCAGACGCCGGTCGTCGGCTATGGCGCTCCGGCGAACGCAGTTGCGAACGTCGTACCCGTCGTCAACGTCATGGCAGCCACGCCGGGTCCAGGTGCAGGAGGGGCGGCCGCTGCGGCCATGCCGAGCGGAGACCAAATCTTCGCCCAAAACTGCGCAAGCTGCCACCAGGCCAAGGGCCAGGGTCTGCCGGGCGCGTTTCCGCCGATCGCAGGCAACCCGATGGTGACGGGAGATCCGGCAAAGGTGATCAAGACCGTCGAGAACGGCTTGACGGGCCAGATCTCGGTGAACGGCGCATCGTTCAACGGTGCCATGCCGGCCTGGAAGGGCAAGCTGAGCCCGGCTGAGATAGCCGCCGTGATCACCTATATCCGCACCTCGTGGGGCAACCACGCCTCGCCCGTTACGGAAGCGCAAGTCAAGGCGACTCGCTAAGGGGCGACTTGCCAGTCGCCCCCTACATCGCTCGCTAAAGGGCGACTTGCCAGTCGCCCCCTACATCACGTGTTTTGGGTGGGCGTGCCGCGCAGGCGGCGCACTTCGGTCTCAATCGGCCACTCGGAGAAGACCCAAGCGAGTTGCACGATGACGTTCACGAGCGGGATGAGCATTAGCAAGCTGTATACCCCCGGATAGCCGCATTTCTCCGCGACGCGCCACGAGCAATAGATGGTGAACACGATCAAGGCGACCGCGAATAGTGCCCACAATGCGATAAAACCGCCGGCCAAGGCGCCCCATGCTCCCGGGTGATAGGGAACGAGCGATATCAGATGGACACAAGCTTTTAGCATGCGTTGCACTCCTTCGCGGCGCCCGTTCGAGCGGCGGACGTAAAGGTCCGCTCCCGCGAGGGGCGCGAAATCCCATCTACACGGGAGTCCATCCGGACTGAGAGGGCGAGCGATTCGCCGACCGTCGGAACCTGATCTGGGTGATGCCAGCGAAGGGAAGCAAATATGAGCGTCACATCTCCTCCGAAACCAATCCAGCATAGGGCGAGCTCGCACAAGGCGTACCTCGACGGTACCCGCGGCATCCGCGTGCCCATGCGGCAGATCCACCTCACCGATGGGACGAGCGTGCGCGTGTACGACACGAGCGGCCCGCATACGGATCCTGGCCTCGAGATCGACGTGCGCCGCGGGATCGAACCCCTGCGCGCGGCTTGGATTGCCGGTCGCGGAGACGTGGTCGAGCTCGAGCAGCCGACGTCCGCGTATCGCAGGGCTCGAGCCGCAGACGACTCACTGCGCGAACTTCGCTTCGCGTACTCGCGCCGGCCCCTGCGCGCGGCGCCGGGCCGTAACGTCACGCAGATGCATTATGCCCGAGCCGGTGAGATCACGCACGAGATGGAGTTCGTGGCCATGCGTGAGGGCGTGGACCCTCGTCTGGTGCGCGACGAAGTGGCACGCGGCCGGGCGATCATCCCATCGAACATCAACCATCCCGAATCCGAGCCCATGATCATCGGCCGCAACTTCCTCGTGAAGATCAACGCGAACATCGGCAACTCGGCTATCAGCTCCTCGATCGAAGAAGAAGTGGAGAAGATGACCTGGGCGACGCGCTGGGGCGCGGATACCGTCATGGATCTTTCAACCGGCAAGAACATCCACGAGACGCGCGAGTGGATCTTGCGCAACTCGCCCGTGCCCATCGGCACCGTGCCGATCTACCAAGCCCTCGAAAAAGTCAACGGCAAGGTGGCGGACCTCACCTGGGAGGTATACCGCGATACGCTCGTCGAGCAGGCCGAGCAGGGAGTCGACTATTTCACGATCCATGCGGGGGTGCTCTTGCGCTACGTCCCCTTGACCGCCGACCGCGTGACCGGCATCGTCTCGCGCGGCGGCTCGATTTTGGCGCAATGGTGCCTGCTGCATCATGCCGAGAATTTTCTGTACACGCATTTCGAAGAGATCTGCGAGATCATGCAGGCCTATGACGTCGCTTTTTCGCTGGGCGACGGGCTGCGGCCGGGCTGCACCGCCGATGCAAATGATGCCGCGCAGTTCGCCGAGCTCGACACGCTTGGCGAGCTAACGGCGATCGCGTGGGCGCATGACGTCCAGGTGATGATCGAAGGACCGGGGCACATCCCCATGCAGCTCATCAAGGAAAACGTCGACCGGCAGCTGGCCGTGTGCAAGGAGGCTCCGTTCTACACGCTCGGCCCGCTCGTCACCGACATCGCCCCGGGATACGATCACATCACGAGCGCAATCGGCGCGGCCATGATCGGCTGGTTCGGCACGGCGATGCTCTGCTACGTGACGCCAAAAGAGCATCTCGGTCTGCCCAACAAGAAAGACGTCAAGGATGGCGTCATCGCCTACAAGATCGCCGCGCATGCCGCCGATCTCGCCAAGGGTCATCCGCGCGCGTGCGAGGTCGACGACATTCTCTCAAAGGCGCGCTTCGAATTCCGCTGGGAGGATCAGTTCGCGCTCTCGCTCGACCCCGAGACCGCGCGCGCCTACCACGATGAGACCCTGCCGGCACAGGGCGCCAAGGTCGCGCATTTCTGCTCGATGTGCGGACCGCAGTTCTGCTCCATGCGCATCACCCAGGATGTGCGGGAGTATGCCAAGCGTCACAAAGTCGGGGAGACGGAAGCGCTCGAGCTCGGCATGCGCGAGAAATCTGAGGAGTTCGCGCGCGCGGGCAGCGAGATCTACGTGGAGAGCAAGCGCCCGTAGAGCTCGCGGTACGATTGGGCCGAGCGATCCCACCCGAAGTCTTGGCGCATGCCGTTGCGCTGGAGCGCTTGCCAGAGCGCACGGTTTGGATACAACCCGATCGCCTTGCGCGCGGCGGCCAAGAACGCTTGGGGCGTCAGCTCCGTGAACGCAAAGCCAGTGGTCGCACCCTCGGCGATCCCCCGCTCGCCCGCGTCCACGACTGAATCCGCGAGGCCGCCCACCGCCGAGACCACGGGGACGGTGCCGTAGCGCAGGCTATAGAGCTGGCTGAGCCCGCACGGCTCGAAGCGCGAAGGCATGGCGAAGATGTCGGCGCCCGCGATGATGCGGTGGGCGAGCGCTTCATCGTGTTCCAATCGCGCGCCGACGCGATCCGGGTGTCGATCCGCGAGGTCGCGGAACCCATGCGCGAGCGATTTTTCTCCGACGCCCAGCACGACGATTCGAGCGCCCGCAGTGAGCAAGTGCTCCGCGCTTCTGATGACGAGATCCAGCCCTTTCTGCCAGGTGAGCCGGCTCACGATACCGATGAGCGGTGCAGACAATGACGTATCCAGGTGCATCTCTTCGAGCAGCGCGGCCTTGCAGCTCGCCTTTCCGGCGAGATTGCGATCGCTGTAGGCGTGCGCGAGGTGTGGGTCGTGCCCTGGGTCCCACAGTTCGTAGTCCACGCCATTGAGTATGCCGGAGAGGTCGCGCGCACGAGCCGCGAAGAGGTCCTCGAGCCCGCATCCGTACTCCGGCGTCTGCAATTCCTTTGCATACGTAGGACTCACCGCGTTGAGCAGGCCGGCCTGCTGGACGCCGAGCGAGAGAAAAGAGAGCTTTCCGCTGCCGAAGCGCTCGAGCCGTTGCGACGGGACGCCAAACGATCGCAGCTGTTCGCGCGTGGCTTCGCCTTGGTAGAGGGCGTTGTGGATGGTCAGGAGCGTCTTCACATCGCTCGCCCTTCCGTTCAAAAGACTCGGGATGAGCGCCGCGTGAAAATCGTTTGCGTGCACGACGTTCGGGCTCCAATCGCCCCCGTCGGCGGCGAGCCGGCCCGCGGCTTGGCACAAGAGCGCGAAGCGTTCGAGGTTGTCCGGCCATTGGTTCCCATACTCGTCATGGTAGGGACCGCCCGGGCGGTCGTAGAGCCTGCGGCAAACGACGAGCCAGATGCGCAAATCGGACGGCGTCCGCCCGCCAAGAAGGTCGATGTCGCCGAAGCCGGCGACGTCGTCGAAGTGACGGTCGACCGCCAGGCCCCGAACGTGCTCGAAAGTGCTCGGATAGGCGGGCATCATGAGGCGGATGTCGACCCCGCTATGCGCGAGCGCAACAGGGAGCGACGCGGCGACGTCTCCCAGACCACCAGTCTTGGCCATCGGAAATATCTCGGACGAGACGAAAAGAACCCGCGGCTCAGCGGCGCTCATGTGGGAGTCAGGATGGCGCCCGCGAGCGGTCCAAGATCGAGCGCGATCGACAACGCGCCGCCGGCTTGCGCCGCAGGCTGCGGCACGGCGGCAACCATTCGGGTCGCACCGTCACCGCCGAAGTCGCAGGCATCGCTTGCAAACGCGAGGCGCCAGCCTACGTCGCAGGGCACTCTCACCGCGTACCCCCCATACGTGTTTGGTGAGAAGTTCAAGACGACGACGGCAAATGCATCGCCCGCCTGGCGGACGTAGGACAGGACACAGTGACTCGCGTCATCGGGGTCCAGCCAGCGGAAAGCCGTTTCATCGAAATCCCTGTGAAGGGCAGGCATCGCCCGATAGAGCGACCCAAGCGTCCTCCAGGCTGCCACAACTCCGGCGTGGGCGGGTTCCGCTTGCTCCTCCCATGGGAGCGATCGAGTCGGATCCCAAGCACCGGCCCGGGCGAATTCATCGCCCATGAAGACCAGTTTCTTGCCCGGATACGTCATCGCAAAGGTAGCCAGCAGTCGCATCTGCGCGAGCTGCTGCGAGCGGTCGCCATGCATCTGGCACAAGAGCGGCCCGCGTGCTTGTCCGCTTTCGTCATGCGACAGAGCCAGGACGGAGTGCTCGGTCCCGGCATACGCGCGCTCGAAGGTGAGATCGGTGTGATGCGCCGGGCGGTCCCTCCAGGGCAGTCCGAGATAGCGCAACGTATCGTGCACCCACCCCATGTTCCAGCGCATCGAAAATCCAAGCCCGCCGCGCACGGCCGGCTGGGAGACGGAGGGCCAAGAAGTCGATTCCTCGGCGATCGTGAGGGCGTCCGGCACGAGCGCACCGATGTGCCCGTTCATCTCGCGCAGGAATTTCACGGCGGCCAAGTTCTCGCGGCCCCCGAGCGGGTTGGGCTTCCAGCTTTTTCCCGCACGCGCGTCGTCGAGGTAGAGCATGGATGAGACTGCGTCCACGCGCAATCCGTCCGCGTGGAACTCCAAGAGCCAGTAGAGCGCGTTGGACACCAAGAACGTGCGGACTTCGGGCCGACCGTAGTTGAAGATGAGCGTATGCCACGCGGGATGTTCGGCCATCTCCGGGTCGTCTCGTTCGTAGAGCGGTGCCCCATCGAATTCTCCGAGCGCGAAATCGTCCTTGGGGAAATGCAACGGCACCCAATCGAGGATAACGCCGACCTCTGCTTGATGGCAGCGGTCGACAAACGCGCGGAATTCATCGGGTGCCCCGAATCGGCTGGTCGGCGCGAAGTAGCCAGTCACCTGATAACCCAACGATTCATCGAGCGGGTGCTCGAAGACCGGCAGCAGCTCGACGTGCGTGTACTGCAGCTCTTTGGCATACGCGACGAGCTGGTCGGCCAAAGCTTCGTAGCTCAGAACCGTGCCATCCGCAGCGCGGCGCCAAGAGCCGAGGTGCACTTCGTAGATGCTTACCGGCTCATCGCCCCAGCGCCAGGCGCGGCGCCGTCGCAGCCACGGCTCGTCCTGCCATCGAAAGGTGCTGGGTGGCGCGACGCACGCGTTTTGATTCGTCGCTGAGGGAAAGGCACGCGCGTAGGGGTCGGTCTTGATCACGAGCCGGCCGTTCTCGCGGTTCTTAATCTCGAATTTGTATTGCGCGCCCGGCTTCAGACCGGGTACGAAGACCCCCCAAAGGCCGCGCCGATCGAGACGCTCCATCAGGTGATGCGACCCATCCCAGCCGTTGAAGTCGCCCACCACGCTCACCGTCCCGGCGTGGGGCGCCCAGGTCACGAAGCGCACGCCGGATCCATCATCGCTCATGTGAGCGCCGAGCGCCTTGTATGCGTCCAGCAGCCGGCCCGCATGGAATCGTTGCATCGCATCGCGGCTCATCATAGCGGTGAAGACCGCTGTTTGAGAGAATAGGGGCGACCCCTCCGTACAGGTACGAACGACTGAACATGTCAGCGACAGAAACCTCTCGCTACGTCAGCCTGCTCACGAAGAACACGCTAGCCCTCGTCTTAGCGGGCGGGCGAGGATCGCGTTTGAGCCATCTGACCCAATGGCGCGCGAAGCCCGCGGTTCCGTTCGGCGGCAAGTTCCGCATCATCGATTTTCCGCTTTCGAACTGCATCAATTCAGGCGTGCGCCGGATCGGTGTCATCACACAATACAAGGCGCACAGCTTGATGCGGCACATCCAGCGGGGGTGGGGCTTCTTGCGAGGCGAGTTCAACGAGTTCGTCGAGCTCATGCCGGCTTCGCAGCGTCTGGAGGAGGGCTCGTGGTATACGGGGACGGCAAACGCCGTGCTGCAGAATCTCGACATCATCCAGGCGCACGGGCCGCAACACATCCTCGTGCTCGCCGGAGACCACATATATAAGATGGATTACGGTCAGATGCTCGTCCAGCACGTCGAGAGCAACGCCGACGTCACGGTCGGCAGCTTCGACGTGGCGCGCGCCGAAGCGGTCTCCCTCGGCACGATGCGGACCGATGCGCATCGGCGCATCGTCCAATTCGTGGAAAAAAGCCCGGATCCGATCGAGCTTCCCGACCGTCCGGGACGCTCGCTTTCCAGCATGGGCATCTACGCCTTCAACGCGCGCTTCCTTTACGAGCAACTGCAACGAGACGCCGACGACGAAAACTCGACCCACGATTTCGGGCGCGACGTGATCCCGCATATCGTGGAGCATCACCGCGCCGTCGCCCACGAATTCGGACCGGCAAGTCTCGGCGGCAGTGGCGGCAGCGTCTACTGGCGCGATGTGGGTACGGTCGATGCTTATTGGGAAGCGAACATCGAACTGACGGAAGTCGTGCCGCCGCTGAACCTGTACGACGCCGGCTGGCCCATCTGGACCTACCAGGAGCAGCTCCCCGGAGCCAAATTCGTCTTCGACGAGGCCGAGCGGCGCGGCATAGCGGTCAACTCGCTCGTCTCGGGCGGCGTGATCATCTCCGGCGCTCACGTCCAGCGCTCGCTGCTTTTTTCCAACGTGCGTGTCAATTCGTTTTCGCGGGTAGAAGACTCGGTGATACTACCCAACGTCAACATCGGGCGCAACTGCCGAATTCATCGAGCCGTGATCGACAAAGGCTGCCTGTTGCCGGAGGGTTCGGTGGTCGGTGAAGATGCGGCCGAAGACGCTCGCCGTTTTCATCGAACCGAACGGGGCATCACGGTCATCACGGCCGACATGCTGGGACAACACGTGCATGAAGACGAGTGAATCGGTCCACCTCGAACAGGAGCTCAAGCTCCAGGCGCGGCGCTTTGACCTTGGGTCGCTTGCGGATGGCGTTGATGGACTGAGCGCGTCGCCACTCGACACGAAGAAGGTTTCGACGGTCTATTACGACACGGACGATTTGCAGCTGACGCGCTGGGGCTGCAGCATGCGCTTCCGTCGCGGTGAGGGATGGACGATCAAGCTCGGATCGAGCGATCGCAACGGCGCGCTGCTGCGGACCGAGTACCGTTTCACGGGTCCTGCGACGAAGCCGCCCACGCCTGCCCTAGAGCTCGTGCGCGCCTTTCTGCGTGGCCGAGAAGTCCATCCGGTGGCCAAGCTGCGGACGACGCGCAAGAGCCTGCGCTTGCGCGGAAGCACGGGCGAGGATCTCGTGGAGATCGCGGACGACGACGTTCGCGTGCTCGATGAGGGGCGTGTCGTCGACCGGTTCCGCGAGCTCGAGGTGGAACTCGTCGACGGAGCCCCGAGTTCGCTCCTCGACGATCTCAAGACGAGTTTGCAGCGCGCGGGCGCGGGGCCGGTCGACCCGACTCCTAAGAACATCCGCGCGCTCGGGCCCGCGGCGTTGGCACCTTCAGAGTTGGACGTCGGATCGCCCAATGCGCACAGCAGCGCCGCCGAGGTCATTCGCTGGTCGCTCGCGGCATCGGTTGAAATGCTGCTGCGCTGCGACGCGCCGCTGCGAATGGCCATGGACGCCGAAACGGTCCACAAAGCGCGGGTCGCCACGCGAAAGCTGCGCTCGGACTTGCGCACGTTCATGCCGTTGTTGCGCGAGGAGTGGGCGCGCGAACTGCGCGCCAAGCTGAAATGGCTCGCGGGCGAGTTCGGGACGGTGCGCGACGCCGACGTGTTGCTGGGGCGCTTGCGCCAGCGAGCGGCACAATTGCCCGAGCCGGATGCGCGCATCGCGGAAAGCGTCATAGCGATCTTCGCTCGGCAGTGCGCTGCGGCGCGGCGCGCACTGGCGAAGATGGTGCGCGAGCAACGCTATGTCGAGCTGTTGAACGAACTCGTGGACGCAGCCGCCGACCCCCGACTGGAGCGATTGGCCTCAGAACAAGCGGTCGATGCGTTGCCGGCGCTTGTCGAAAAGCCGTGGCGCAAGCTTTGCAAGGCCGTCGAGGAGCTCGGCGATGCTCCCGCCGACGCAAGCCTGCATCGCGTCCGGATCAAAGCCAAGCGCTGCCGCTACGCTGCGGAAGCGGTTGTGCCCATCGGAGGCAAATCCGTTACGCGCTTCGCGCGCCGGGTGCAACGCCTGCAGAAGGTCCTCGGAGAACTGCATGATGCGGTGGTCGCCGAGAAGCGCCTGCACGAGATCGCCGGAGACCGTGAGAAGGTGTTCGCCGCCGGAGCGCTTGCAGCGATGGAGTCGATCGCCGCCCAAAAGGCGCGCTCATCGTGGCGCAAAGCGTGGCGCAAGGCCTCCAAGAAGTCGCTGCGCTCGTGGATGGGGTAAACATCGCGAATAAATTCGCGACCGCTACAGTATATGGGTTTGGCCGTCCATGAACGGAACGAGCACGCTCGGAATGCGCACGGACCCGTCGGCCTGCTGGTAGTTCTCCAAAATCGCCACGATCGTGCGACCCACCGCGAGGGCTGAGCCGTTCTGGGTGTGGGCGAACTCCGGTCTTAGCTTGGGCGCCGGACGATAGCGGATGTGCGCACGCCTGGCTTGGAAGTCACCGCAGTCGCTGCACGATGAGATCTCGCGATACGCGTTCTGACCGGGGAGCCAGACCTCAAGATCGTAGGTCTTGCGCGATGCGAATCCAGTGTCCCCCGCGCAGAGCAACACGAGGCGGTACGGCAGCTCGAGCGCCTGCAGCAAGTTCTCCGCAAGGGCGGTGATGCGCTCGTGCACTTCGCGCGCACCGGCTGCGGTGCTGAGGCCGACGAGCTCCACCTTTTCGAACTGATGCTGGCGGATAAGCCCGCGGGTGTCTTTGCCTGCAGCTCCTGCCTCCTCGCGGAAGCACGGTGTGTACGCAGTGTAGAGTTTCGGCAACGCATCCTCGGCCAGGATCTCGCCCCGGTGCAAGTTCACAAGTTGCACCTCGGAGGTCGGCGACAGAAAAAGCGCGCCATCCTCGACGGAGAACATCACATCGCTGAACTTGCTCAGGTGACCGGTCGCTTCAACCGTCTCGCGGTTGACGAGCAGAGGCGGCATGATCTCCGTGAACCCACTCGCGACGTTGCGCTGCAAGAAGAAATCGATGAGGGCGCGGTTCAATCGCGCCCCGGCGCCTGCAAGCACGACGAAGCGGCTGCGCGCCAAGCGAACGCCGCGCTCGAAGTCCAAGATCCCGAGGCGCTCCCCGATCTCCCAATGAGGTTTTGGCTCGAAGCTGAAGCGCGGAGGCTCCCCGTGGCGGCGCAACTCTCGATTCGCCGAAGCATCCAGGCCATCGGGCACGTCCTCGGCCAGAATGTTGGGAAGTCCCGCCAGCAGTTCGGTTGCGTCGTGATCGAACGCCTCTGCCTCCCGTTGGCGCTTTTCGATCTGCGCGCCGAGCTCGCTCGAACGGCTTCGCAAAGACGCAAGCGCGTCATCGCTCCCCGCGGATTTGGCCCGGGCAAACTCTGCCGAGATCGCGTTGCGCTCGGCTTTGAGCCGGTCGATCTCCGTCACCGCAGCGCGCCAGCGCTCGTCGAGCTTGAGGAAGCCGTCGACGGCGCCGCTATCCTGCCCGCGACGACGCAGCGACGCGCGCAGCACGTCGGGATGCTCGCGGATGAGCGCTTTGTCGAGCATTCAGCGCGAGTTAGCGGGACTTGCTTGGCTGACCTCTCGGATTAGAAAGACGATGCCGCGCGGCGCGGCTCATCTTTTTGCGTGACGTAACGCCGCACTTCGTCGGGGATGAGCGCCTTTTCGAGCGCCGCATCGAGCGTGACCAGACCATCGTTGACGAACTT
>JAJPHJ010000101.1 GCA_021325335.1 Pseudomonadota bacterium | reverse complement strand
CCGGGCGAACTCAGTTTGGATTTCACGACGTCGCACGTAATGCGATAACCCGCAAGCCGGTCGCCGGATTGCCACAGCGGCGTCAGGCCATTCACATGAAGGCGCAGCGTGGCGAACGAGGCCAGCGGTTGACTCCGGCCGCGCGAGAGGACGAAGAGCGTCGTGGCGGTTTTCTCCGCCTGCGCCACGAGACGAGCGCAATGATGGGTCTGCAGCGTCTCCTCGTTCGCGCCGTCCATGACGACGATGGCGCACGCGCCGCTGCGAACGAGTGCGTCTGCAGCACGACGATACGCGGCAGCATCGCGCGGCCGGACAACGATGAGCCGGTCCAAGACGACGCCTGCCGACTCCGCCGCCGGAGCGAAAAAACTTCGCTCAGGATCGATGAGCGCGCCGACGTCGCCTCGTCCCGTGCAACCGGCGAGCAGGCCGTAGGCCAAGGTCGTCTTGCCGCAGGAACGTTCTCCAAACGCCTCGGTCAGGCGCCCTTTGGGGATGCCGATGGCTCCAAGAGCGCGATCCAACGCTAACAGTCCGGTGGCAAAACCTTCCACCGGCTGCGCATGTCCGTAGACCGCGGCACCGTGCCAGCGGGTTTCGAGCAAGCTTTTCAAAGCGGCGACCGACATGGTGGACTGTTAGTATAATCGAACATACGTTCGATGACAAGGGGGCTTTCATCACAAATTTGGAAACCGCCAAAATGAGCGATTTTCAAGCCACCGCGCGCGCAATCGTCGACGACATTCTCGCCCACGAGCCCATCGAAGCCACCTGGGCCGGCATCCACGCCCACGATGCCGAGTATCCCGACGTTTCCGCAGCCGGATTCGCGCACCAGCAGGCCCGCGCGCAAGAGCACCTCGCCACCTTGCGCCGTTTCGACCCCAAGGAGCTCGACGCGTCCGACCAGATCGACTGGCAGATGCTCCTTTCGAAGTTCGAGGTCCAACTGCGCGAGCTGGCCGAGCTCGAGCCCCATAAGCACAATCCGTCCCTCTACCCCAACGTCGCGGTCGAGGGCATCTATTGTCTGCTCGCGCGCGAGTACGCCCCGCTTGAAGAACGCCTTCCCGCCCTCGTCAGCCGTCTTGGCAAGATCCCCGCGATCCTTTCGGCGGGCCGTGCCAATCTCGAGCGCGCGCCGGCCGTGTGGCGCGAGATCGCAATCGAAGAGACGCAGGGTGCAGCGACGTTTCTGCGCGAGACGGTCGGGCCGATCGCGCGCGAGCAGAGCGCAGATCTTGCGTCCAATCTCGACGCAGCGATCGCGGCGACCCAAGCTTACGAAGCCTTCTTGCGCGATGAGTTCTCCTCGCGCGACGGTATGCCGTTCGCGGCCGGGCGCGCGTTCTTCGAATACAAGCTAAAGCACGAGCACCTGCTCGACGTCGACGCCGAGGGTTTATTGCGCTTCGGCGAGCGCGCCGTGCGCACGACTGGCGAACAGCTCGCTGAGGTCGCACGTCAGATCGATCCGAAACGCAGTTGGGGCGAGCTCGTCGACGAGGCGCGCAAGGATCTCCCCAGGGAACAGGCTTTGCTTGAAGAGTATCAAGCCGGCGTCTCCAAGACGCGACGTTTTGTCGAAGACCGGGATCTCGCGTCGATTCCCGACGGCGAATCGCTCCAGGTGGTTGCCACGCCATCGTTCATGCGACCGACGATCCCGTACGCCGCCTACATGCCGGCCGGCGGCTTCGAACCTCGTCAGAACGGATTGTACTACGTGACGCCCGTCAACGAGCAGCTGCCCGCGGCGCTCCGCGCGCAACAAATGCTCGGCCACAACCGCTACGGCATGCTGCTCACGAACGTGCACGAAGGCTACCCCGGCCATCATCTCCAGCTCGTCGTCGCGAGCAAGGTGACGTCTCCGGTTCGCAAGCTGCTCTGGAACACGGTGTTCTGCGAAGGTTGGGCGCTCTATTGCGAGCAGCTCGTGCTGGAGCAGGGGATCACGGACGACCTGCGGCACCGGCTCTTCCAGCTCAAGGACCAGTTGTGGCGCGCCTGCCGGGTCGTCATCGACGTGAAGCTGCATACCGGCGAGATGACCTTCGACCAGGCGGTGGATATGCTCGTCGAGGTCGCGCACTTAGAGCGGCCGAACGCGATCGGCGAGGTGCGACGCTACACCCAATCCCCGACGCAGCCCATGTCGTACTTGATGGGAAAACATCAGATCCTCGACCTGCGAGAGCGCGAGCAACGGCGTCGCGGCGCCGCCTTCTCCATCCGCGAGTTTCACGACCGCTTGCTCTCCTACGGCACCATCCCGCTCGCGCTCATCGAGCCGACCTTCGCCGCATGATGTATCTCGCGTTCAAGCTGCTCCACCTCCTCGCGGTCATCATCTTCTTAGGCAACATCACCGTCGGAGTTTTCTGGAAAGCATACGCCGACCGGACGCGAGACCCGCGCATTATCGCGCACACGCTCGCCGGGATCATCAGCGCCGACCGCATCTTCACCATTCCGGCCATCATCGTGCTCGTCATCGGCGGCCTCGGCGTCGCCGGCATCGGTCACCTCAGCATTTTAGGAACCGGCTGGATTCTGTGGGGACTCACGCTCTTCATCATCTCCGGGATCTGCTTCGGCCCGATCTCACGCTCGCAACGCGAGCTGCGCGACGTCGCACAGGCGGGGAGCCAAGGGAACATGGACTGGGCCGGCTACGAGCGCATCTCCGCGCGTTGGAACGTGTTCGGCACGATCGCGACCTTGGCGGCGGTCTTCGCCGTCGCCATCATGGTCCTCAAGCCGCCGCTGCCCGGGATTTGACGCAGGGCGCGCAAATGTATTTGCGCGTTTTCTTGGTCGCGAATAAATTCGCGACCGCTACATCATCCTTTTACATCCCGTCCAGCTGCAACACGTTGCGCGTATCGAGCGCGCGCGTGATGAGCACGTCCAGGTTTTGCAGATGTGCGCGCGTGAGCTCGTCGAGCTTCGAGGACCGCATCGCGTAGCGCACGTCCGACTGTTCCTGCACGAGCTTGGCGCGCGCGAGCGACTGCGCGTCGTACGGCGTCGCCGGGTCGGGTCGCAGCCACAGTCCGATAAGCTGTCGGGTGTACCACTCCTGCAAGTTGCGCCGCACCTCGGTCGGCGCGTAGTTGGCCGAGCGGAGATCCCCGAAGATGCCTTGCTGCGACCAGTCGAAGAGATCGGTGAGGCTCATCGTCTGTCCCGGCCTCGCCTTCATGGAGAGGTCGTCGAGACGCTGCAGCATCGTGGGCTGATAGATCGTCTGCAGCAACGTCGCCTGTTCGGCAAGCGCGATCTGGGCGATCGGCATGTCGTGACGCTGGGGCGGGTTGTACGCCCAGGCGCCGCCCCAGATGGGAGCTTGCTCCGTGTACACGAGCGTGTTGAGCAGGGCCGGGCTGAAATCCCACGCGCCCTGCGCGAACACGTACTTGTTGAGCACTCCGAAGGCACGCTGCTCCTCTGACCGTGAGACCGGTTGTAATGCAGGCGAAGCTCCCGGATCTCCCTTGTGAGCGCGCGAGAGATATTCGCCCCCGATGAAGTGCTCCGCGATATCGCTGCACCGTTCGTAGTGCACCATGAGCCATCCAAACGCGTCGTAACTCTCTTCCGGCGAGTGGCCAGGCTTGGGCCAGCGCTGGTCGACGACGTGCATGAGGTGACAGGTCAAGTCGAGCTGGGTGGAACACCACCCAAGCGTGTCGGTGGTCAGGTCGAACCAGTTGACCCGCGGATCGATCGCGTGCGCGTTGACCCATGAGACGTCTTCATCGCTCGCAAAGCGGGTCATCGGATTTGCCCAACCCGCTGCCGCCCAGCGGCGCAGCGTCGGCAACTCGTCTTGCGGGGTCCTCGCGCCTGGGATGCGCGCGTAGCCCCAGTGGATGGCGTAGTAGTCGTACGGCCCGAGCGCGGTCTGCCAGTACGAGCCTTGGCCTTTGGACTTTGGCCATAGGTTCACCGGGGCGTACTCCATCACCGACGACGCGACGCCCATGCGGCTCGTAAAACCCTTGCTCTGCAGCTGCGACGCGGTGTAGGCTTCGGAGCCGATAAAATTGTGCTGAAAGCCCATGTCGTGCCCGGACTCGTGCAAGATCGTTGAGGTGAGCGCATCGACGCGGTACTGCCATTGGTCGCCCGCGCCCTCGTCGCGTCCGAGCAGATCGAGCGCGATGCTCCCGTACGTCGTCTCCGCAAGCTTGTCCGCGCCGTAGCCGAACTGCGGCATTTGCAGCCGTCCGTTCGCCGCACGCGTCGGCGTGATGAAGTACTCCCAGGTGTTCGTCGGACCGTAGCCCTCCACGGCGTCGACGAGGATGCCGCTGTGGAAGAGCTCCCCCGTTCGCGGATCGTAGACCCATTGCGCCTCTGCGCCGAAACTGGGGTACGCCTCGGTCACCCAGCGCACCACGTTGTAGCGGATGTCATCGGGGTCCCAATTCGGATCGTTCGGTTGATCCTGCACCTCGATGGCGTTGCTGATGCCGATCTTCTCATACGCGCGGTTCCACTGCAGCAACGCGGCACGGATCGCCGGTCGATACTCATCGGGAATGGTGTTGCTCAAGTAGAAGACGACCGGTTTCTTCGCGGGCGAAACCGCCTTGGTCGGATCCGAAGGCTGGAGATTCCAGCGCACGATATAGTTGAGATTGCGCGAGAGCTTCGTGTCGTTTGAAAAGTCGAGATACGGTGAGGCGACGAAACCGACGCGATCGTCGTAGATGCGCGGCATGTAATCGGTGTCGTTCGGGGGCTGCGCGAGGTTGTAGACGATGCGCAGCTGGATAGTGCGCGCGTCGGGTGAGGTGTCGACGACGTTGGGCTGGTCGCTCGCCCATGTCTGATCGGCGTCGATGATGACGTTCTGTGGAAATGCCTTGCTCGGTCCGAAGACCGTACGCGTCGAATCCAAGCGATACGCATGTTCGGGCCCGGTCTGCAGCGCCTGTTGCAGCACGGCCTGCATGCCGAGCACGTCGCCCAGGAACGGCGCTGCATCGAACACGATCTTGCCGCTCACCGCGTCTTCTGCCACGATCGGGGCCGTCGCGACCACGGAAGGCGCAAAGGACTGGTCGATGGAGCGCTGGCGCGCGCTATTGGCGGGGGCTTTGAAAAACGTGTTCGGCCAGGTGATGACGACGCGGTTGCCGTTGCGGGTGAAACGGATGAGCTTGGTCTGCGAGAACATCGCTTCGCCCCACACGATGGCCCAGCCGCCGAGGCCGTTCGACGGCGCAGCGCTTTGGATGTAGTCCTGGCCCAGCTGCGCCGGAGTGAGCTCGACGTAGACGTGATCGTTCTTGCGCCAAAGCGTGAAAAGACCGGGTTGACCGGTCGCGGCCGCCGTCCATTGCGCGTAGGCCGCCGGCGCCTCGTCCGCGCGCGCCGTCCAATCGCAGCTGAGCATCGCGAAGAACGCAACTATAAGAATGAAGGCAAATCGATACATGCCGATCTTCTGTCTCCTCCAGACAAAGGTCCAGTGACGTGGTCTGAGGGCTTTTGACCGGGGACGCGCTTCTCCTCGGCGCCCACAAAGCACCATCGCCTGAAGCGCCGAATAATTAACGCGTGAAAAAACTCATACTCGGCTCCGGGTTGCTGCGCCGCGGCCAAACACTGTTGCTCGTCCGTGGGAGATACGCAGATGAACCCTCGCCGCTGTGGACGCTTCCAGGCGGCCGACAAAAACCTGCCGAGATGCTTGCGCGCACCGTCACGCGCGAGTTTCTCGAGGAGACCTCTCTGCCGGTGCGTCTGACGGGTCTCGCCTATGTCAGCGAGTCCGTCGACGCCGGCCTGCATGTGCTCAACTGCACGTTTTGGGTGGATGAGGAGAATGCCGGTGCCGACGTTATGCCGCGCGACGCCAAGGTCGTGGAAGCGAGGTTCCTCCCCGTGGATCAGGCGTTGCAGCTGTTGCGGGCAGACGTCTTGCGCATCCCGGTCGCAAATGCGCTGCGTCGAACCTCGGAGGTCCGCTACTACGATTTCCGTTCCGAAGATATCCGCGTGCCGTTTTTCCACGCCACGGCGCGCAAGCGATAACCATGGCGGAGCTCGTCAACGAATTCGCTTTCTCGTGGTCCCGGCAAAAGATCTTCTACGAGTGCCCGCGCAAGCTCTACTGGCAGTACTACGGGTCATGGAAGGGTTGGGACGGCGAAGCACCGGCCCACGCGCGCCTTGCTTATCGCCTCAAGCAGATCAAAAACCTGGCGATGCTTGTCGGCGAAACGTTCCACGAAGAGCTCGCCGAGATCCTCAGGCGGCGTTCGCCCCGGGCATGCGGCGTGCCAACAGAACAGTTGAAGGGAGACATGGAACGGCGGCTCTTACGCCGCCTCCGCGAATCGCGCGACGCTGATTGGGAGCGCTATGGCGATCCCAAGCACAAGACCATTCTTTTCGAGGATTACTACGGGCGCGGAGTCACAGGGGACATGACGGATCAAGCGCTGGCGGCCTTGCACCGCTGCGTCGACGGCCTGCAGACGGAAGCGTACGCGCGCCGCGTGTTTGCCGCCCCGCTCGAAGCCCTGCGCTTCATCGATCCTAAGCTCGATAACATCGACGACAGCCGCGTTTCGCTCGACGGTCTGACCTTGTACGCCTCACCGGACCTCGTCGTCGCAGGGAAGAGCGGGGGTCTGCACATCCTGGATTGGAAAACGGGCACGCCGCGCGTCGAAGACGTCAATGCCGCCCAATTGGCGATCTACGGTCTATTCGTGCAGCGCAAGTTCGGCACGCCGCTCGATCAAATGACCGCGCATCTCATCTACGTCGCGGCGGGAGAGCGGCGCGCGCAAAACGTGCTCGACGGCGAACCCGAGGCCAAGCGCATCATCGCCACCTACGTGACGGACGTGCAGAGCAGGCTTACCGATGTCGCCGCGAATGTGGCAGGCGACATCGAAGCATTTCCGATGACGACGAACGTCAGACTCTGCCGTGGCTGCAACTTCCGCGAGCTGTGCGACCGGCTCGAGGAGCCGGCCGAAGCATCAAGCGCCGACGACTGATGTCACTCGGTCGGCAGCGCGTTCGGCGCGCTCTCGGCGCGACCGAGTTTGAGCAGCTCCGGCACGGTGACGAAACGATAACCCTGTGCTACGAGCGCCTGTACGATGAGCTTCGTCGCCTGCACGCTCGCCGCGCGGTTGCCGGGGCGACCGCGGTTGCCGTCGTGCAGCACGATGATCGAACCATCGCGCACTTGGGGAAGCACCCGGTCGCGGATCACTTCGGCGGGCGGATTTTGCCAGTCGCGGGGCAGCGGCACCGACCACATGATCACCTGGTAGCCCATCCGCCGCGCCACGTTGAGCACCAGGTAGTCGCGTGCGCCGAACGGCGGCCGGAAGAGCCGCGTGTGCACGCCGGTCGTCTTGACGATCACCTCGTCGGTCATCGAGATCTCGCGCTGGACGTGGCGCGCCGTCTCCAGCACGAGATGGGCATGGTCCCAGCTGTGATTGCCGAGCGCATTACCGTCTGCAACTTCCAAGCGCACCACGTCGGGATGTGCAGCGACGGCGCGCCCGACGACGAAGAACGTGGCCACGACGTGTTGGCTATGCAAGTACTCGACGATCTCGTCGGTGTACGGCGGATTGGGCCCATCGTCGTAGGTGAGTGCGACGACCTTTTGTTGGATCGGCACGCGCGTCACGGTCTTGCCGAACATCTGGCTTGCCGGATTTTCCAAGAAATACCAAAGACCGGCGAGGACGATCGCGATGATCCCCAGCGCAAGACCGACCCGTCGCCACCCAATCCCAGGCATCAGTGCTTGGGTGCTCGCTTGGGTCGGTGCTTGAGGAGCTTCTGCGCGCTCTGCTGGGTCGGCATGGCGGCGAGTTCAGAGCGGATGAGCGCCTCCGCCTCGAGCACGCTCTGCGGACCGAACGATCGGATCTCGTCGACGATCTTCTGATAGCGAGGATCGCGCAGCGGACGCCCCGCGGACGCGACCTGCGTCAAGTTGAGCGGGCGCATCGACTTCGCGGGTAAGCGGATTTCGATCTCTTGCGCGCGAGTCGTGGCCCAATACCGCGGATCGGAAAAGCCGAAAGCGCGGCTGCCTCCTTGATCGCCGAGCGTCTGGTCGACCTCGACGATATATTGCTCCGTCGAGCGGGGCCGCACCGGCTTGTCGTCGAGATCCCAAATGCCGTCGGCGCGCAGCTGCTCGAAGAGAAACGTGCCGCTCGGACCTTCCAACGGCACGTCGAATTGTTTGGTGACGGAGCCATCGCGATTGGTGGCCGAGAAGAACATGTGGACCGCGCCGTTGTCGTTGGAGACGCGATAGGTCTCAGCCGAGATGGGGCCGTTCGTCTTGTACGCTTGCATGGTGACGGTCCACGTGCTGTTCGCATACAGCACTTTGTCCAGTTGCGGCTCTTGGGTGACAAACGGCCGGAAGAAAAACACGTAGCTTGCGGCCGCCAATACCAGGCAGATGACCACGACGAGCCAGGATCGCATCTTCTCGTTCATGCTTCGGCAGCCGTCCCCATCGTGATGAGCGCGACCAGCGCGCGGTAGACCTCGCGCATGTCGTCGCCAGAAAAAGAGACGGTTCTCGCGGCCGGTCGTTGGAATCCAGGAAGTCGCGCGATCGCATCGGCTTGAGAGGTCCGCAGCGTATCGACCTCAAGCACGATTGGCCGAGGCAGCGGAAAAAGTTGTAGCTCTGCGCGCCGGGCAAGCGCAGTGTGGGCCGCCGCTCGCAACGCTGCGCGCACGTCATGCGGCGAGTCGCACTCGGCTGCATAGTAGCTCAAGCTGCGCTTGGTCTCCACGCGTTGCGCCCACGGCACGCTTGCGCGAGCCTCTTCACACGTCGTACTATCGCCCGACACAAGCGCGACCGGCACGTCGAAGGCAGCAGCCAAGGCAGCGTTGATCGTCAGCTCGCCGACAGGCCGGCCCCACAGACGGCACTCCCAGATCACCCGCGGGCTGTAGGTGTGAGCCATGACGGCGTCGCGATCCCCAATGGCGCCGTGATACCCGACGAAGAACGCCACGGCGCCGTCCTGCCCATCGATGCCCTCGAGCATGTAGCCCGGCTTGCCGCGGCCGCTCACAAGGGTTGCCCGTGGATCGACGCCATCGGTGACGAGGTTACGCATGCTCGAATGGGCGTCGTTCACCCACGCGCTCTGCGCTCCGCCCGCGAACGCGCCCTCGAGCGCCGCGTTCACTTCGGCGACGAGCAGGCGGCGGGCTCGCTCGTACTCGCGTCCCGAGCCGGGGCGCACTTCATCCCAATGCACGAGCGTCGCGCAGCCTTCGATATCGGCGGATACATACACCGCCGCTGTGTGGGAGCCGGTCATGCTTCAAAAACCCCTTCGGCACCCGGATGTCCCATCCTCGCCTCGCGCGTTCTTGGTTGCGGGTTGCGTCACCCGACAGCACGAAATCGCGAGAGTCGTGGCGGACATCATGGAGACCTGGAAAGACGAAGTGCTCGTCGCGGACGGCGCCATGGGCACGCTCTTGTTCGCGCGCTGTCCTGGCGTGACCGAATGCGTCGAATCGCTCAATCTGCTACAACCCGGCGTCGTCGAACAGGCGCACCGCGACTACCTCGCGGCCGGCGCGCGCGTCATCGAAACGAATTCGTATGCCGCCAACCGGCTCAAGCTGGCCGAGCACGAGCTGCGCTCGCGCCTTGAGGAGATCAACCGCGCGGCGGTGCGCATCGCGCGCGCGGCTGCAGGCGGCGGCGTCTTCGTCGCCGCTTCGGTCGGCCCGCTCGGCGCTCCGCTGTGGCCGCTCGGCATGACTCGAGCCGAGGAAGCGCGCGATGTCTTTGCCGAGCACATCGGTGCGCTTGCAGGCGCCCAGCCCGACCTCTTCATCCTGGAGACGTTCGGCACGTCCGCGGAGCTCGAACTTGCTTTGCAAGCCGCGCGCGAGGTCGCCCGCGATTTCCCCATCATCGCGTCCTTGTCGGTGGCTGAGGATGGGCGCACGCTCGGCGGCGAGCCCCTCGAGCGTGCTTTTGACCGGTTGCGCGGGGCGGGCGCCAACGCAGTCGGACTCAATTGCGCGGTCGGACCTCACATCATCTATGAGGCGCTTGCCGCCGTCGCGGACCGGCTTGACTTCCCATTTTCAGTGATGCCGAACGCCGGCTATCCCCACCGGCTCGATGACCGCGCGGTTTTCGGCTCGTCGCCGGAATACTTCGCGCGCTACGCCCGCCGCTTTGCCCTCCTAGGCGCGCGCGTTGTCGGCGGTTGCTGCGGCACGACGCCGGACCACATCAAGGCTATCGCAGCCGCGCTCGAGGGCGTGCATCCCATTCCCGTGCAGCGCCATGGGCCGCCCAAACAGGACCGCAAAAACCGCGAACGCATGCTAGCGGCGGTTCCTAAGGCGGAAGCGACCGCTTTTGAGCGCAAGCTCGGTCACCGATCCGTCATGACCGTGGAACTCTCGCCGCCCCGCGGCATCGATGCCCGCGAAGCGATCGCCGCGGCAACGCTGCTCGCTCAAGCCGGGGCGGATGCCGTCCACATCTCGGACAATCCCACCGCGCGGTTGCGCATGTCGAGCGTAGCGCTCGCCCATCTGCTCTCGCGGGAGACCGGACTTGCGACGATCTTGCACCTCGGTTGTCGCGACCGGAACCTGCTCGGCCTGCAAAGCGAACTGCTCGGGGCGGCGGCATTAGGCGTCAGCGCCATCCTCCCGCTGACCGGAGACCCGAGCAACGCCGGCGACTTCCCGAAGGCCACATCGGTGTTCGACGTGACCGCGCTCGGCCTCACCCAGATGGTGGGTGCCCTCAACAGAGGCGAAGACCACGCCGGCAATCCCATCGGCGCGCCTGCGCATTTCCGCATCGGCGTCGCCGTCAACCCTCGCGCAAAACCGCTGGCTGCAGAACTCGAGCGCGTAGAAACCAAACGGGCGGCGGGTGCGGACTTCGCCGTGACGCAGCCGATCTTCGAGCCGGACGCACTCGAGCCGTTCGTGACGTGGGCGAAGGAGCGGGACCTCCCGGTGCTTGCGGGCGTCGTCATCCTGCGCGACGCCGACAATGCGGAGTTCCTCCACAACGAGGTTCCCGGGATGCAGATCCCTCAGGTTATCCGCGCGCGACTGGCGTCAGCCGGCGATCCATCAGCTGAGGCAATCGCCGTCGCGAGCGAACTTGCGGTCACGCTCATTTCGACGCCGGGCATCGCCGGCGTGTACCTGATCCCGCAAGAACGCTATGAAGCCGCAGCGGCGGTTCTTGCTGCTGCGAGACAATCGCTGCGCTCCGCGCTCAGTCCCGGCGCAAACGCTCCGTGAAGAGGTCGCGTTCCGTCAACGGCTTCGCGTCTTTGCGCACGCTCGGAAAGCGCTGATCCTCGGCGAGACCGAGGGCTTCGTCCATCAATGAGGTATCTTCATCGGCCGGCGTCTCGCTCGTCCCTTCCGTTTCGACAATCCCGGCCAAGAAGATCAGCACGCCCGCATCGCGTGGTTTTAAGACCGAGCCGAGCAGGTCGCCGAGCGGCGTGTACACCCGGCCCCAAGCATCGACTTTGCCCACTGCCTCGTAGCTCGCGTTGAAGATCGTGCCCTCGCCGTCGACCCGTCCTACCTGGTGCACGCCTGCATCGTCGTCGTAGATCTCACCGCCTTCCCCGACGCGCCCGACGATCGGTCCAGGATCGGGCCCCAAGGTCACGTTTCCCGACGCATCCACCCGGGCGATGACGAATCCATTTGCTCCCTTGACGTCTCTCATCGCTCAACCTCTCTTCGCTCGCGCTCGTGCGCGTCGAGGACCTCGTTCACCAGCTCGTCCGCGCGCTTGTTCTGGGTGCGCGGCACGTGCGATACGTCCCAGGCAATCAGGTCGCGCAGCATGCGGTTCACCTGCCCGAAAAGTTCGCGCAACTTGGGGTCTTTGACTCTGTAGACGCCATTGAGCTGCCTCACGATCAGTTCGGAATCCATGCGGATCGACGCCCGCTCGCAGCCCAAATCGCGGGCACGACGCAGCGCGAGCAGCAAGGCCTCGTACTCCGCGACGTTGTTCGTCGTGATGCCCAGGTAGGCGCTGACCTCGGAAATGACGTTCTCGTCCTGCGACAGGATGACCGCCGCCGCGGCGCCTGGGCCTGGGTTGCCGCGCGCGCCTCCGTCCGTGTAGATCGTGCAGCTCGTCTTCCGCAATGCCAGCCCTTTCCGGCTTTTCCGGCAAGGGCGAACCGCACGCCCCGCCGTAGGGTTAGCGTTCGGGCAGCAAAATTGCTGCCACTCGTAACGCCGGCGCCTCGCGCCACGTTCCAAGGCTAGGAGTTATCTGATCGCACATGAGATACCGTTGGCGCTTCCTGCTCATCTTGGCAGTACTCGCGCTCGTCGCGAGCGGCATCGGCGCCCACGCGCGCGCCGTCGCCAAGCCTGCCCCCTCGCCTTCGGCCTCGCCGACGAACCCCCCGACGCCATACATGCCGCCCGATCAGGCGACGAACGGCATCTGGGATATGATCCTGCAGGGCAACGAAGGCATCACCTATTCCGTCATGAAGCTCAAAGACGACGGCAACAACGTCACGGGCGTGTGGCTTTTCGACAAGAAAACGACCTATGACATCACGGGCACCCGAGACGGCACGCATCTCACGCTCACGCTGAAGACCCATGCCACGCCGCCCGCCTCGGTCGGTTCGATCGACGCCACGATCGATGGCATTGCCGACATGGTCGGCACGATCACGCTCGCCGGTAAAGACACCCCGTTCCAAGGCGCGCAACACGCCCGCGTGCCGCCGCCGCCGGAAACCACACCGGGACCGCAGGCGACCGAAACGCCCTACTAACGGCTAACGCTGCGTCGGCTCCGCGCGTGGCGCGTGCGTCACCAGCACCGGGATGCTCGACTTGCGCAAGATCCCTTCGGCAACGCTGCCGAGGAGTGCTCGGGATAGACCGCCGCGGCCATGGCTCCCGACGATGATGAGATCTGCGCCGATGTTCGTCGCAAGCTCCAGCACCGCCGAGACGGGGTCGCCTTCGATCAGCGTGGTCGTCACTTTGTGGTTGCCGGCTTTTGCAGCCTCCTGGGCGCGTGCGAGGACCTCGGTTCCAGCTTGCCTCGCTGCATCGATCGCGATATTTGGATCGATCGACGATGGAGCGGCAACCGCGGCGAGCTTGGCGGGATCGATGACGTGAGCGATGGTGATGCTCGCATCCGGTGCACTCGCGACCTTGACGGCGAGGGCGACTGCAGCGTCGGAAGGGGAGGAGCCGTCGATCGGGACGACGATGTTGGCAAACACGTTGCGCCTCATTGGATGACAAAAACCGCAACTCTTGCACCGGGTGCGTTCGCCTTCTCTTTGCGCGCGCAGGCTCGTCGCACCGACGGGTGAAAGGGAATGTCAGCGCTAAACTGCGCCGGCCGTTACCTCACGGAGGCGATCCTATGTCAAGAACCGCCGGTCAGTTCCCGGCTATCGTCCTCTTGGTGATCATGACGAGCCTCGCTTGGCTCTCGCAGTCACGTGCTGCCCCAACGCCCGCCGCGACGGCGATGCCCATGCAAATGTCGACCGCGGCGCCGGCGCCGATGACGACCGAACAGCGCGACCGTGCGCTTGCGCTCACACCCGACAGCGGTCTCGCCAGTCCGGTCACGGGCACCGATTGGTCGATTTTCAACCATCGCGGTGCGGGCTTCTTCGTGCTCTTGTGGGGTCTCACCGCATTCATCGCGGGGCTGCAATGGCCGCGCAAGACCTGGTTTAACTACGTGCCGCCTATGACGTTGTTCGGATTGGCGGAATTCCTCATCTTGCGGAACGATCCCAAAGTGTGGCCAGGCGGTCCGATCGGATTTTGGGTCAGTTTTCAAGATCCCTCAGTCGTCGATCATCGTATCTTCGTGCTATTGGTGATCGCATTGGGCGTCGTCGAGCTGCTCCGAGCCGCGGATCGCCTGCCGAAATTGCTCCAGATCTACGCGCTGCCTGCCCTCGCGCTCTTCGGCGCCGTCTTCCTCTTCTTCCACAAGCATGGAGGACTCGCCGCCCAACAGATGATGCAAAACGCCTCGATGGCGCGAACGCCTGCGATGCAACAGATGAACAGCGCGATGGGTATCATGAAACACGAGCATCTGTGGTTCTCGCTATGCGGTTTTGCGCTCGCGCCGGCAAAACTGCTCGCCGACGCAGGCATCATCAACGGCCGGCTCGGCGCCACGCTGTGGACGGTGTTCGCCATCGTATTAGGCATCTACATGTTGGGATATACCGAGTAGAAAAAGGACGGGCGTGGAACATCTCTTCGAAGCGCGGACCCAGTTCGCCATCTCGATGGTGTTTCACATCATCTTCGCCGTTTACGGGATCGGCCTACCCTTGCTCATGGTCCTCGCCGAGCGGCGCTGGTTGCGCACCTCAGATCCTGCATATCTCACACTAGCACGGCGGTGGGCACGCGCCGGCAGCTTGCTCTTCGCAATCGGCGCGGTCTCCGGCACGGTGATCGCATTCGAGCTTGGATTGCTGTGGCCGCGCTTCATGCAGTTCGCGGGAGCGGTGATCGGCATGCCCTTTAGCATGGAGGGCTTCGCCTTCTTCATCGAGGCGATCTTCTTCGCGCTCTACCTATACGGTTGGGATCGAATCTCGCCCGTTGCGCACTATCGCTGCGGGGTCGCGGTGGCCGTGAGCGCCGTGATGTCCGGCGTGTTTGTGATGGATGCGAACGCGTGGATGAACTCGCCCGCTGGACTGGTGCTCCGCAACGGGGCCGTCGTAGGGGCCCACCCGCTCGTCGCGATGCTCAATCCTTTCGGGACCAGCGAGATCCTGCACATGGTGCTTGCCGCCTACATCACGGTCGGCTTCGGGGTAGCCGCGGTGTATGCGTGGAGCTTGCTGCGGAACCCGCAAGACCCCGTTTCCCGCCGCGGTTTTGGACTCGCCTTCGCGCTCGCTGCGATTTTGAGCCCCGTGCAGATCCTCAGCGGGCACTACAGCTCGCTCGCCGTAGGAAGCCTTCAGCCGCCCAAGCTTGCGGCAATGGAGGCGCTTTTCCGGACGACCGCCTGCGCGCCTGAGATGGTCGGCGGAATTCCCGACCCCGTGGGGCAGACCGTCCATTTCGGCGTGCCGATCCCGTGCTTGCTCAGCGTGCTCATGCACGCGAATCCTCATGCGGTGGTGTTAGGCCTCGATGCCTTCCCATCGTCTGAGCGCCCCAATACGGTTGTCGTTCATCTCGCGTTTCAAACGATGGTGGCGTGCGGTTTTTCTTTTCTGGCGCTCGCGCTGTGGGCGCTCGGGCTTCGCATTACCAAACGTGATTTCGCGGCGAGCAAGGCGTTCTTGCGATGTGCGCTCGCCTGCGGCTTTTTGTCGATCCTCGCGCTTGAGGCGGGCTGGTTTGTGACCGAGGTCGGACGTCAGCCCTGGACCGCCTACCACCTCTTCACGACCGCGCAATCTCTGACAGCCGCGACGGGGACGATCGTGCCAAGCTTGGTAGCATTCAGCGCGATCTACGTGTTCCTCGCGGTCTTGCTTGTGTGGCTATTGATCGGACTTGGAACGCACCACAATGCCACCGATTGAGATTTTGTGCGCAGCACTGATCATGGCCGCACTCACCGCGTACGTGGTCCTGGGCGGCGCGGATTTCGGCGGTGGTGTTTTAGATGCGCTCGCGACCGGACCGAACGCTCGCGCCCAGCGACAGGCGATCGCCGCGGCGATGGGACCGGTTTGGGAGGCGAACCACGTCTGGTTGATCTTTGCAAT
>JAJPHJ010000104.1 GCA_021325335.1 Pseudomonadota bacterium | reverse complement strand
TTGCGGTCGACGTTCAGCTGGATCTGCGGGCTGTCGTCGCGGAAGGTCGTGAACACCGACGTCAAGACCGGGTTCTGGAAGGCCTTATACTCGATGAGTTGCGACGTCTGAGCCAGCGCCTGCAGACCGAGATTGGTCCGGTCCTCCACCTCGAAGTCGAAGCCGCTGATGTTGCCGACGGTGAACGCGGGCGGGTTGAAAGCATAGATCGTCGCGCCGGTGATGCCCAGGAACTTGCCGTTCAACCGGTTCTCGATGGCTTGCGCCGAACTATCCGCGGATTTGCGTTCGTTCCACGGCTTCAACAGGCAGAACGCGATGCCGTTGTTGGACGACGCTCCGGTGAAGCTGAATCCCGACACGCTGAAGATGTTCACGATGTCGGGCTCGCTGCGCAGCACCTGGTAGGCGCGAGCCATGATGCCGTCGGTGTAGGCGAGGGAGACCCCGGGCTGTCCTTGCTCGATGACGATGAAGTAACCCTGATCCTCATCCGGCACGAATGCGGTCGGCACGACCTTGAGCATGAAGACCGTGAGCACGAGCAAGCCGGCGAACACGGCCAGGACGATCCCGGGATGGCGCATGATCTGCGGCAGGCGCCGGGCATAGCCCATGCGGATCCGCTGGATGAACGCGCTCACGCGCTGCATGAGCCAGTTGTGCGAGGTCTCTTCGCCTTCCAGCATCAGTGCAGCCAGCGCCGGGGCCAGCGTCAAGGCCGTAAAGGCCGAGATCGTGATCGTTGAGGCGATCGTCAGCGCGAACTGCTTGTAGAGCGCGCCCGTTTCGCCAGGGAAGAACGCGACCGGGATGAAGACCGCGAGCAGCACGAGCGACGTGGCGATGACGGCGCTCGCGATCTCTTGCATCGCGAGCGGCGCAGCCTCTTTTGGATCCTTCTTGTGTTCCTGGATGTACCTGACGATGTTCTCGATGACGACGATCGCGTCGTCCACCACGAGCGCGGTCGCTAGCGTCAGCCCGAAGAGCGTGAGAACGTTGATCGAAAAGCCGAACACTTTGAGCAGCGCGAACGTGCCGAGCAGGGAGACCGGGATCGTGATCGCCGGGATCAGCGTCGTGCGCCAATCTTGGAGGAAGAAGAAGATGGTGAGAATGACGAGACTGATCGCGATCAAGAGGGTCTTCAAGACCTCGCGGATGGACTCGTTGACGAAGACGGTCGAGTCGAAGGCGATCTGGTAGGACACGCCGGGCGGGAATTGCTTGGAAAGATTGTCTAAGGCTTGGCGCACGCCCCGGGAGACCGACAGCGAATTTGCGTCCTGCAGCTGCAAGACGCCCATGCCGATCGCCGGGCGGCCGTTGAAACTCAAGTTCGCAGCGTAGCTCTCAGCGCCCAGTTCTACCCGCCCGACGTCCGAGACGCGGACGAGATACCCGTTGCCCGCCTTGACGACGATGTTGGCGAATTCCGTGGGCGAGGCCAGCTGCCCGACCACGCGTACCTTGTATTCGTACGCCTGCCCATGCGGGGCCGGCGGCTGGCCGATCGCGCCCGCGGCCACCTGGACGTTCTGTTGGCTGAGCGCGCTCGTCACGTCGTCTGCGGTCAGGCCGTACGCTTGGAGCTTGTTCGGATCCAGCCACAGGCGCATCGCGTACTTGCGCTCGCCGAAAATGATGACGTTCGCGACGCCCTTGACGCGCTTGAGGGCGCCCGTGACGTACCGATCGGCGTAGTTGCTCAAGAAAAGCGGATCGTATTTGGGGTTCGTGGACGTCATGGCGATCGCCATGATGAAGGTGCTCGAGTTCTTGGTCACCGACACGCCCGTCTGGTTGACCTGAGCGGGCAGCACGCCGGTCGCGGTGCTGATGCGGTTTTGCACGTCTGTGACCGCCCGGTCGAGGTCGCGCCCCAAATTGAAGGTGGCGGTGATGCTGCTCGAGCCGTCGTCGCCGCTCGTGGACGAGATGTAGCGCAATCCTTCAGCGCCGTTGATCGCTTGTTCGAGCGGATTGGTCACCGAGGACTCGACCGCTTGTGCGTTGGCGCCGATGTACTCGGCGTTGACCGAAACCTGCGGCGGCGAGATGTTCGGATAGTGCGCCACCGGCAGGGTGGGCAACGAGATGAGCCCCGCGAGCAAGACGACCGCCGACAGGACTGCGGCGAAGATGGGACGAGTGATGAAGAACTTGGTGAACACCGGCTTATCCCGCTCGGTTAGGCTTCTGCTTTTGCTGGGGTTGAGCGCCGCCCGGCGGTCCGCCCGCAGGCATCACCTGCACCGGCGTGCCCGGCTGCAGGGTCAGCGGGTGGTTGAGGATGGCCTCCAATCCGGGCTTGAGCCCGGCGCCCGACACTTCCGCCACCTGGTCGTTGGAAATGCCCATCTCGACCGGGATCGATTGCGCGATCAACGCGGGCTTGCCGTCGGGTCCCTTGCTCTGTTGGGCAACGAACATCGCATAACCGGCATCGGTCTGGAACACCGCCGCCCGCGGTGCGATGAGCACGTCCGTCTTGCGCGTGCGCTCGATCGCGACCGAAGCGATCATGCCGCCCCGCAGTGCGAGATCCGGGTTGGGCACGCGGACGCGCGCTTGATAGGTGAGCGTTCCCGGCAACGACGCGAGATTCAGATACGCGACCTTGGCGTGCCACGTGCGTCCGGGCATGCTCGACACCGTCACGGTCACCGGCGTGCCGACCTTCACATATTGCAGATCGTCGCCCGAGATGCCCGCGTCGACGAAAACAGGATCGAGCTGCGAGACCTGCACGAGCACCGTCCCCGGCGAGGCGAGGGTTCCTGGATCGACGTTACGCTGGGTCAACACGCCGTCGAACGGAGCAGTGACGTTCGTTTGCGCTATCTGCGCCTCAATCTGCTGGACCGCAGCGGCGGCATTTCTCACGTCAGCGGAAGCCGCGCTTGTCGCGGAGCCGACGTTCGCATTCCCGTACGCAACTTGGGCCGCTTGCAGTGCGGATAGCGAGGCTTCCGCTTGGCTGCGCGCCTGGTCGAGAGCGGCTTTGGAGACGAAGCCCTGCCCGTAGAGTTGTTGGTCCCGCTGGTAGTTGCGCTCGTCGGTCTGATAGGTCACCCGAGCGGATTGCAGGGATGCCGCCGCCGATTTCGTGCTTCCGCCGTACGTCGCTTGCAGGTTGGCAAGGCGTGCTTGCGTTTGGGCGAGCTGCGCCCGCAGCGTGCTGTCGTCGATCTTCACCAAGAGCTCGCCTTCGTGCACGCGCTCGCCGATCTGGTGCGTGACGGCGAGGACGTTGCCGGAGACGACCGAGGAGAGCGACGCTTGCTGCAACGGCGTCACCGCGCTCGTGATGGCAAAGGTGTCCGAGATCGTGCCGCGTTTGAGCGGTTCGGCCGCCACCGGCAACGAGAAACCACCCATGGCGCCGAAGCCGCCCGGAGGGCCACCCCGGTGGGCGCAGCCGGAGGCGCCGGCCGCGGCAAAGAGTGCCAGAACTGAAAAGATGAGAGCACCGATTTTCATAGACGGGGCTCCTTAGCCACCCATGTAACGGCAGACCTTCAGTTCCTCGAATGCCGAATGAAACTAACCGCGGGGACCCCTAGTATCTCCCAGTGGCGATGAAAAGCGAAAGCTGGCTTGACTACGCCACCACCGCGCACTTTTCGTGCTTGAGTGCGGCAAATGTCGTGCTGTATCCGGACTCGCATGAGGTCTTTATCTCAGGCCGCAGCGTGCACCTGAGCAGGGCCCATTTCCGCATGTTGGCCGCACTGCTCGCGGACTTCTGTAAGACCGTGCCCTACGACCGGATCTTAGACACGCATGGACGCCCCTTGACGCCGGCCGAGCAGAATCTGCTCAAAGTCCAGATGTTCCACTTGCGTAAGATCTTGCGGCGTCGCGAAGCGCAGCTGGAAGTGCGCAATGTATACGGGCAGGGATACCAAGCCCGCCCGCTCCGTCAGGCTTCATCGTAACCCACCGTTCTCTGCACGGGGACTGCGGCGCCGCGCCGTGAAGCGAAGTCTCCGATGGTCGCTTTCGCGTTCTACAGCTTCGTGACGCTGCTCGTCATGGTCAATCCGGTCGAAGCGGCCGCTGCCTACGATACGCTTACGGCCGGCGATTCCGATGCTGCGCGGGCAGCCATCGCGCGGCGGTCCACCATCGTCGCCGCGGTCATCTTGATCGTTTTCGGATTTGCCGGGGAAGCCGTGCTGCGCGCGCTTGGCGTCGGGCTGCCGGCCTTTCAGATCGCCGGGGGTCTCTTGCTGCTCAAGGTCGGCTTCAACATGGTGTTCGCGCTGGACACCGACGCGCAGGACGCCGCGGCACAGAAATCAGCGCGCCACGATCCTTCAGTCTTCCCTCTGGCGATCCCCATCATCAGCGGACCCGGAGCGCTCACCGCTATCGTCACAACCTGGGCCAAAACGCACGATGAGCTCCCACGCATCCTCGTCGTGCTGTGCGTGACGCTCGTCGTCTTCGCGCTGACCTACCTCACCATGCGCGGCTCGCAATGGTTGACCAAGAAGCTCGGCGCCACCGGCGTCGACGCAGTGGGACGCCTCACCGGCATCATCGTGGCAGCGATCTCCGTCCAGCTCGTCATCGATGGGGTGCAGCAACTCGTGCGCCTGTGAGGGCGCTCACGTTTCTCAGCCTCCGGACTAGAATGTGCGCGCTTTGCCGATTGCATGTATGGGGAGCGCGGACCAGGATGGAAGATTCGCGCTCTTTCCTTTTTCGGAAGTCACGTTTGCTCGCCGCGCCGCCGAGGCACATGCGCACCGGCCGCCAGAGCACTTCGCACCGTCCCCGGGAGCAGATAGTAGACCGCCATTGCCGCGAACGAGGCGATGGCCGCGAGAGGGCTGGCAAGCGCAAGGACGGTGCCGAACCCGTAGCCGACAGGACCGATCGTGTTCCAGCCGTTACGGCTGCGGACAAATCCCCACACGCTGCCGCGCGTTCCGTCCGGCAACGTCGCCACGTAGAACAGAATGCCGAAGAGCACCGCGATGGCGAACAGCGTCGCGCCGTAGAACACGACTGCCGCCGGCACGAGCGCGTATTGGCCGAGCAGCCAGGTCGGATACGGCAAGAACGCCACGAATAAGAGCAGCGCGAGATTCGCCACGAGCGAGGAGTACGAGATGCTGTTCGCTTCATGGAACAGCGCGTAGTGGTTGAACCACATGATGCCGATCGTCGCAAAGCTCGCGCAGTAGACGAGCAATTGCGGCCACAGCCCGAGCAGTGCGTGGACCATCGACGTCTCGTTCACCAGCGAGAGCTTGGGTATAGGAAGTTCTAGGACGAGGAGGGTGATAGCAATGGCGAACACGCCATCGCTGAACGCTTCGAAGCGTCCCTTCGCGATATGCAGAGCCGTGATGCGTCCCAATGTTCGAACCTCTTAAAGGGATGCAAAAACGCGCGCGGGTATACCTTTCGATGCGTTGTTCGCGCCTCGGCTTGTTCCTGTCGCTGGTGCTGGGATCGGTCGCGCTCGGTTTTGCTCCGGCCAGCGCAGCCGGACACTCGGCAGACGCCGCCGCATCGCCGAAGTCCAGCGCCACGGCCGCACCGCTCGTGCCGGAAGCCGTGACCAGTCACACGATCGTGCTCGACGGCAAGACGCTCGCCTACACCGCGCGCGCAGCCACGATCACGCTGAAGACCGACAACGGCGATCCAACAGCGCGCATGTTCTACACGGCCTACACTCTCGACAACGCAAACCCCAACAGCCGGCCGCTCACGTTTTTCTACAACGGCGGCCCCGGCAGCTCGACGATCTGGTTGCGCATGGGTTCGTTCGGCCCCGTGCGCGTGCAGATCGGCGACCCCGAGATCACGCCGCCCCCGCCGTACCGCTATGACGACAATCCCTACTGCCTGCTCGATAAGACCGACGAGGTCTTCATCGACGCGCCCACGACCGGTTTTAGCCGGATCATCGGATCCGGAAAGCCGAAAGACTTTTATGGCGTGGATCAGGACCGGGCCGCATTCGTTCAGTTCGTGCGCACCTACATCACCCAGAACAACCGCTGGAATTCGCCGAAGTTCCTCTTCGGCGAAAGCTACGGGACGACGCGTTCGGCAGCGCTCGCTGACGCCTTACAAGAGGAGGGGATCGGCCTCAACGGCGTCGTGCTGCTCTCGACTATTTTGAACTTCAATCTCGATTGGAATATCGAAGACGCGCCCGAATCCATCGGCGGTGGCGACTGGGCATACCCGCTCTACCTGCCCACGGAAGCTGCCACTGCCTGGTACCACAAGAAGGTTGCGGCCTCGGATCTGCCTTCGTTCTTGCATCAGGTCGAGGGCTTTGCGCTCGGCGAATACCTGGACGCGCTCGCCAAAGGCGCAAGCCTAGGCCCGGCCGAGCGGGCGGATGTCATCCGCAAGCTGCACCAATACACGGGGCTGTCCACGCAGTACATCACGGAATCGAACTTGCGCATCCCGTATCTGCGCTTCCAATCGGAGCTACTGCGCGAAAGCGGCCAGATCGTCGGCCGCATCGACACGCGTTACCGCACGTATAGCTTGGATATCGTGGAGGCCTCGCCCGATTGGGATCCTTCGGACGCCGCGATGACGGACGCTTTCACCGCGACGTTCAACCAATATGTGACGCAGGATCTGCACTACGACGCCGGCATTCCGTATCGGACGGTGGCCTATAGGTACACGAGAGACTGGGATTGGAAGCATGACGGCGTCGAGCCGACCAATGTCGCGCCGGATCTCGCGGCGGCGATGACGAAGAACCCGCATCTGCGCGTCTTTTCGGCCAACGGGTATTTCGATTTCGCGACGCCCTACTTCGCGACGGTGTACACTCTCAACCACCTGAACCTAGCGCCGGCGTTGCAAGGGCACATCACCTACGGCTTCTATCAGTCAGGCCACATGGTGTACCTGCATCCGCCCGCGCTCGCTGCCTTTCGCGCGGATCTCGAGCGTTGGTACGATGGCGTGCTTCAACGCTGACGCTTAGGGCGCAATGGACGGCGGGATCGTCACCCCCTTGAGGCCCACGGCAACCAGCGACGGATTGAGCGTGCTGACGAGCTTGGCGAACTCATCGTACTCGTTCATCACGGCTCGGTACTCCACGTCGACGTGGTCTGAAAAGGCCTGACGAGCGGGCGTCGGCGCTCTGCCGGCGCCGAACTCGCCAAGAAAGTCATCGAGATCTTCACGCAAGGCGCCGGGGCGCATGATCGAATCCTCGTCGTTATGGAAGTTCGCGGTGAATTTGTCGAACAGGTGGTCACGTGACGTCGCTACCGACTGTATCTTAGCAAGCGTAGCGCTCGAACCGGAGCGTTTTGCCAGCGCGGCCTGCGCTCCGTCAAGCTCTTTTTTGAGGACGTCGAGCGCGTTGAGCGCTTGGTCGACCTTCGAATATTCCATGAAGTGGTGATGGTCGAAGGCGTACGCCGCTTGATAGTCTTGCGCCGTTAAATTGAAGCGCGGATCCGGTTTGACGACGACGCTCTGCGAGAGCGAATGGCCGTCCAACGTCATGCGGACGGTGTAGGTGCCGGGGGGCATCATCGCGCCAACTTTGGGTCCGCGCGCATCTTCGTTGGGCGCGCCCATCCAGAGCACCGGGCCGTCCTCGTGGAAATCCCATAGCGCCCGGTTGAGGCTCTTGTTGTTGCTCACGTAGGGTGTGTCGTGACCGTCGACTTTGTGCGTGCCCGCGATCGTCCGTATCAGCGTCCCTGCTGCGTCGAGCACTTCGATCTTCGGCGTGGTGGGCTGAGGTTTGGCTTGATAGAAGTCGACAATCGCCCCGGCCGGCGGATTCGCCGCGGCATATTCCGTGTACAGCTCTTCAAGATCGTCATGAAAGTGGTATTCATACGCGGTACGAATGGGGAACAGCTCGTCCCCTTTGCTCCGAGCGTCATCGAGATTTTGCACCGCCGTAATATTGTCGAGGATATATAAGGCGCGGCCATGGGTTGCGATGAGCAGGTCGTCCCAGGTCGGCTGGATATGGATGTCGCGCACGGATGTGGCCGGCAAGTTCAGCCGCAGGCTCGACCACGAAGCGCCGGCGTCGTAGGAGATCCAGATGCCGTGCTCGGTTCCGGCGTAGAGGATGCGGGCGCTGTGGAGGTCTGGCCGCACGGTGCGCACGTAATCATCGGGCGGCAGTCCGTTGACGATCTTCTTCCACGATTTGCCAAAATCAGTCGTCACGTAGAGGTAGGGCTTGTAGTTCCCGTCGCGATGGTCGTCAAAAATCGCGTAGGCCGTGCCGTCCGTGATGGGAGAAGGAGCCACCGTCTCGACGCGCCCGAATTGCGGCGCATCGCCCGGCGTCACATCTGACCAATGCGCGCCGCCGTCGCGGGTCAGCTGCACGAGCCCGTCATCGGCGCCGGTCCAGATCTCGCCTTTGGCGAGCGGCGAGCCCTCGATGTCGAGCAGATTGTCGGAAAATTCGGCGCTGGAAACGTCAAGCGAAATCGAGCCGCCCGACGGCTGCTGATGGGCCTTGATGTCTCGGGTGAGATCCGGACTGATCTGCGACCAGTGCAAGCCGTCGTCAACCGTCTGAAAGATGACGTTGGCGCCGAGCCATACGGTGTGCGGGTCCCACGGCGCGATGGCGATCGGAGCATCCCAATTGAAACGATAGCGCTGCGCGTACAACGCGAATTCCTCGGCACTCGTCGCGAAGACGGGTCGTAGTGGCCGCGTCGATCGCGTGCGCTCGTCCCAAAGACCGATATTGCCGTCCTGTAGATCCGTCCAAACCCGCTGCCAGTCAGTCGGGTCGGGCACGGCCCACATGCCGTCGCCGCCTTGGACGCGGTCCCAAGCGGAGTTGAGGATGCCGTTCGGATCGAGTCCGTTCGACGGTCCGCAATAAGCGTTGTTGTCCTGCAACGGCGCGCACACGTGGTACGGATTGCGGTCGTCGAAGCCCACGTGGTAGACTTCGCCGATGGGCAGATTGCGCGAGAATGACCACGTGTCACCGCCGTTCACGCTGAGGGCATACCCGCCGTCCTCGCCCACGATGATGCGTTTGGGGTCGTTCGGCGCGATCCAAATAGCATGGTAATCGACGTGGACGCTGTCCTCGGCTACCTTGCTCCAGGTCTTCCCGCCGTTCTTGCTCTGCGACATCAACTCGGACACCGCCCAGACGTGATTGGGATTCGACGAGTCCACGGCGAGGTGCGAGAAGTAAAAGGGTCGCTGGTCCACGAGCGTGTCGCTGCTCATGAGCCGCCAACTGGATCCGCCGTCGTCGGAGCGCCAGAGGACACCCGACTTCGATTGGATGAGCGCGTAGACGCGGCGCGGATCGCTCGGAGCGATCGCGAGTCCGATGCGGCCCATGAGGCCGTCCGGGAGGCCATGGCCGGTCAGTTTTGTCCAGGTCTTGCCGCCGTCCGCCGAGCGATACAGACCATCATCGGGACCGCCGCTCGACGCGGACCACGGCACGCGCCGGAATTGCCAAAGCGCTGCGAACACGATGTTGGGGTTCTTCGGATCCATCGCAAGATCGGCGCCCCCGGTTTGCGGGCCGACGTAGAGCGTCTGCCGCCAGGTCTTACCCCCGTCATCGGTGCGGTAGATGCCCCCGTACTTGCTGTCCGCGAAGAAATCCCCAAAGGCGGCTGCGATCACCACTCTCGAATTCTTGGGATCGATGGCGATCCGCGAGATGTAGCGCGTGTGCTCGAGTCCAGCTTTGTGCCATGTGTCACCACCATCGGTCGACTCGTAGATCCCATCCCCGTCCATGACGTCATTGCGGGGATTGGCCTCGCCCGTTCCCACCCAGACGGTTTTCTTGTCCGATGGATCGATGGCGACCGCGCCGATCGCAAGCGTGTCCTGTTTGTCGAAGACCGGGTTCCACGATGCGCCGCCGTCGTCGCTCTTCCAAACGCCGCCGCCGGCTGCACCGACATAGTAAAGGAACGGATCGCTTGCGGTACCGGCCACGGCCGCGACGCGGCCGCCCGCGGCCGCGGGGCCGACTTCTCGCCAACGTAGCTTCCCATAGACGGGATCGGGCGTCGGTTGCGGATGTCCGCCCGGCGTGGGCGATGGTTTTGGAGCGGCCGCGCTAAAGCTTAGGATGAAGACGGCAGCAAGCGCACAGCGTGCTGCCCATGCATGCGTTCTCATGGGTGGTCATGCGCGATTCGAAACGGCCAGCCCTTTCCTTAGGATGTGAAGGTGCCGTCACGCGGGCGCGTTTGTCGGCGTGAGCATCGGCATCCGGCCGCCGTGCGACCATGGCGTCATCGCGGGCGCGCGCGGGGCGACCCGCCCGCAGCAAGCGGCCTATTTCTGGATCCTGCTCGCGACCATCCTCGCTTCGAGCATGGTCTTCATCGACAGCACGGCCGTCAATCTCGCGTTGCCGGTTTTGCAAATCGAATTGCACGCGTCGAACGCCCAAGCGCAATGGGTCATCGAGGCGTATGCCCTTTTCTTGTCTGCGCTCATCCTCGTGGGAGGCTCGCTCGGCGACAGGCTCGGCCGCAAGCGCGTGTTCATCTGGGGTGTCGCGGGCTTCGCGTGCGCCTCGCTGTTGTGCGCCGTCGTTCGCACCGCGGACGAGCTTGTGGCCGCGCGCGCGCTGCAAGGGTTGGCAAGCGCTCTTTTGACTCCCGGAAGCCTTTCGATCCTCGGCGCGTCGTTCGACGAGGACAAACGCGGCCGAGCAATCGGAGCATGGTCAAGCTTCAGCGCGCTGACGGGCGTCGTGGGACCGCTGATCGGCGGGGTCATCGTGCAGCATGCATCGTGGCGCTGGATTTTTCTCATCAACCCCCCGCTCGCCGCTCTCGCGATCGTGGTCGCGCTGCGATGGGTCCCCGAGAGCCGCGATGCGGAGATCCAACACGGCGTCGACTGGCTGGGAGGCGTTCTCGCGACGCTCGGTCTTGGATCCGTCGTGTACGCTTTGATCGCGGCGGGGACCTCGGGTTGGACGCCGACCCAGATCATCGCCTGCGGGGCCGGTGTCGGCTTGCTCGCCGCCTTCGTCGCCGTGGAAGCAAAAGCGAAGGCGCCGATGATGCCGCTGCGGCTTTTTGCATCGCGCACCTTTAGCGCGGTGAACCTGCAGACGTTCTTATTGTACGCCGCGCTCGGCGGAGCGACGTTCCTTTTGCCCTTCAATCTCATCTTGATCCAACACTACAGTCCGATCGCCGCGGGTGCGGCGTTGCTGCCGTTCATCATTTTGATCTCGCTGCTTTCACCGACTATCGGCGGGCTGTCGCGGAAGACCGGAGCCAGGATTCTGCTGCTTGTCGGGCCGCTCGTCGTCGCGTTTGGGTTTGCCGGCCTGGCCCGGCCGGGCATCGGGGGCAGTTATTGGGAGACGTTCTTCTGGCCGGCGGTGATCTTAGGTCTGGGCATGTCGCTTGTCGTCGCACCGCTAACGACGACCGTCATGGATTCGGTCGGCAAAGACCATTTCGGCATCGCATCGGGCATCAACAACGCGGTGGCAAGAACCGCGGGGCTGCTCGCCGTGGCTACGCTCAGCCTCGTGCTCGCCGGAGCGTTCAACCGCGCATTGGATGGCGCCCTCGCGCGGATCGCGCCGCCGCCGCACGTCGTCGCGCAAGTCAATGCGCAGCGCCCCAAGCTTGCGGCAGCGCAAGCGCCCCAAACGAACCCACCGAGCATGCATGACGAGCTCCAGGCGGCGATCGCTGCATCGTATGTCACCGGCTTCCGCGCCGCGATGTTGCTCGCGGCCGCGCTCGCGCTCGCTGCCTCAGCTTGCGCGCTCGCCATGCCGAAAAGAACGTACTGATGGAAGCGAGCGCGACCGTGAAGCCAGCCGATATGCGCCCCCCGGAGAGGGTGGCATGCTGCATCGCTGGAGGCGGCCCCGCCGGCATGATGCTCGGGCTCTTGCTGGCGCGCGCCGGCGTCGACACGCTGGTCCTCGAGAAACACAAAGATTTCTTGCGTGACTTCCGCGGCGACACGGTGCACCCATCCACCCTGCAGGTGCTCGACGATCTGGGACTCATCGATAAGCTGCTCGCGTTGCGTCATTCCCAGGTGGATAAGGTGCAGCTGCTCACCTCACGCGGACTCTTCACCATCGGCGATTTCTCGCGGTTGCGGATCAAGTATCCCTACATCGCGCTCGTGCCTCAATGGGACTTCCTGAGCATGCTGGCGGATGAAGCGAAGCGATTGCCCACGTTCCGTCTCTTGATGGAAGCGGAAGCGCAGAGGCTCGTCCGCGAAAGCGGCGGCGTGACCGGCTTGCAATACTGGGCGGACGGACAGATGCGCACGATCCGAACGGTCCTGACGGTGGCTGCCGACGGGCGCCACTCCACCCTGCGCGATCAAGCAAAGCTCCCCATCGTGGAGAACTCTCCGCCCATGGACGTCCTATGGTTTTCGCTGCCGCGCGCTCCCTCCGACTTCGCCAACATCGTCTTTCGTGCCGGCGGCAGCAAGTTGATCGCCTTCATCGACCGCTTCGACTACTGGCAGGTGGGCTACATCATCCCCAAAGGCGCGGCACAACAAATCCTTGCGCAAGGGGTCGACGCGGTGAAACAGGGTCTGCACGAGCTTGCGCCGGAGTTCGACGACCGGCTCGACACGCTCGAAAGCGTCGATCACATCAAGCTCCTCACCGTGCAATCCAATCGACTGCGGCGCTGGTGGCTGCCTGGCTTTTTGTGCATCGGCGATGCCGCGCACGCGATGACGCCCGTCGGCGGCGTCGGTATCAACCTTGCCATCCAAGACGGCGTCGCCGCAGCGAACGCGCTCTGGTCACCGCTCACGCGCCAACGCATCGACGACGGCAGCTTGGCTGCCGTCCAGCGGCGCCGCACATGGCCGACGGAGATGACGCAAGCCATGCAGGCGCTAGTGCAAAAGCGCATCATCCATGCAGTGCTGACGAGCGACGGCCCGGTCGACGTGCCGCCGCTGTTGCGCTTCTTCCTGCGCTTGCCGCTAGTGCGCGATTTCCCCGCCAGGTTCGTGGGCGTCGGCGTCAGGCCGGAGAGGCCATCCCCGGCGCTGCTAGCCGCTCGGGTATAGATCGTGCTTCGGCACTGCCGGATCGACGACGTCCCAGGACTGCGCGTCGCTCATGTGGATGTCCATCGAAGACCGGAAGATGCTCGGATCATCGAGACTCGCCGCGTGAAGGCCGATGCTATCGTCCGTCTCGCCGCCGGTCAGCGGACTGCCGCAGGCCGCGCAGAATCCACGCTTGTTGTCGCTCCCGTCCAAGCTCGGCGTAGAGTGGTGCTGCAATGAACCCTGCGTGAGGTGAAAAGCCGTCAGCGGCACGTAGACGACGCATGCGGCCCCGGTGCCGGTCGCGCGCTGGCAATCCCGGCAATGGCACCGAAACATCACGATTGGTTCGGCGTCGCACCGGTATCGCACCGCACTGCATGAGCATCCACCGGTCAGCGGCAGTTTCATGCCCAGTGCTTGGGCGTCGTAGAAGAGCAACCCTCGACCGTACCCGTCGCTTGGTTGACGCCTCGTGAATGGCGAAGCTATAATCGGAGGATGAAGGAAAAGCTACCGGCCAACTTCCGTGTTCGCGAGGACGTCAAATACGGCATGCTCACGCTCGTCGACATCCCTGCAGAGACCGCCGCGAACGCACCATGGTTCAACCAGACGCTCACCACAGTGAACGATGCGATCGTGCGTCTGGGCATCTTCGAAGGTGAGTTCCCGTGGCACAAGCACGAGGGCCAGGACGAGTTTTTCCTCGTGCTTGATGGAGAGATATTCCTCGATATCGAAGGAGCGCCGCCCGTGCAATTGCGAGCCCATCAAGGCTTCACCGTCCCTAAGGGCGTCGTGCATCGACCGCGGTCGCCGCGCCGTTCGTCCGTGCTGATGGTCGAATCGGTTGGCATCGTTCCAACCGGTGACTTTAAGAATGCCTCATGACTTCCGGGATGGCAAGACCTTTCCGCGGCGGGGACGCTACCCGCTCGGCCGCTACCTATGGCTTGCCCGCGTCATCGATAAAGCGCGCGCCAAAGCGCACGACACGATTCACGACTATATCTACCCGTGCCCCATGGACCGCGCGATGATGGAGCGGTGGGGCATCACGTCGCAAGACTTCGACGCCGCGCTCGCGCAGCACCGCAACGACGCTGCCATGCTGGCGTGGGCCGAGTCGCACATTTCAGACGCCCAAGCCGATGCCGCAAACTCGTGGCTCTGCGTCGAGAAATTCCAAAGCCTCAACCGTCAAGACCGCGAGGAGAACGCGTTCGACTAGGTTCTTGCGTTGTTTCCCGCCATGAAGACGGGCGGGCCTACCGGACGACCGTCGTCGAGTCTCTATTCCGGCCCATCGCAACGGCGATGATGACGATCACCGCGACGATCACCACGCCCACGATCAGCCACGTGTTCATGTCGGGGCTCGTCGTGGTGGTCGTGGTCGTCGACGTGCTGGTAGACGTTCCCGTCGTCCCGTATGGTGCGGGCGTCGCCTGGGTCTGGGATTGATCGGTCGTCGTCGTCGACGAGGACTGGTTGTTGCTGGTCTGCGCGACGACTAAAGTTCCGTGTGCCATGTGTTTCCCCCATCAAAGCGTAGCGGTTAGACTAGGCCTTGGTATACCCGCTCGGATACCGGCTCAATCGGGCGGCGAGCATCGAAATGGGCTACGAACGCCGCTTGTTCACCGTGGCGTAGCCGATCCGTTCGGCCTCCGCCTTGGACTTGCCGCGAGCTTCTTCCGAAGCCTCGATGTGCTTGGCTTGACGGTCCTCTTTGGCCGTGAAGCGATGCCTACCGGGGTTGCGCTTGTTGACGGTGGCATACGCGATTGCCTTGGCCTCAGCTTTCGGTTTTCCGCGCGCCTCCTCGCTTTGCTCGATGTGCCCGATCTGACGATGCTCTTTGGCGCTGTAGCGATGTTTTTTTGGCATGGTATGAACGTACCCAGGCCCAAAGGCGCCGAATCGTCGAAAAGATTTCCCGGGAAAGGAGCACTCGATGCGTGGGATTTCGCTGCTCGTCATCCTCGTGGCGCTGGTTCTCACCGGACCGCTCGCCAAAGCAGACAGCAATAGCCTTCCGACCTGTCAGGGCGTGCCGCAAAGCAAACCGAGCGAGGTGGTCTTCGCCTGCGGAGACGGCAACGTGTATGCGCACAGCCTCGTGTGGACGGATTGGGGAGACTATTACGCCTACGCGCAAGGAACTCTCGTCGAAAATGACTGCACCCCCAACTGCGCCGCCGGCCATTTCCATTCGCACCAGGTAAGCCTCACCGCATACGGCAAACAGCGCTGCCCGAATGGAGAGCTTGCGTACCGAAGCGTGGCCTACACCATCACCGACCCCATGCTTCCAGCCTCGGTCACGGCGCAAGCCAGTTTCAACTTTCCGTGCAAGCCGATGTGATCCGATCTTCAACGAATCGAGCAAGAGAACAGATGTGCAGAAATATCAAGACCCTGTTCAATTTTGAACCACCGGCTACGCGCAGCGAGGTTCACGCGGCCGCCGAGCAGTTCGTGCGCAAGATCAGCGGCTTTACAAAGCCCTCCGCTGCGAACGAGGCGGCGTTTGCGATCGCGGTCGACGAGATAACGGCGACCTCGACCCGCCTGATGAAGACGTTGCGCACCACGGCGCCGCCAAAGAACCGGCAGGCCGAAGCCATCAAAGCCAAAGCACGCGCGGCGGAGAGGTTCGGGACGCAGCTTCGGTCGGCCTAGCCGACGAGTCGCGTCGGCAGCCTTGACACCCCGCGAGGTTTGTCCTACTATATCGCTATGCGGTATAACGTGAGATAGCATAGTGCGATATCCTGACGATCTGCTGCTTGAGCCCGTGCTGCTCATCCTCATCAGTCTCGCAGACGAACCCAAGCACGGCTACTCGATCATGAAAGACATCGAAGCGCTTACCGGGTGGACCATGCGCGCCGGAACGCTCTATGGAGCTCTCGCTCGCATGGACGAGCGCGGCTGGATCGAGGAAAAAAGAACCGACGACTATCGGCGACGTCCCTATCTGCTCACCGCCGCAGGCCGAGCCGAGCTTTCCCGCCAGCTCGCCGTGATGCACCATCTCACGCGGACAGGCTTGAAACGCGCGCGACATCTCGGAACTGCCGAAAGGAGAGCATAGCGTGCCGAACATCGGCTCGAAACAGACGCACTACAACCTCAGCCTCCTCACGATCATCGTTTCGGACATGCAGCGCTCGGTCGATTTTTACACCGAGCGGCTCGGGTTGGCGCTCAAGGCTCGCTACGGCGATGAGTTCGCGGTCTTGGAAGCGCCGGGCGTCAGGATCGGCCTCCATCCGGCAAAGGGTACGCAGCAAAAGCCGGGCAGCATTTCGCTCGGCCTCGGCGTGGACGATGTCGAAGCAGGGCGGAAGCACTTGCAGGCTCGCGGCGTCGCGTTCAAGGGAGACATCGTCAGCGATCCGCCCATGCGCCTTGCATTTTTGACGGACCCCGACGGCGTCGAGCTGTACCTAGCCGAGCAGAGCGAGTGGACCTAAGAGCTGCGGTTAGAACAAGTGAGCACGTGTGAGGCGCGCAGCGAGCGTAGGCGCGTACATCAGAACGCGCCGATCCCGCTCGGCGTGCCCAGGCCGCTCGGTCCATCGTAGCCCGCGCCGGCCGCGCAGAGGTAGTTGCCACAGGCGCCGTTTGATCCACTGACGATGTCCGATAGCGCTCCGCCGTGGCCGTACGGGTACGACCCATCGGTCAAAGATGCGCCGTTGCCCGCAAGCCCATACAGAGCGCCGATGATCGGCGCGGAAGCGCTCGTACCGCCGTACACGCACCAGTTCGAACAGCTGGCGGGGCCCGAGCCGCCAAAAGAGTCGTAGACCGCGACTCCATGATTCGGATCGGCGATCGCCGCCACGTCGTTGTCGATGCGCTTGCTGCACAGACTGGTGTAGCTCGTGCCGAGCGCCGCTTGCCAAGACGGTTGGGGGATGTAGAGGCTGCAGCGGCTGCCGCTTCCGGCCCAAACGGTTTCCGACCAGCTGCCCGCCACGTCGATCAAAGTCGTGCCGCCCACAGCCGTGACGTGCTGCGAGCTTGCCGGATAGCCTGACCCAGAACCGTCGTAGCCGTTGTCGCCTGATGAGACGGTGATCATCACACCCGGGTGGTTGAAGTTCGTCTCGTCAAAGGTCTCGCCCGAATATTCGTCGCCATCCCAGCTGTTGGAGATGACATTGGCGCCGCAAGCCGCGGCCGCGTTCTCGGCGGTGTACAAGGCGGTCAGGAAATTGCTGTTCGCCTCCAACAACAAGATTTTGCAGTTCGGGCAAATCGCCGAGACCATATCGAGGTCCAGCGATTCTTCCCCCTCCCAGCCTCCGGTTGGGTCCACGCCCGGCAAGGGTGAGGTCAGACCAGCCTGGTTGACTTTTAAGAAGCAGCCGTTTGCCGTCGTGCACGGAACTAAGGCAAAAGTGGAGCGATACAGGGCGAGATCGGACTCCGCGCCGGGATCGTCGTACGCATCGACGATGGCGACGATTTGCGTCCCGCCGTTTGTGCTCGAAGCCGATGTCAGTGCGTACGCAGCCTGCAGGCTGGCGGGACCATAACCGGCGGGACTGGTCATCCGACGCGCCAGATCCGTGCGAACCCAAGACATGCAGCGCGCGCGGCCTGCGACGCTGGCCGGACACACCTTTGTCGACGTCCCGGGCGCAATGCCCGTCGGGATGACTGCATGCGCAATCGTACGCAGCCGAGTCGTGGCGACGCGGGCGGCGCTCAGGGCGGTGCACGAAAGCGTCGTCGGGGTCGGAGTAGGGGTTGGTGTCGGCGTCGGTGTCGGGGCAGGAGTGCGCTCCGTTTGAGGTCCAGACAACGCCGCGGTGGCACCGCCACCGCCTCCACAGGCCGCGACGACCAGCGAAGCACCGCTGATGGCGATGGACGCCAGGATAGCGCGCGCGCGGCGCGTCAGTCGCGCGGTCACATGCGATGTCGTAAAATCAGTGCTGTCCAATGCGCCTACCTACTATAGTCATCGGCGCTCAGGCTGCACGGCGCGCGGCTCGTCGCCGTGCTGCCCGCGTGACAGCACGCACAAAGGGTGGCGAAAGAAACTATCGGAGTGAGGAAGAGGCTTTCAGCGCTTCGTCGATGGCCTGGTCGTCCGACCAGCCCGCGCCTTCGGCGGTGAGCGCCTTCAATTCGATCTCGACCAGCTGGTTGCGCAACGACGTCGAGAGCTGATCCCAGCTCCATCGCTCCGTCGTGTCGAGCGTCTCATTGAGTTCCACGTATTTCGCTCCGACGAAGCCGACCAGGCGCGCCGCGCGCGGCGCCTCGCCACCGAGCGCGTTCGTGTACGCGATGAGCTGGATCGCGTTGAGGATCTGCACTTCGTTTTGCGCACGGCGCGCCCAGTGCAGCGCGTCAAGTGCCTCTTCTCGTCCGGCATCGAGCGCGTTCAACGCGATGCGATAGAGCGCGGATTGGGTGTGGTAGGTGGCGAGATCTGTCGCGCTCTTCCCCCACGAGGCGAGTTCGACCGCCTCCTTGACGTAGCGCAAGGCCTCTGCGGGATTCCCGTCCTTGAACTCAAGTTCTGCCAGGTTGGCGAGCGCCGTCGCGACGGTGTTCTGCGATCCAAGCGCTTTAACGAGCGTCAGTGCCTGTGCGTGCAGCTGGCGCGCGCTCGCGCGATCGCCGCGCGCCTCTACGATCTTGGCTTGCTGCCGCAGGCAGGCCGCGATATTGCGCTTGTCTGCATGCTCTTTGAACCAGCCGAGGGCGCGATCGTTGGCGACGGCGGCGCGGTCGTACTCGCCTTGGTGGCAGAACCCCCACGCGAGCACGTGCAACGCCGCAGCGAGACCGGCCCCGTCGCCGATTTGCTCGTACAGGTCGCACGCTTTGCGTGCTGCGTCGAAGCTGCGCTTGCCCGAGCTGAGCCACGCCAGCGCTCTCCAAAGTCGTGCGGCGACTTGCGGAGTCTTCGACTCGTCGCTCTTGTCCTGCGCGATCGAGATCCACTTGCGTCCTTCCGCCTCGAGACCGCCCTCACGCCAAAGCCGCTCGAGACTGCCTGCGACCACGCCGCCAACCGCCGCGTCTCCCTCACCGCCGAACGACCAGTCCAAGACGGTGCGGAAGTTATCCGTGTCGGGTTCGACCGATTCGAGCCAGGCCGAATCCGGCTTGGCGCCGTAGGCCTTGTCGGCCGCAAGCGCGGCCCTGCAGTAGTAATCAGCGTGGCGACGCGCGAGCGCCTTGGGATCGCCGGTCGCCTCAAGTTTTTCCCAGCCGTAGGCTCGCAACGATTCCAACTGCCGGTATCGCTCGCTGCGATTGTTTGTCTCGGCGACGAGCAACGACTTGTCGGTCAGGGAGGCGACGAGATCCAAGACCTCCACGTCGTCGATACCATCTCCGGAACACACCGTCTCCGCCGCGTCGAGCGAGAACGAACCGGCGAAGACCGCGAGCCTGCAGAACAACGTCTGTTCTTTTTGGTCGAGCTGATCGTAGCTCCAGTCGATGAGCGCAGTCAGAGTGCGCTGTCTAGGTAACGCCGTCCGGCTGCCGCCCGTGAGCAGCGCGAAGCGATGATCGAGCCGTTGCGCCAAGCCATCGATGCTCAGCACCTTCACGCGAGCCGCCGCAAGCTCGATGGCGAGCGGGAGCCCGTCGAGGTGGCGGCAGATCTCCGCAATCATATATGCGTCGTCGTCGCTGATGGCGAATGACTTGTTCACCGCTTTGGCGCGATCGATGAAAAGCGCGAGCGCGGGATAGGCGCCGGCGTCGCGTGCCAAGACGTGCGTGGCCGGGTCGGGCAGCCCCAAAGGAGCGAGGCGCAAGACCTGCTCGCCAGCGAGGCCGAGCGCTTGACGCGACGTCGCGAGGATGCTGACCTTCGGACACTGTTGCAGGATGAATTCGGTGAGCTTCGCAGCATCGTCCAACACGTGCTCGCAATTGTCTAGGATAAGGAGCAGATGCTTGCGGCGCATCCAGGTGACGATTGACTCGTCTATGCCCCGGTTCTCAGACTGGCTGACGCCCAAGGCTTTGGAGACCACGCTTGCCGCCAAGTCCGGATAGCGCAATGCCGCGAGATCGGCAAACCACACGCCGTCGTGATACTCGTCGAGCATTTCGGCGCCCGTCTGCAACGCGAGACGGGTCTTGCCGATGCCGCCCGATCCATGGAGGGTGACCAGGCGGTGCTTGTCGAGCAGCTCGGCAAGCTCGCCCAGCTCCTGTTCGCGGCCGTGGAAGCTCGTGAGCTGTTGGGGCAAATTGTTGGGGAGCAGATCGAGCGAATTGAGCGGCGGGAAGTCGGTGGCGAAGCCGCCGCCGGTGATGACCCAAACCCGTTCCGGGTGCTCGAGGTCTTTGAGGCGGTGCGACCCGAGATCGCTTAAGCTCGTTCCTTCGGGGAGTTCCGTGTGCACGAGCGCTCTCGTGGCATCGGACAGCAGAATCTGGCCGCCGTGCCCGATGGACATGAGACGCGCGACGCGATTGACCGCCGGTCCGAAATAATCGCCGTCGCGTTCGTCCGCCGGGCCCGTGTGCAGGCCCATGCGGATGTGGAGGCCTTCGACGCTTGAGTGGTCCTCTTTCGCTAGCGTGCGTTGCGCCTCGACGGCCGCGGCCAGGGCCTCGGGCGCTGTCCGGAAGGCGATGCAAAACGCATCGCCGACGGTCTTGAAGACGTAACCCTCGTGACGCTCAAAGACCTCACGCATGATGCTGTCGTGGCGCGCGACCGCCGCTTGCATCTCGTCACGATGGGTCTCCCAACGCCGAGTAGACCCCTCGATGTCAGTGAAGAGAAAGGTGATGGTACCAGTGGGCAATACAGCTGTAGCTGCCACTACGCCCAGCCAATTCGCTGCGAGCAAGCAAGCCTCATCCCTATCCCCGGCTAGGACGTTCGGCTTAGGCTCTTAGCTGCGGACGAGTTCGACCCGACGGTTGGCCGCGCGGCCCTGCGGCGTATCGTTGCTTGCTTTGGGTCGCGAGAACCCATAGCCGACCGTGCTCAGCCGGGTGGGGTTGATCCCGTAGCGCGTCACGAGCGCGCTCTTGACCGAGGCAGCGCGCCGGCGCGACAGATCGAGGTTATAGTCTTCACCGCCCACGTTATCGGTATGCCCCTCGATCGTGATCTTCCAGGATGGATTTGCGCGCAAAGCCTGCGCGATCTCCAGCAGCACCGGCGTGGATGCGGGCTTGAGCGTCGCGCTCGCGAAATCGAAGTAGATCCCATAGACCGCGACGCGCTTGGCAACGCTCAGCGTCTTGGCGATCTTCGGCGTGGCGGGCAGCG
>JAJPHJ010000114.1 GCA_021325335.1 Pseudomonadota bacterium | reverse complement strand
GGCGATCGATCTCGTCACCGAACCCTATCCCGGCTTCCCTACCGACCTGCAGCCGCTCATCGTCGCCTATCTCTCGCTGGCACAAGGAACGTCGACCATCGAAGAGACAATCTTCGACGCTCGCTTCTTCTACGTGGACGAGCTCGCGCGCATGGGGGCGGAGATCACGGTTTCGGGTCGAAGCGCTGTCGTGCGGGGCGTTCCCCGACTCAAAGACGCAGTGGTCGAAGCGCCGGATATCCGAGCGGGAGGCGCGCTCGTGCTCGCCGCCTTGGCGGCCGAGGGGACGACGGAGATCGGCGGACTCGAGTACATCGATCGCGGCTACGAATTTTTTGAAGAACGGCTGGCGTCGCTCGGCGCCTCGGTCGTGCGCGCGAGCGGCGTTGCGCCCGTGACCCCGAAGCCCGACTTCGACGATACGATGAAGCTGCCGAAGATCGTGACGCCGTTTCGCATCCAATCGACATAGGAGCTCTTGGTGGACATCGGAATCGACTTGGGGACGGCGAACGTCCTCGTCTACGTGAAAGGCAAAGGCATCGTCTTGCGCGAGCCGTCGGTCGTCGCGCGCGACACGCGCACGGGCCGAACCCTCGCCGTGGGAGAAGAAGCGCGCCGCATGCTCGGCAAGACGCCGAGCAACATCCAAGCGATCCGTCCGTTGCGTGACGGCGTCATCGCCGACTTCGAAGTCACGGAAGCGATGCTGAACTACTTCATCAAGAAGGTGACGCGCAGCAACGGCTTCTTCGCATTCTTGCGCCCGAAACCGGCGGTGACGATCTGCGTGCCGGCGGAGATCACGTCGGTGGAGGAGCGCGCGGTGCGCGATGCCGCCAAGCTGGCTGGGGCGCGCAGCGTGGACATCATCGAAGAGCCGATGGCTGCGGCGATCGGTGCGGGTCTGCCGATCGATGGTCCGAGCGGCAACATGGTGGTCGATATCGGAGGCGGCACGACCGATGTCGCCGTGATCTCGCTCGGCGGGATCGTCGTCAGCCAGTCCATCCGCGTCGCCGGCAACAAATGCGACGAAGCCATCGCGCGCCACATCCGGCGCGTCTACAACCTCATGATCGGCGAGCGCACCGCCGAGGACATCAAGATCAACGTGGGCTCGGCATACCGCCTGGACCCCGAGCTGACCATGGATATCCGCGGCCGTGACCTCATCAACGGTTTGCCGAAGACCGTCAACATCACGTCGGAAGAAGTGCGCGAGGCGCTCGCAGAGCCACTTGGCTCCATCATCGACGCCGTGAAGAGCGTGCTCGAGAAGACCCCGCCCGAGCTCGCAGCCGATATCATCGACCGGGGCATCATCTTGACCGGTGGCGGCGCGCTGTTGCGCGGTTTGGACTCGCTGCTCAGCGAAGTCACCGGCATCCCCGTGATCGTGGCCGAAGATCCGATGTCGTGCGTCGCCATCGGCACCGGTCAGCGCGTACGCTTCTGACGATTGCCAGCTTTCGCGTACCGGTATCCGGTTGACAAGCTCCTCACGGGAGCGTCCTTCGGAAATCTCGAGACATTCCTCAAACTGACCCCGCAGAGCGACGTCGCCGGTCTGTGGAGCGCCCGTGACAACCAGTTCTATTGCGGCCGCTGGGTGACGCAGTTCTTCGTCCACGGCGAGCGCGCGAGCGCGGTCGAGACGACTCACGCGCAAGCGTACCAGTCGACGTCGTACGGCTGCGGCAGCCTGCGGATCAGCAAAATCGTCTTTCTTCCGATGAACGAGCCGTTCGGGATCCTGCGAGTGCTCGTCGATTTTCGCAACGACGGCGACGAAGCGGTGGAGGCGGCGGTCATGTGCGACGTCCACTACCCGGCCTTCGTGTGGGCGGGAACCTATAAAGTGCCCGATCACGCGCAGCGCAACAAACGCGTGCGCAATCGGGAAGAGGACGGCCTGATCATCAGCACGACGATCGATCGGCCGCAAGAAGTCCGGGTCTTCGGGAGCGACGCTGAAGTGGTCTCGACGTATGTCTCCGATCGCGGCTTCTCGCGCACGCACTCGATCAGGGTCGAAGGACGCGCAATGGCGAGCATGTCGTTCTCCATGGCGATCAGCGGGAGCGGCGAAGAACAAGCGCGGCGCATCCTGCACGAGGCGCCGGCGCCCCGGGCAGCGCTCGCCGAGACGGACGCCTACTACGAGCGATTGCTGCAGAAGGGCTATCTGCGCACACCGGACCCGCTCGTGAACCGCGCGATCGACTGGGCGAAAGTCAACACGGTGCGGGTCGAGCACCGGTTTCCGGCGGGCGACGGTTTCACGAACGATCCGTCGCAGGACATCGTCGTCGTCCGCGACGCGGCCTGGTTCGCGCTCGGAGCCGACTACCTCACGCCCGATTTCTCACGCCGACTCTTCGAGTTGATCGCGCAGTACGGCATCGAGGAAGGCGGCAAGGTGACCGAATACATCGTCGCGTGCGCGGATCCGCCCTTCAAGAGCGACTACGATCTCAACATCAACGATGACACGCCGCTCATCGTGTGCGCAGTGTTCCACCACTACTCGGTCACCCACGATCGGGCCGCGCTCGAGCGGTTGTGGCCCATGGTGCGCGGCGCCTGCGATTGGATCATCTCGCAATCGCGAGATGGGCTCGTGATGGCGCACTCCTTGGAATCCAACGTCTGGGGCATCTCAGGCTGGCGCAACATCATTCCGCAAAGCCAGATCTCGGGCGCCGTCACGGAGATCAACGCGGAATGCGCGCGCGCCCTCTTCTTGGCTTCGTCGCTCGCGCGGATCGTGGGCGATGGGCAGACGGCAGACCGCTATCGCACGGCTGCGGATACCCTCAAAGACGCGATCAATCGACGGCTCGTGAGCAATGCGACAGGTTTCTATCTGCTCAACATCGATCCCGAGGGCGAACCGCACGCGGATATCACGGGAGATCAGATCTTTCCGGTGCTCTTCGGGATCGCAAGCCAGGAACGCAAGCGCGCGATCCTGGACCTGCTCTACACACCGGAGTTCTGGACGCCGTTCGGCGTGCGCACCGTCGGTCGCAACCAGCAAGAGTACGATCCCGATCATGGGGTGCAACTGCTCGGCGGGATTTGGCCCAATCTCACGGCATGGGTGGCGTACTGCAGCAAATCGCACTCGCCCCGCCGCATGGCGTCGGCGATGCGGAACATCTGGAAGATCAGCGAGGTCGAGAACCCAAAGGCCTATCACAACGTCATGCCCGGGATGTTCCCGGAGCGGCTTTCGGGTGAGACGTTCAAGAGCCGTGGCATGGCGATGAGTCCGTGGATGCCGCCGACGTACTTGTGGCTGGCCTACGAGGGTCCGCTCGGCTTGGATCCGTCGCCCGATGGCCTGCGCGTGAACCCCCATCTCCCGAGCGACTGGCGGTGGATCGGCGTGCGCGACCTTCCGATCATGGGCACGACGCTGTCGTGCTTCTACTACCGGCGCACGCTCTACTCATCAATCCCGGTCGCCTCGCGCCGGCACTGCGTCATCCTCAACGAGGACGTGAGCCGCTGCGTCGAATCCGACGTGCCCTTCGCGGTGGCGTTGGCGGACGATCGCCAGACGCTCGTGTTCCTCGCCACCGATCGGGAAGGGACCTTTGCCTACACGTTGCGTCCTCCCATCGTCGAGCAAACGGAAAAACAGACGATCGCGCTTGGCGCAGGCGAGGCTCGCCTGCTGCGCATTGGAAAACACAAGGCATAAAACGTGTCGCCCGCGCAAATTTATTTGCGCGCTTTTGTCGCGAATAAATTCGCGACAGCTACATTCTCAGCAAATCGATTGGGGGACGGTGGATACCGGCTACGCGACCTTGCGTGCCCGCGAGAGGAATGCGAACGCCGGGCGCGTGCGCCTGCGGACGTACGCGCGAACACCAGCGATGCGGCGGCGGGTGCGTCCGACGAAACGTTTGCGCTGCGCGACAGCGCGCCGGCGCAACCCGAGGCCGATGGCGATGGGCGCCATAGCTCCGGAAATCGCGGTAAAGGCCACCATGAGACCGACGAGAAAGACTTGTTGCCGTATGCGCGTCACTGCGAACACCGTTTCCGAGATGCGATGGTCGGTCCTTCAGGTCCACAGCTAGAAATGCGCGTTCTGCGTCCAACGCAGCGGTCCAACGATGAGATTGTGGCGGACGTCGCAGCATGCGTGCGCGCAGGCGGAACGGTCATCTTTCCGACCGAGACAGTATACGGGATAGGTTGCGATCCAGATAACGTGACCGCAGTCGCTGCGATCTATCGCGCGAAAGCGCGCAGCGATGACAAACCACTCGCTTTGCACGTCACCGATGCGCAACAAGCTGCGCCCTTCGTCACGCGATGGAGCCCGCTCGCGCGCAGCGCGATCGATGCGTTCTGGCCCGGCCCCGTCGCGATCGTCGTCGAGCGCAATCCTCGCCGCGCGGAGCGCGCAGCATGTGCGTTTGCGACCATCTCGCTGCGCTGTCCGGACGATACGCTCTGCCAGGCGATCCTGCGCGCCACGGGCCCGCTCGCCGCGACGTCCGCCAACGTTTCGGGCGCGCCCGCATTTTTTGGAGAGGGTTCTGGGGAATCGAATCTGCCCCCGGCCGATCTCGCCGTCCTTGCAGGCCCGACCAAACTGCGCGCTGAGAGCACGATCGTCGACTGCACGAGCGATGCTCCGGTCGTGTTGCGTGAAGGGGCGGTGCCCGCCGGCGTCATCAGGTCACGATTGGGAACTTTGCGCACCGCGCGATGAGTTGTCTGTGCAGATGAACCGCAGCCGGCCGAGAGCCTCGGGGATCGTCGCGCTTGGCGCAATCCTGATCCTTTCGCTTTTCCCACAGGGCGCCCGCGCCGACGCGCGCATCGGAAAGTTTACCGTGATCTTCGCCGAGGGCGTGTTCCACCGCAATGGTGACTTTGTCATCCCCGGTGCCGTGCGCGGTGTTTCCAACGACGGCGATTTCCGCGCCGATCGTGCCTTTGGCAACTACCAGCGCCAAGACGTCACCCTCGTCGGACACGTCGTGCTGCACCAGCATGCCGTTCCCGGACACGGCCCTGCGCAACCGCCGATGACGCTCACGAGCGATCAGCTTCGGGTGTTGGGACATCCGAGCGTCTACACAGCAACGGGATCGGTCGTGGTGGTCCAAGGCACGCGCCAGCTGCACTGCGACTATCTGCAGCTGAACGACACGACGCACGATGGACTGCTGCGCGGACACGTGATGGCGCAAGAGAACGATCGCGTGGTGCATACGAGCGAGGTCCACTACAACACGCTCACGGGCGACCTGCTCGTTCCGTCCGCCCTGACCGGGTTCTCTTCCGATTCGGATTTCAAGGCAGACCGCGCCGTCGGCAACAACAAGGCGGGCACGTTCACCATGGTCGGCCATATCGTCGTGCATCGCTTCAACTATGGCAAGGCGAACAACTCGAGCGAACCATTGACGCTGTGGTGCGACAAGCTCGATATTGCGAACCGGCCGCAATCCGTCTACACGGCTACCGGTCACGTGAAAGTCGCGCAAGGAGACCGGACGCTCGTCGGACCCGTCCTCCGGCTCAACGATACGACGCACGTCGCCGACATGACCGGAGGCGTGCATGGTGAAGAGAAACCCGATCGGACTTTCGACGCGGCCGAGATCCTCTACAACACGCAAACGGAAGACTTCAAAGCGCTCGGCGGCGTCAAAGCGACCTTCCCATTCCGTCGCGGCGCGTTCGCTCCGACGCCGACGCCGTCGCCGGCTCGCCGATCCTCGGCTCCGACGGCTTCACCGAACGTCCCTCCGAGCCCGACTCCTCCGCCGGGTCCCGTACCTCACGCGACTGCAAGCGCGCCTCCCAGCATGTGACGCGCGTCACGCGCACGCCTCCACCGTTGCATCTCTTCGACGCTCGCACCGATTACTGGTAACAGCGGACCATTCGGGTCCGCTCGCATGCGAAGGGATCCGTTTTGCTCGACTTCATCGATCGAAAATTTACCGACGTCCTGATCGAAAAAGGCAGCCTGAGCCAAGAACAGCTCGACAAAGCGGTTCAGACCGCCGAGCAGCGCAGCGAACCGCTCGAGAAGATCCTCGTGGACATGCGCGTCGCCCCCAAGGACGAGATCATGTGGGCGCGCGCGGAGGAGCTCGGCAAGATCTACGTCGATCTCTCCAATCGGAAGATCGATCCCGACACGGCGACCATCATCCCGGAGCCGGCGGCGCGCCGACATCATCTGCTCTGCATCGGCAAGGTCGACAACAAGATCACCTTGGCCATGGCGGATCCTACGGACATCCTCGCGCTCGACGATGTCCGGATTCGCACTGGGCTCATCCCCGAACCCGTCCTCTCTTTTTATGACGATATCGAGCGCGCCATCGACGCGGCGTACAACAGCGGCGACAACAAATGGCAAGAGATCGTCAGCGAAACGGGCGACGCCTTGGACGTCGTCAAGGAGCAACAGGAAATTCCCGATGAGGTCACGGTCGACGCGCCCATCGTGCGCTTGGCCGACCTCATCATCACCCAAGCGATCGCCCAGAAAGCATCCGATATCCACATCGAGCCGTTCGAACGCCAACTGCTCGTGCGCTACCGCGTGGACGGCGTGCTCCGCGAAGTGATGAGCCCGCCCAAGACGTTGCAACAGGCCCTCGTCTCACGCTTCAAGATCATGGCGAATCTCAACATCGCCGAAAAGCGCGTGCCGCAAGACGGCCGTATCCAGGTGAACATCAAGCGCGACCGCTACGATCTACGGGTCGCGGACCTGCCCACCCTGTGGGGCGAGGCGATCGTCATGCGTATCTTGGATCGCAAGAGCGTCATGGTGGAGCTCGAACAGCTGGGGTTCCACGACGAGATATTGGAGCGCTGGAAGAAGCTCATCGTCATGCCCAACGGCGTCATCTTGGTGACCGGGCCGACAGGGTCCGGTAAATCGACGACGCTCTACGCGACCTTGAACACGATCAACCGGCCGGATACGAAGATCGTCACGATCGAAGATCCGGTCGAGTACAACATCCAAGGCAT
>JAJPHJ010000004.1 GCA_021325335.1 Pseudomonadota bacterium | reverse complement strand
AGGGTACTCCGCAGATCAAAACCTATGATGTTGTGAACTCAACGTTCCACAAGATCCCGACCCTCGCGACCGTCTAACACGCGAAGCGTCGACAGAAGAGGAGCGGTCGAAAAGACCGCTTCTTTTCTTTTTCTGCTTCCAGCCACGTTACTTACGGCTTTCTCGCCACATCTTGTTCTTCGTCTGCGACATCTTCAGGTGGACGATGAGATCCTCCAACACTTCAGCCGCAATGCCGACGGCTTCAATCAAATCCGGTAGCGTGGGATCGTCGTGCCGGCTGATCGTTTCCGTTAGATCTCGGATGAGCCGCTGAGTACGCGGCATTTTTTGTTTGCGCATACGACGGGATTCAACGGAGAAGCGCTCCCACCGTTTTTGGTTCGCTACGGCAGAGCAAAGTGGGCGCTGATCTCTCCGAAGCTGCGCAGTTGGTCGAGCTGCCATTGGCGGTTGCGGTGAAGCTCGCTCGCGAGCAGCTCTGCGACTCCCGGCGCGCACTCACGAGCAGCCTCCACATCGAGGAACAGCGCGCGCGTGCGCCTGGCAAGCACGTCCTCGACCGTGCGCGCCATCTCATGGCGCGCTGCAAAGACGACCTCAGCTCCCAAATAGGGAAGCCGTGGATGGAGCGGCGTTCGAAGATCTGGCTGCTCGTCGGCGAGAGCCAGCACCGCAGCGGCATCGTTGCCATACACGCGAAGCGGATCCTCGGGCTTGCGTTCGGAGCTCGCACCGTGGAGCGCCAGCTCCTCGGTCGGCGACGGCGCTTTGGCCAGCCCACCGCGGGCAGCAGCGACATCGACGACGTCCTGCGCCATTTTGCGGTACGTCGTCCATTTACCGCCGGCGATGGTGATAAGGCCGGAGGGCGCCACGGCGACGAGGTGTTCGCGCGAAAGTTTTGCGGTCGGCGCGGCGAGGCGGTTCACGAGCGGCCGAAGTCCGGCAAAGACCGCCAAGACGTCACGCTGGGCGAGCGGCTGCTCCAGATATGGGTTGATGGTTTGCAGAATATACGCGATCTCTTGCTGTGTTGCGCTGGGATCGAGCGTGATGTCCGTGGTCGCGATGTCCGTTGTGCCGATGACGACGTGATCGTGCCACGGTAGCGCGAAGATGACGCGACCATCGCTCGTCTTCGGCACCATGATGGCATGAGTGGGCGTGCCGAGCGCTTCGCGCGACACCACGAGGTGGGTGCCACGACTATGCGACAAGAGCTTGGGATGGGCGTCGCTGTCGAGTGCGCGCACCGCATCGGCGAAGATTCCGCCTGCGTTGATAACAACGCGCGCTCGAATCTCTAGCTCCTGTCCGCTTTCGTCGTCAACGGCGAGGACGCCACAGATCCGTTCGCGCTGGTACAGGAACTTGACCGCGCGCGTGTAGTTTACGATCGTGGCGCCGTGATCGACAGCGGTGCGCGCGAGCGATATCGCGAGCCGTGCGTCGTCAAATTGCCCATCGTGGTATTCAACAGCTGCCTGGAGACCCTGTCGCTTCAGTCCAGGGATACGGGTGATCGATTCAACTGCGGAAAGAATTCGACTACGCGGAAGTTGTGAGCGTCCGGCCAGGACATCGTAGAGCTTCAGCCCTGCCGCATAGTAATACACGTCGAACCAGCGCGCTGCCGGCACGAGCAAGGGAAGGTCACCGACCAGATGTGGTGCGTTTTTGAAAAGATTGTTGCGTTCGGCGAGCGCCTCGCGGACTAGGGTGAACTGGCCACCGGCCAAGTAACGAACGCCGCCGTGCACCAGCTTTGTCGAGCGGCTCGATGTCGCTTTGGCAAAGTCGTGGGCTTCGATGAGGGCTGTGCGGTAGCCCCGCGCAGCGGCATCGACCGCCGCGCCAAGCCCGGTTGCTCCCCCGCCGACGACGAGCACGTCGAAGCGCTGGCCGAGTTGCGACAGGGCAGCATCGCGGTTCACGCCGTCAAGATTCGACCCATTTCAGCGATCGCTCCACGGCACGTTTCCAAGTTCCGTAGAGTCGATCTTGCTCTGCAGCCTTCATGGCAGGATCGAAACGGCGATCGACGGCCCAGCGCCCGGCTATGGTCGCCTGATCCAGCACGCCGGCGCCGATGCCGGCGAGGAACGCTGCGCCGAGCGCCGTCGTCTCGGTCACCTTTGGGCGCAGAACGGGAACGCCGAGGATGTCGCTTTGGAATTGCATCAGTAAGTCGTTCACCGACGCGCCGCCATCGACGCGCAGCTCTTGCAGGCGCAATCCGGATGCGCCTTCCATCGCGACGATTGCATCCTTGGTTTGATACGCCATCGCCTCAAGAGTTGCGCGTGCGATGTGCGCCTTCGTGACCCCGCGCGTGATCCCAACGAGCGCGCCGCGCGCGTACGCATCCCAATGTGGTGCGCCAAGACCCACGAGCGCCGGCACGAAGTACACGCCGCCGTTGTCTGCAACGCTCGAAGCCAATCGTTCCACGTCGCCGGAGGACGCGATGATGCCGAGGCCGTCGCGCAACCACTGCACCGCAGCACCGGCGACGAAGATCGAGCCCTCCAACGCGTACTCCGCGCGCTGACCCTCGAGCTGCCACGCCAAAGTAGAGAGAACTCCCGGACCGCTCACGGCCTTGGTGCCCGTGTTCATGACGACAAACGCGCCGGTGCCGTAGGTGTTCTTCGCCAGGCCGGCCTTGAAGCAGGCTTGGCCGAATAGCGCTGCCTGCTGATCGCCAGCGACGCCTGTGATCGGAATCGCAGCCCCGAACAGCTGCGGGTCGGTCTGAGAATACTGGCCGGCAGAAGGGCGCACTTCGGGCAAGAGTGATTTGGGAATATCCAGCGCGGCCAGCAGCTCGTCATCCCACTGCAAGGTGTGTATATTGAAGAGCAGCGTGCGACTCGCATTGCTCACGTCGGTGAGATGAGACTGCCCTGCTGTGAGATTATAGATCAGCCAGGTGTCGACGGTTCCGAATGCGAGCTCGCCTTTTTTTGCGCGGGTCGCGAGTTCGGGCACGTTTTGCAAAAGCCACGCGACCTTCGTCCCGGAAAAATATGGGTCGAGCACGAGGCCGGTTTTCGAGGTGAAGATTTTTTCGAGTCCTCGCGCTTTCAGCTGGTCGCACATGCCTGCGGTGCGGCGATCCTGCCAGACGATCGCACGGTGCACGGGTTTGCCGGTCTTTCGATCCCAGAGCAACGTCGTCTCGCGCTGATTGGTGATTCCTACGGCAACCAGTTCGTTCGGTTGCGTGCCCGTCTGCAGCAAGACGTCACGCACGGTCCCCATCTGGCTCTCCCAGATGTCAGCGGGTTCGTGTTCGACCCAACCAGGCTGCGGAAAGTGTTGGGGGAACTCGCGCTGCGCGCTTCCGAGCGGCCGTCCTTCGAGATCGAACAACATGCTGCGGCTGCTGGTCGTGCCTTGGTCGAGAGCGAGCATCGACTTCATGAGAATAGTCCTTTGTATGGGCTCGCTGTAGCTTACGCGGCTTGCCGCTTGCGAAGCTTCAGCGTTGCACCGATGAACCAATCGTAGATAAAGGGTGCGCTGGCTCCGCCGATGAGCGGGCCTGCGATCGGTACCCACCAATAGCCGTGCGATCCAGGAAACGCATTTGGACCCCACCCTTCGACGAACGTAAAGAGCCGCGGTCCT
>JAJPHJ010000133.1 GCA_021325335.1 Pseudomonadota bacterium | reverse complement strand
CGCACGATGACAAATTTCGCGCGCTCCGCGCAATCGGTGTGGGTCGCGTCGACGAGCTCGTAGGTTTTCGGCTCGCCGGCCGCATCGAAGAGCGCGTGCACTGCAGACGGAGCGACGATCGCGTCTCTGCTCGCCGCCACGACGAGCACCGGTCGCGGAGCGATCTCGCCAATGCGCGCGGTGCAAGCATCCATCGTCTGCGTCAGCTCCTCAGGACTCGGCCCATCCACGTAGCACGCGCGATTGCGCAAGCCACCGAGCATAGTAGGGCCGCCGAGCGACTTGCTGCGGCCGAACGCAGTGCACATGGCGATGGTGCCATCGACCGCACTCGAATCCGCAGTCGCACCGATCGACGCAGCCGCACCCATGCTGTGCCCTGCAGCTACAACGGTCTTCACCCCGGGAAGGTTCCGCGCCAACGAAACGGCGTCGAGCACGTTGCTGACCAAGTCTTGCGCTCGCCGCAGCGGCAAGGAGCTGCATCCCAGCTTGTGACCCAAAAAGTCGATGGCGAGCGACCGCACGCCTTCGGTGGCAAGGTAGAACGCCAGCGCATCCAGGTTGTGTTTGCTTGACGAGTAGCCGTGAGCGAGGACGAGGCACGCGGGCATCGACGCGTCGCCATAGACGAGACCGCGCACGGTGCCGCCCGCGCTCGCAAATTCCACCCGCTCGATGCGCACGTTCGAAAGGTCGCGCACGCGGATCATCGTTCGCAGGCTCGCATCAGATGAGCACTTTCAGCACAAGGGTCGCGGATCGGGTGATCCCGTAGCGCCGATAGACCACTTGCACTTTCGTCTCCGGGCTGCCGTCCAAGAGCGAGCGCGCGAACTCGAGCGACGCCGGCACGAGCCCGTTGATGGAGACGATCGCATCGCCTGGGCGCAAGCGGCCGGCGGCCGGCGAGTCGGGCACCACGCCGCTGACCACGATCGCACCGCGGCGCAAGGCGAGCTGCATGCCGCTTGGGTCGTAAAGCCGTGCCGACGTCATGCCTTGCCCAGCCTGAAACGCAAGCGTCGAGCCGGGCACATCGATGAGAAGATCCAGTCGCGAGATGGTACTCGCGCCCAAGGCTCCTGACAGAGCAGACCCCGGCCGCTGCGCGTTGATAATATCCACGAGCGGCTGGGCAAACCCAACGCCTCCGAGCGTAAACGAGTTTGCGCGCACGAGGCGACCGTAGAGAGTACCCGTCATCGTGGTCTCTTCGTACGGCAACGAAGACTGACGGCCAAGGTGTGCGGCGTGATCCGCGTTGGGTTCGAGCGACACATCGCCGCCTGCCCCCGTCGCGAGCGAGAACCACAGACCGCCGTCACCGTCGAGCGTCGCTTCGACTGCTGGTCTTCCTTCAAGCACTCGCATCGGCGCAGCAACAGCCGTCTTTGGCATGGCCGCGGTAGCGCTCTGACTGTCGCGGTAGATGGTCAAGGTCTTGTTGGGAAAATCGAACTCCACGGGATAGCGCGACAGCAAGTCCATGCCAAGGATGAGGTCGGCCGGCACCCCGAGCGTCGTTTCCGTGTAGGACCGAACCTGTGCGGACTGCGGCGCCAAATGGGTGAAGCGCAATTGGTCGACCTGAAGCGAGACCATCGTGGGCTGTGAACCCGGCGTCGCGAGGTCGGTATCGATGAGGCTCGTCACCGCTGCGGTATCGATCAATACCGTGGCGGAGTGCCCGTCGAGAATCGCATCGATGTACGGGCGTCCGCCGCGGACCGTCATCGGCACGGAGATGGAGGTTGCATCGCCGAGCCAGAGGCTATCGGGTCCCTTGCGAACGCTCGTCATGTGCGACGACGCAAAGGGCGGGGTCGTGACACGGACCGGGGGAGCATCCCGGGGAGGCACGATCGGAGGCGGCGAGGGCCGAGGCGTTGGAGTCGTGCTGGCGGCCGGCGTTGGCGAAGACGAAGCACCGGCCGTTTGCGTTGGTGAGGGCGCGGGTCCGGTGGTCGCAAGAGCCTGCGAAGGAAGAAGTCCGCCGATCGAAACGACGGCGAAAACCACAATCGTTGTAAGCGCGAGCTTCACGTTTTGCCCAAGAAATCCAGAACGATCGAACTGAAAACAGCAGGCAGCTCGATCTGCGGGTTGTGCCCGCAACGCTCGATCACTTCGAGGCGCGCACCCGGCAGTACCCGCCGCGCGGTCTCGGCGTCCTTCGCCCACAAGACGGGATCGTTCTTCCCCCATACAATCAATATCGGAATTCGCAACGCGCCAAGCCTTTGATGGAAATCGCCTAGCCGGCGGGAGAAATGGAATATCTCATGGAGCGTCCGGCTGCGAGAGCGCATCCCTAAAGGCGTGGCCGCGTGTCGAGCGATCTCTTCGACCGTTTCCTCGTCGAGCCGGCTTGCGTCGTAAAAGGACATGGCATAGCCGGCGCGGATGAGCGCGATCGGGCGGCGTGGCAGCGCGAGCCAAAAACCAAGCAATGCGAGCAAAGCTTCATCGAGCGGTGGTACGGGCGGGGTCGTAAAGCCGAGCGAATCCACGAGCACGAGGGAGCGAACGCGCTCGGGCCGCGCCAGCGCGGCGAGCATCGCCACCACGCCGCCGAACGAGTGGCCGATGACGTGCGCCGGCTGGAGCTCCAGCGCGTCGGCAAAACGGAGGACGGTGGCGGCGAAGGCGGCAGGTTCGAACGACACTGCCCATGTCGCCTCACGCCGATAGTCGGGCAGGTCGAGCGCGATCGTTCGGTACTGCCGGGCAAACGAAGGAATCGTCCGCCGCCAAGACGTGGACGAGTGGCCGAAGCCGTGCAGCAGCACGAGCGGGAGACCGCTGCCGGCCTCAAGATAATGAAGCTCGCCGCCGTCTATCGAGATCGTACGCTCTGCGATGCGCGGTTCAACCATCACCCCTGGGTACGCTGCCGCAAAAAGCGGGCCCTATGGTTGGCCGGGCTCGACCTGTTCTATGGTCACATCGCCGCTCGTGGATGTGACTGTGATCTCCGGCCCCCCGCCGTTGACGGGAACGGACAAGACGTGTTGTTGCGATCCAGTCGTCAGCGCTCCCGGCAGAAGATTCGTGATGCTCCCCGTGGCGCTTTGCGCATCGACTTGTGCGGCCACGCCTGGCAAGAACTGAAGATGTACGGCTCCTTGACCCGAGGAGAACTTATAAGGGCCCGTGCCGACCTTTGCAAACCGCCAGGTGATCGCGCCGCCCTGGCTCTCCACATCGGCCTTCTCGGCCGCGCTGCCGTAGACCGTGACGAAACCGCCGGCGGTCACGAGGTGCACGTCGCCTCCAACGCCTGTGAGGGTGACGTTGCCGGAGGTGGTCCGGATCAACCCCCGGCCGTAGACGTTTTTGAGGCGCACGTCGCCTGCGGCTTGAATGATGAAGGGACCGCGCAGCCGCTCGACCTCGACATTGCCCTGCTCGGCGTTGATGAAGATCGCCCCCACGTGGTTAGGTACGCCGATCGACATGTCACCGCCCGGATTTTCGACATGCACGCCTTCGCTGCCATATAAGGTTTGCGGCAGGATGAACTGGCGCGCCGGCAGCCGGTAGCAACGAAAGCGCCGGCCAAAACCGCGACAGACCTGTTGCGCCGGCAGCATCGGTCCGCGTGTGAACTGACCCGGCGTGAAGCGCGATACATTAATCCGCTGTCCCCCGGCACCGGGGATGACGTGGACGGCAGCGGCATCGGCCGAATAGACGTGCACGGTGCCGCCGGTGGAGTGGATCGTCAGCACGGGTGCGCTTGAAATCGGTACGTCGTCGGCCAAGGCGCGGGCGAGCCTGCCGTGCGCCGGGGCGATCAGCAAGAGGATCAGGATAGCGATAGTCGCGAGTCGTTTCAGCATGGTTGGGGGAGCGTGGCCGGGCGCGCGCAGGGCTCTATCTCATCCTACTTGAGTCATCGAACAGCAGCATGAGCGGCCACTAAGCCAAAGATGAGGACCGCGTGAGAAAGCGCGCATCTACGCCGCTTTGGGCGACGGCTGGGAAGGCCTTTCCAAGGGCAAGTCGACGGTGAAGGTCGTGCCAATGCCCGGCTCGCTCGCAACGCCGATCCTCCCGCCGTGCACGCGCACGATGTTGTTGACGACGGCTAAGCCTAAACCGGTCCCCTCGACATTTCGCGAGCGCGCGGGATCAGCCCGGTAAAAGCGCTCGAAGATATGCGGCAGCGCTTCGGTCGGAATCCCGCTGCCCGTATCTTGCACGCGCAACTCCACCACGCCGTCGCCCGACCGTAGCGAAAGCGTCACCGTCCCTGCCTGAGTGAACTTGATGGCGTTCTCGGTCAGGTTGGTGACGAGTTGGCGCAAGAGGCCTGGTTCGCCATGGACGTACGCGCCGAGGTCGTCGTCCACATCGACCAGGAGCGTCAAGCCTTTGGCCTTGGCCGCCGGCTGCAGCGCCGCCCCGACTTCGTGCACGACGCGGCCGAAGTCCACGCTTTCAAGCGCGAGCGCCCGAGGGTCATCTGTCTTGGCGAGCGTGAGCATGGCGTTGATCACCCGAGCCATCGTGGCCGACTCCGTCTCGATCGTGCGCAGCGCTTCAGCCATGATCTCCGGATTGCGCGCTCCCCAGCGTTCGAGCATCTGCGCGTTCGCGTTGATCACGGTCAGCGGCGTCTTGAGCTCGTGCGAAGCGTCGGCCACGAAGCGCCGCTCGCGAGCGAAGGCCGACTCGAGGCGCGCGAGCATCTCATCGAATCGCTTCGCGAGCGCACCGATCTCGTCGGCACGCCCGGTCCAATTGAGCCGCTTGCCCAGATCCTCGCCGCTGATCTCCTGCGCGGCACGTGCGATTTGATCGATAGGCCCAAGCGCCGCGCGGGCAAGCGAGATGCTCGCGAGTGCGATGAAGCCAAGCGCCACGAGCAGACCCAAGACGAGAAAGCCGCGGAAACGTTGCAGGATCGCGTCGGTCGTCTCGAGCGATTCGGCGACGTAGACGGTGGCTTCGACTTGGCCGCCTGGTTGCAACGTCACCCGGTTGACCAGCAGCCGGCCCGAGCCGAGCGTTGCGAGCCCCCAATTTTCTCCCTCGCTGAAGATCCGAGGCTGGTTGAGGCGTACGCCGTTCGTGGGAATGTCACGGGTGCCCAGGTTCGCGCTCTTGCCGATCGGCTTGCCGAATTGGTTGTAGGCCTCGATGAAGAGCCCCGAACCGGAGAATCCATTGAGAAAATCTTGGTTGGCAAGTGCTGTGCGCACGGGGACCGCCCCGAACGGGTTGCTCGCATTGAGCGCCACCAGCTCGCGCTGTATGTCTTGCGAGACTTGGCGGACCCGGTCGGCGGCAGATGCTAAAAGCACGTTGCGCGCGCCGCCATAAATGACGCCCACGAAGACGATGAGCAAGAGCGCGAGCACGCCCGCGTAGGCGAAGGTGATGCGGGACCGGAGGCTCGCGAAAAAGGGGATACGCTGGTTGCTAGGTGCGGAGAGAATAGCCGACCCCACGAACGGTCTGAATCAGCTTTTCTTCGCTTCCCACGTCGACCTTGTTGCGCAGGTACCGGATGTAGACGTCGATGAGATTCGATTCGCCCAAGAAATCCGAGCCCCACACGCTATTGAAGATCTCGTCGCGGGTATGGACCTTGTTCGGATACATCAGCAAGAACTCAAGCAGCGAAAATTCTTTTGCGGTGAGCGTGATCATGCGGCCGTTGCGCACCACTTCGCGGGTATCACGATTGAGCGTCAGGTCTTTCGCTCCCAAGACGCGTTCGCCGGGTTCGCGCTCGCGCAGCTGCACGCGGATGCGCGCGAGAAGCTCTTCGATGGAAAACGGCTTGGTCAAGTAGTCGTTTGCGCCCGTATCCAGGCCGGTGATGCGGTCGGGCACCGCGTCTTTTGCCGTCAACATGATGATGGGCACGGATGAGTGTTTGCGGACCCTGCGGCACACCTCAAGACCGTCGATGCGCGGCAACAGGACATCCAAGACGATCAGATCGGGTTGTTTGAGGGCGCGTTCGATGGCGCTTGCTCCATCGCCGCAGACCTCGACGACAAAGCCTTCGTGCTCGAGTTCGAGCTGAAGCACACGCGCGATGTTCGCGTCGTCCTCAACGACCAAGATCCGCTGCTTCGATGGGCGCGCAGACGGCTGGTGAGCAGCAGCTTCCATACATTAAATCTACTCGGCCGGGCCGGGAGCCTTCATTAACCACCTGTGAAAATACGGTGCGGGACAGCTTCGGATGTGGTGCGAATCATAGGCCCGCCTTGCGTCTCTTCGTCGCCGTAGATGTCAACGATCAGGTTCGTGCACTCGCTTTGGAAGCCGGCGCAACGCTTGCGCGAGCCGGCGTGACAGGCCGGTACGAGTCGTCCGAAAAGCTCCATGTGACGCTCGCTTTTTTGGGGAACGTCGCAGACGAGCGGCTCGCAACGGTAATGCAGGCCTTTCGCGGGTTGGGAGGCGGCCGCCCCTTCTGGTTGGAGTTCGATACGTTAGGGGCGTTTCCGAACGTGCACCGGCCGCGCGTGATCTGGATCGGATCGTCGCGCGCAAACCCGGATTTCGCCGCCTGCGCACGGGAGGTGCGCGCAGCGTTCGCGGGCAGCGGCTTTAGCTTCGATCATGACGCCGAGCCGCATATCTCGATCTGCCGCCCCAAGGGTTTGCGCGTGGCTGCGCTGCCCGCGCTCGCGGGCACGGCCCGGTTGCGCGTCGACACCTTGACGCTCTATCACTCCGTGCCTGCAGGTCCCACGACACGCTACGAAGCAATCGCCCGCACGCCTCTTTGACGTAACGTGGATCCGCCCGTGAACGCGCGCAAATAAATTTGCGCGAACTACATGGAGCGCCGGCGAATTCTATACGCGCCAATGTAGCGCCCGCGAATTTTATTCGCGGGCAAAAGGAGAACGACTATGAACGCTTTTCGCTCGGTCATTCTGATAGGGGTGCTGTTCGCGCTTGCTGCGCAAGCGGCGCTCGCCCAAGAGCGCGAACCGCGGCCTCCCGCCATCTCCGTCACCGCGACGGGCAGCGTGGACTACGTGCCGGACATCGCGCGCATGCAGATCGGCATCCGGGCTGAAGCGAAGAGCGCTGCGGCCGCATCGAACTCCGTCAATCAAACGGCGGCCCAAGTCGTCGCGGCGATCGAACGCCAAGGCATCAACCAGCGCAACATCCAGACTTCGGGTTACAATCTCGAATACCGGGAACCGCAATCACCGCAGCCGCAACCGGCCGTGATGTCGACGGCAGCCACGAGCGGCGGCGGATCGTACGTGGCTTCGGAGATCCTCCAAGTCACGACGCCGGTCGGATCAGCTGGGGCAGTGCTCGACGCGGCGATCAACGCCGGAGCGAATACTTCGTACGGCTTGACCTATCAGTCGAGCAACGCTGACGCGCTCTACCGGACCGCGCTCGCCAGAGCGGTGGCGTCGGCGCGAGCCACGGCGCAAGCGATCGCAAGCGCGGCGCACCTCACCATCGTCTCCGTGATCTCGATCGGCAACGCGCAGGAGTCGAGCGGTCCCGCGCCCATGGCGATGCGCATGATGGCCTCGGGACCGGCGCCGGTCCTTCCCGGCACTGACACGGTGACGGCGACCATCTACGCCGTGTACGCTGTCAGGTGAAATGGAGCGGCGGACTTTTCAGTCCGCCGTTGTTTATCGAAGAACGATTGCAAGCGCCCAGCCGCGCGGCGTCTTCTTGCGGACGAGATACCCATCCGCCGTCTTGTCGAAGAACTCGAATCCGGCGGCGATCGCGTCGGCCATGGTTTTGAGAACGAGTACGCCTTGCATGATGCACGTGAGCCTTTCACCAGTAGAACTGCCCACAATACCAGATTGTTACCCGTGGACGTCCCGGTCAGGCCCTTTCATCGAAATCTTATGATGAGGCTCACGTCCGCTTACGCCGGCGTCGCAGCGGCGAGGCGTGCGTGGGCTCGTAGATCCCAAGAGTCGTGGCGTCTGGCAGCCGCGCGTGCACGAGCTTGCCCCAGTCATGTTTGTTGATGCCGCCTGCGAACGCGACGCCGCGTCTCTTGAGCTCTTTGACCGTCGCGTTGACATTGGCGCAGAGGAAGTAGAGCAGCACTTGCCCCTTCTTGCCGGGGTGGAACGCCACTTCCGACGGGGGCAACGCGAAGATCAGCCAGCCTCCGCCCGCGTCCACCGAGCGCAAGCGCAGCTTCTCCTTGAAGAACGAACGCAGCGCCTCCGCCCGCGGACTGAAGATCATGGCGTGGGCGCCGGCAAGGGTGCTCATTGCGACACCTCCCTCTCGCGGAATAGGAGTTGCGGCGGGCTCCGGTGGAAGCCTCTCCTATAGGATGGATAGCTCGCCGCGGCTCGAGACCGCGACCCTCGTCAGCCGGGAGTTCAGAGCTCCCGGTTTTTGGTTTTTGAAGCTCCGCTGCGAGCACGTCGCGCGCCACGCACGTCCGGCACAATTCGTGGCCTTGGATCTGCCCGGCGGCTTTGCCGTGCGACTGCCGCTTGGGATCTACACTGCTCAAGACGACACGTTCGGTTTGCTCTTCAAAGAATGGGGCGAGCGCACCACACGATTGGCTGCGCTCCCCGAAGGGTCGCAGATCTCGTGCATCGGCCCGCTCGGCAATGCCTTCGCCATGCCTCGGGCCGGCGAACGCGTAGTGATCGTCGCGGGAGGACTCGGCGTGGCTGCGTTTTGGATGCTCGTCAAAGAGCTTAAGGAAGCGTCGATCGATACGACGATCGTGTTGGGCGCCCGTTCGGCTCCGCACCTCGTCGGCCGAGAGGAGCTCGCCGCATTCGGTTTCCCCTTCGAGATATGCACTGACGACGGCAGCGAAGGCCACCGGGGAACGGTCATCGATCGATTGCGCTCACTCCCGCGCGCGGACGTCCTCTACGGTTGCGGGCCGGGGAACATGCTGCAAGCGTTGTGCGGTCTTGCCGACAAGCACGGCATCACGTGCCAAGTCTCCCTAGAAGAGACCTTCGGATGCTCGCTTGGGACGTGCTGGGGCTGCGTCGTTTCCGTCCGGCGGGGAAGCGGGCAAGCGACCGGCTATCCGAGAGCGCCGGGCGAAAGCCGCGATCTGGACTTCGCGCGCGTGTGCAAAGACGGTACCGTCTTCTCGAGCGCCGAGCTGGTCTGGGCCTCATGACCGGCGCACCGCTCGACCTGCGCGTCAAGATCGGCGCGGCTACGCTGAAGAATCCCGTCATCGCCGCGAGCGGATGTTACAACCGCGGCGAGGAGTACGCGCAGATCGTTGACGTCGGCCGGTACGGGGCGATCACGCTCAAGAGCGTGACGCGCTCGCCGCGGCTGGGCAACGACATGCCGCGCGTTTTCCCCACACCAGGCGGATTGCTCAACGCAATCGGCTTGCAAGGCCCAGGCATCGACCATTTCCTCGCTCACATCGCCCCCGAGCTCTCCAAGGTTCCAACGGCCGTCATCGCTAGCGTCGCGGGCTTCTCCGTCGCAGAGTTCGCAGAGGTCGCGGCGCTCATGGATGGTCTCCCGAACGTCATCGCCATCGAACTCGATGTCTCGTGCCCGAACGTCGATCGCGAAGGCCAATGTTTTGCAGCAGATGCGGCCTCGCTCGCGGCCGTGGTCGGCGCTGTGAAATCGCGCGTGAAGCTGCCGGTGATACCGAAGCTCATGCCGAATGTCGCGGACCTGCGGCCGATCGCACAAGCGGCTCAGGATGCCGGCGCGGACGCCGTCTCGCTCATCAACGCCGTGCGCGGTATGGTCGTCGATGTGGCCAACGCCCGTCCGATGTTGGCGAATGTGTCGGGCGGCCTGACCGGCCCCGCGATCCGGCCGATCGCCGTGCACGCGGTCTGGGAGGTTGCGGGCACGGTGTCGATTCCGATCATCGGCATGGGAGGCATCGAAACGGGCAACGACGCGCTCGAATTCCTTTTCGCAGGCGCGAGCGCGATCGCCATCGGCACGGCGAATTTCCGCGATCCCCTCGTCCACGTGCGAGCGCTTCAAGGGATTGAGGAGGAGCTGCGCCGCCGATCCGTCGCCTCGGTACGCGAACTCACCGGCATGGCACGCACCACCCAAGCAAAGGCAGGATCTCATTGACCCAACTGATGATCGCGCTCGACGAAGCGAAGCTGGAAGAGGCGCAAGACGTCTTCCGGCACACCGCTGCCGACGTCCTGTGGTACAAAGTCGGGTACCAAGCCTACTATTCGTTCGGCAATGAAATTCTCGCGGAGCTGCGGGAAGCGCGCCGGAACATCTTCTTGGACTTGAAGCTGCACGACATCCCGAACACGGTAGCCGGCGCGATCGGCAGCGTCGTCCGTTCCGGGGCGAGCTTCGTGACGGTGCACGCCGAGGGCGGCCGGGCCATGATGCAAGCCGCCGCCCAAGCGCGCGATAAGATCAACGCGACCGGGCGCTCGCTCAAAATCGTCGCGGTGACGCTATTGACGAGCATTTCGAACGACGATCTCAAAGAGACGGGCGTCGACAAGTCGGTGCATGAGATCGTCAGCATCCGCGCCGCGCTCGCACAGGACTGCGGGCTCGACGGGGTCGTGTGTCCGGTCGAAGCGGTGCCGATCGTCCGCGCGAGGACGTCGCCGGAATTCACCATCATCTGCCCCGGCATACGACCGGCGGGCGTGGCCTCGGGCGATCAAAAACGGACAGCCACGCCGGCGGAAGCGGTGCTCGCGGGCGCGGATTTCATCGTCGTCGGACGTCCCATCACGAAAGCGCTCGATCCGCGCAGCGCGGTCCAGAAGATCTGCGCTGAACTCGCCACCGCGCAAGCCGAGCTGTCAGCGCCCGAACGCTCGTGACCTCCGCGGAGCTCTTGGCGGAGCTCGAGCGCCGCCAAGCGATGCTCACCGGGCACTTCCTGCTCTCGAGTGGGTTGCACAGCGATCGCTTCATCCAGAAGTTCCGCATCTTCGAAGACCCGAAATTCGCGGATCCGGTCGGCGCCGCGCTCGCGGACCTCTTGCGTCCGTACAAGCCCGAAGTCGTGCTCTCGGCCGCCGTCGGCGGCATCCTTCCGGGATACATCGTTGCGCGCGCGCTCGGCGTGCGCGACCTCTTCGTGGAGAAACAAGGTGGAGCGCCAACGCTTCGGCGCGGCTTTACGCTCAAGCCGGGGGAGCGCGCGGTCGTCGTCGAGGACGTGCTGACGACGGGAAGGTCGACGATGGAGGTGGTCGACGTCGCGCTGGGCGCCGGCGCGCAGGTCGCTGCCATCGGCGCGATCGTCAAACGCGGCAATCCGACGTTGCCGTTCCCGGTTTTAGCGCTGCTCGATCTGCCGCTCGCCGACTATCCACCGGAAGCGTGCCCGCTCTGCAAAGAGGGCATCCCGCTCCAAGACCCGGGGAGTCGCCGCGCTTAGATCAAGACGTGGGAGCTGACTTGCGTGCCCAAGTGCTGGGCGGTGAGCAGCTCGACGAGCGCGGCGTGGGCGACGCTCAGATCCAAGAGCTGCGCCGCATCGACTCCCGAGCGCACGCCGAGCGCGGCCGCTTCGAGCGCTTTCGAGGCGGTTGCAGAAAGCGTACCAGCCGCTGCGAGCGCCAGAGCTTCTGAGGACGTGAGCTCGCCGATGAGCCCATCGCCAAGTGTCCGGATGCCGTTCGTCTCGCTCGGGTAGAGCAAGCGCTTGGCATGGACGGCCGCAGCCAGTTCGCGCGCCGCGTCCGTCGGGTCCAGCGGTTCGGCGCGGCCCGAAAGCAGCGTCCCCTGCGCGCTGAAGACTGGGATGTAGCCCTGATCCAACAAGAGCGACAGCAAAGCGGCGTTCACGCTGCGCACGACCGGCCGGCCCTCGTCATCGTCCGCCACCACGAGCGTGCTCGCAGACGTGCCGTCGAGCGCCACCGCCTCGCCCCCGACGCGATTGATGAGCCCGACGAGACGCTCGCTCGAGGCACGTTGCGCGACGTCGAGCACGACGATCGGCCGCACGCCGAGCTGACGCATGAACACGAGATCGTCGACGAATGTCGACGTTTCCAGGGCCACATCGTCCACGCGCAGCACGAAAGCGCGGCCCGCGAATTCCTTCGCGGCGAGCTGGTCCGCACCGGCCTCCCCGAACGGTTCCATAGAATAGTTATCGTCGCCGAAAGAAAAGGTTAAACACTAAAGTCAGGACGAGTGACAACACGATGGACGTGCCAAGCGGCAGCCAGACCTGCCAACCCCGGCCGGACCAATGCAGGTCGCCGGGCAGCGAGCCCAAGCGCAGTACCCGCCAAAAACTCACCAGCACCCCAATGACGACAAACACCAAGCCGATGACGACGAGCAGTCTTCCAAAACTCTCGGGCGGTGGCGCGGATGTCATGGCCGTCTCTCGTCCGATGCCTCTTCCTCGGTAAGAGCATCGCCACCGAAAGCGTTGATCGTAGCGATCGCCGCATCGATCCCCTCGCGCAAGAACCGCTCTATCCCCGTCGCAGCGCGCTCGACGATCCCCGGCAACT
>JAJPHJ010000019.1 GCA_021325335.1 Pseudomonadota bacterium | reverse complement strand
GCATTTTCAAACTTGTCGGTGTCCAGGTCGACGATCCGCACCTGGCACTTCCCCAGCAGATGACTGGTGATGATCGCCCCGATCGTTGCGCCGATCGAGAAGGCGAACCACAGGGGGAGCACCGGGGTCAATATCTTGCGTCTCATGATGTTGAGAATCGGCCGAGTTGGCCGCGGCTTTACTCGAGAAGGTTCGCCCCTTCGTTCGAGCAAAGGCGGCGCCGATGAAGAAGATCAATACGAACGAGCTTGAGGAGCTCACGTGGTCGTCGCCAACGCGTAAGTTCGCCGGTGCGGGAAAGCAAGTCTCCGCGGCGCTCGGGCGCGATCCGAATTCGACCGACCTCATGGACCGCCATCCGTTCGACATAGAGATCTCGCGAATCGAGCCGGGGAAAACCCCGTGTCCGTATCACTCACACTCTCATCAGTGGGAGTTCTATCACGTCATTTCGGGCAGCGGTTATGTCCGCCACGAGGGTGGCAAAACGCCGATCGTCCCGGGGGATGCATTCTTGTTCAAGCCAGGAGAAGCACACGCCATCGGCAACGACGGCGATGCGGACCTCGTGTATTACGTGGTCGCAGACAATCCGCTCAACGAAACCTGTTACTATCCGGATAGCGGCAAGTGGGCCCTGGGAGTTCCAGACGATCGTATCGTGCGCGCATCCGACGCGGAATCGCTCGACTACTTCGACGGGGAGGAATAGCGCACCGCATGGCGCGCTCGGAGACGGCTCGCGTTCCCATTCGAGGAACGGAGCGTACGACGTGGCCGGGGAGCCACCACGCTGATCCGCTCACGTCAGATGCGGACTTGCACCTCACTGCGTGGCTGCGTCCAAAGCGCGGGGGTGACCTCAGTGGCGACGAAGCACGAGCGCTTGGCGCTATGCCGCCGACGCATCGAAAGTACGCCGGCCGGACCGCGCTCGCTCGAGAGACCGGCGCAGACCCGGCGGATGTCGAGCTGCTGCGGCGCTATTGCGCGGATTTCGGACTCACGATCGCCGACGCGCGATGGCGGTCCGTCACCATCGGCGGTCCCCTGCAGGGGCTGATTGAAGCCTTCGGCGCGACGGTCGCGATCTTTGAAGATGAGAATCAGCGCCGCTTCCGCCACCGATCCGGTGCCCTCCATGTTCCTGCCGAAATCGCTGAGGTCGTCCGAGGTATCTTCGGACTGCATCAATGGCCGCGCTCGCGGAAGCTCGGCGTCTTGCAGCGTCACGAGACACCGCTCAAGGCGCATCAGGTGGCCGCACGCTATCGGTTTCCAGACGCCGATGGTCGTGGCCAGGCCATCGGTGTCCTGCAACTGCGTGGGATATTCAAACGTGAGGATTTTGATCGCTGCATGCGTGCACAAGGGCTGACCGTAGCCGATCCTACCGTACGGCGGGTTGACGATGCCGCGGTCGCCCACGAAATCGCAACGACAAAAGATCTCGAGGCGGCGCTCGATGTGCAGATCATCGGCTCGCTCGCACCGGGTTCCCGCATCGTCGTCTATGAGGCGCCCGATGACGAGCGCGGCTTCCTCGATGCCATCGCCGAGGCGCTGTTCGACGAAGAAAACGCACCATCGATACTGTCGATCAGCTACGGGTGGCCCGAGCACCTGTGGACGCCGGTTGCGCTCGGCATCCTCGATGAGCTGTTCACCGTCGCCGCTCTGATCGGGGTGAGCATCTTTTGTTCGTCCGGGGACAATGGCGCCGAACTCGACTACGATGCCAAGCCCCACGTGCTTGCGCCCGCGTCAAGCCCGTTTGCCGTGGCGTGCGGAGCGACCATTATTCCGCCAGGCGCCGACGCCCAGGAAGAGGCCTGGCAAATGAGCGGGGGCGGCTTCAGCGAGCGATTCGATGTGCCACAATGGCAGCAGGCCGCCAGGTCCGTGGCGTCGCGGCACCACATGACTGCAGGTCGCGGGGTTCCCGACGTTTCCGCGCAAGAACAACCCGGCTACTACGTCATGATGGACGGCGTCGAATTGGCGATGGGCGGAACGAGCGCGGTCGCGCCCGTCTGGTCGGCGTTGATCGCGCGCATCAACCAGCGTCTCGGCGTCCCTGTCGGCTTCTTCGCGCCGCTGCTATATCAGCGCGCCGAGGAGCGGCTTTTTGTCGACGTCACGAGCGGGAGCAATGGAAAGTTCCAGGCAGGCGAAGGATGGGATCCGTGCACGGGCCTGGGCGTCCCCATCGGCACTGCAATAGAAGGGGCGCTCCAGTAGTCCTGTTCGGTCTTAGTTCATGCACCCGAGCGCGTCGTCGTGAAATTGCTTGTGAGCCGCCTTGTACTTGTCGGTGGCTTTTTGCAGCCGTTCCTTGTCGACGCCCGGCGTTTCGGCCAATTTGCGGTGAAGCTCGTCGATAGAACGCGCGTGGGCATCAAGACTGCGGGCTGCTTCGTCTCGGGTTGCACTCGCCATGGTCAGTCCTACTCTCTTTCGGCGGCTGACGCCGCCAGCGTTGGCGGGATGGGCCGGCTGATCGCCGCGGCGTGTTCGAGCGCCTGGGCCTCATTTAGTCGGGCACCCGCGCTCATCCGCTCGGCGAGTTCTTCCGCGCTGTAAACCTGCGCCAAGAGTCGCATGAGGCGCTCGTATCCATGCTGCTCCGTTCGCTGGCGCGAGTCGTTGTCGCCGTAGCGTGAGTCGGTGAAGCCCACGAGGGCGGCCGCCCGCTCGTGGTCTCCCGTAAGTCCGGCCAGCAGCGCGTGATGCTCCAACGCGGTTATCATCCAGCGAGCACCAGACTGCTTGAGGAGGCGCAGCGCCTCTCCAAGCAATGCGCAAGCTGTCTCGGTATCGTCATCCGCCAGGGCGTACGCCGCGAGGTTGCAGACGACGAGCGCCAGAGGCGCGCTTGTCAGGCGCTCGAGCACCGCCCGGGCGTTGCCGGCAGCAGCGCGCGCAGCATCGAGGTTGCCGACCTCAAACTCGAGCTCGCCGAGATTGATCAGAGCGCTAGCGTGCGCTTCGCTGCCGGGTCTTTCCAAGCGCGCGACCTCCGTGAACCGTCGCCGCGCCCTTTCGACGTCCCCGCGTTGAAGATCCGTCACTGCCCAATTGCGCAAGACCGAGTTGACCGCAATCGGGGAAAGCGCATGCGGCGCTTGGTAGGCCTGAACGAACAGCGCCTCAGCGTCTTCAAAACGGCGCACATCCCGATAACAGGCCCCCAAGCCGGACAGAGCGAGAGCGATCTCGTCCGGATCGCCGGCTGCGCGCGCAACGGTCAAAGCATGCTGCGCCGTCTTCTCGCGCACGCCGATCGGACGTCCGACGAACCACTGCAGCCGCACGTAATGACGCAAAAAGCGAGCTTTTGTCGCATTGTCCGGCGCCCGGTCAAGGCGTTCTGCCGCTGCGTCAAACCAACGGATTGCCTCTTGTGGAGTGGTCAAGAGGTCGGGCCACTCGAGCTGTGCGAGGAGCTGCAGCCCGATGTCCCTTCCGTGACCTTGGAAGACCGTCCAATCCAACGCGGCTCGGATGTTGTCGATGTCCGGCGCGAGGGCATCCCGCCACTTCACATCCTCCATCGTCGCCACCAAATCTGCGAAACCACCGACAAAATCGGCATAGTAGCGAGCGTGTTTCGAGGCGATGTCAGCGATCTCGTTCGCCGCGGTCAACCGTTCGCGGCCGTACTCGCGGATCGTGTTGAGCATGCGGTAATTCTGGTCATCGCCGCGCGGTTCCACGGCGACGAGCGATTTCGCGACGAGCGCGGAAAGCAACTCGAGGACCTGCCATTCGTCGACACCGGCGTCAGCGCAGACAGCTGCCGCCGCTTGAAGCGTCCAGCCGCCGGCAAAGATCGAAAGGCGCCTGAACATCGTGCGCTCGCGCTCATCGAGCAGGTCGAAACTCCAGTCGATCAGCGCACGCAACGTCTGCTGGCGGGGAAGACGGCTGACGCTCGTTTGCGTCAGCAACCGAAATCGTTCGTCGAGCTTTTCCGACAACTGCTTGGGACTAAGCACCGCCATCTTCGCGGCAGCCAACTCGAGCGCAAGCGGAATACCGTCAAGCCGTCGGCAAAGGTGAGCGACGATTGCGGCATTGGCGTCGGAAAGCTCAAAGCGGCTGGCCGCAGCGTGGGAACGATCGACAAAGAGCTTCACCGCGCTGTAGCCGGCGGTCGCCGCAGCACCCTCCGCGCCTTCGGGTGGGACAGCAAGGGTGCCCACGTTGTGGACGACCTCGCCCACCACATCGAGCGCTTGACGCGTGGTGACGATGATGCTTGCTTTCGGGCAGGAGCGCAATATCGCGTCGACGAGCGACGCCGCGGCCGCCAAGACATGTTCGCAACCGTCAAAGATCAGGAGCAGGCGCTGGTCAGCGATCGCGCTCGTGATCGAGTCGGCAACGCTCTTATCCGCTCCTGCGCGGACCGATAAGATTGAGGCGGTCGCGGCGACCAAGGCGTCAGCGTTGCCGATGAGCGACAGATCGACAAGCCAGACACCGTCCGGGAAATGCGTGAGCGACTCAGCCGCCAGCTGCATCGCCAAGCGCGTCTTGCCGACACCTCCTGTGCCGACCAGCGAGAGCAGTCGCGCGCTGGCGAGTTGCGCGCGAAGGTCTTTGAGTTCTTCTTGCCGGTCGATGAAACTCGTCAGTTGAAGCGGGAGATTGTTCGGGAACTCTTCGAGCGACCGCAATGGGGGGAAGACATCGCGCAGGTCGGGTGCGCACAATTGGTAGACGCGCTCGACGTCCTCCAGGTCCTTGAGTCTATGCTGCCCGAGGTAGGTGAGCTGCATCTCGTCCGGGAGCTCTCCCAAGCTGAGATCCGCGGCCGCGTTCGAGAGGAGGACCTGTCCGCCGTGACCGATGCCGAGAAGGCGCGCTACCTTATTCAGCGGTCGGCCGAAATAGTCTCCGTCGCGTTCCTCGACAGAGCCGGCGTGGATGGCCATGCGGACTTCTAGCCCGCCGACCGCGGTCCAATCCTCGGCCGCGAGCGCGCGCTGCGCCCGCCTGGCGGCTGCGATCGAGTCCGAGACGGTCGAGAAAGATGCGCAGAACTGATCGCCGACCGTCTTGAAGACTCGCCCGCGCGAGTCGACGATCACGCTGCGCAAGAGTTCATCGTGACGGCGTACGGCCGCGGCCATCGCGTCGCGGTCGCGTTCCCACTTCGCCGTGCTGCCTTGGATGTCCGTAAAAAGGAAGATAACGGTGGTCGTATCCACGGTTCTCAAATTGTTCGCGGACCGGCTCGCAAAGCTCCTCGTGCGGGCCAGGGCGCAATGACGCAACCGCTTACGGAGCGTAGATCGATCGAACGATCAGGGGGAGCGTTGGATTGACCCACAGCGTGTCGTCCGCGAACCGAACGCGAAGCGGCACGCACAGCGGCACGGCGGTCCCCAGCGGGAAGACCTTTGGATTCAAACCGTAACTGTGTCTGATCTCCACGCTGGGCGAGAACGCTCCCTCGTCTCTCACCTCAGCGACCATGTGGCCGCCCGCGACCAACGCGAACTCGATCATCGTGGCTGGCTACGGGCCACGATCCTGGAAATCGATCGAGACCGTGGGATTTGAAGTGGTGACCGCCGGTTCAAGATATCGATAGCCGAATACATCCCAAAAATAGTATGGATTGATGGGGTAAAAACCCGCGACGAATCCGGGGGCCAGGGCCGTACCACCCGGTTCGGCGTCGCACTTTTGGACGCTGATGGGGCCGATCGTGACCGCTCGTGCGGGAAGAGCGAGCGCCCAACATGCAAGCAGCGTGAACGCCGTGGCGAACATGAGCCTGAGGATGTTCATTTTCTCCCTTCTGCCTTGACAAGCACTCGGCGGTGTGATTAGATGGTTGCAATGTCACAGAACGTTGTGCGTCGATACTACTGGTGGCTCGAGCGAGGCGGCTAGAGGGTCTCTGCGCGTCAGTTAAACCGATTAGATGCAGACCCCCGGCCAACCGGGGGTTCTTCATTTTCAGGAGATCAATCCTATGTCTTTCGTCCAAACCGCCTTGCAGATGCGCGGTATCCGCGGAGCGATCACTGCTGCTGGCAATACACCAAATGAGATCAGCGTCGCGACCGATCGTCTGCTCCGCGAAATGGTCAGGGCGAACGAGCTGCACGTGGAAAATATCGCCGCTGCATTCTTCACCACGACCGATGACTTGACAGCGGAATTCCCGGCCGTCGCTTGTCGGACGCTCGGATGGCAACTAGTGGCACTGCTCTGTGCGAGCGAGATCGCTGTTCCAGGTAGCCTGCGTTCGTGCATTCGGGTCTTATTGCTCGTCAATACAATGAAAGAACAGGCAGCGATCAGACACGTCTATCTTGACGGCGCCGCAACGCTGCGTCCCGATCTGGCGGCTGATCAACGATGATCATCATCATCAAGAGCACGGCGACCGACACCCAGGTCCAAGAGGTCATCGACAAGGTGGTCGCGATGGGATTTGGGGTCAACGTATCGCAAGGCATCGAACGCCTGGTGATCGGCGTCCTCGGCGTCCGCGACGACAAGGACATCCTCGCAGCGCAACTCGGAGGCTTCGGCTGCGTCGAACGCGTGATCCCTATCAGTCGCGCGTATAAGCTCGTCAGTCGCGAGGGGGTCAGCGAAGCGAGCGTCGTGCGTGTGCGCGGCATCGAGATTGGAACTGCAGGCGCCATCCACGTCATCGCCGGTCCGTGCACGGTGGAAGGCCGGGAGATGTTGCTGAAAACCGCCGCCTGGGTCAAGCACTGCGGCGCAATGGTACTGCGCGGCGGTGCCTACAAGCCGAGCACGTCACCGTATTCTTTTCAGGGCATGGGAAGGGACGGGCTCGAGATTCTTGCCGAGGCTCGGGCACACACCGGTCTCGCGATCGCCACCGAAGTCATGGATCCGCGAGACGTCGAGCTCGTCATGCGCTATGCTGACATCCTGCAGATCGGCGCGCGCAACATGCAGAACTTCAATCTCCTTAAGGAGATCGCAAGTGTCCGCAAACCCGTCATCCTCAAGCGCGGTCTCGCCGCGACGGTTGAAGAGTGGCTGCTCGCCGCCGAGTACGTGCTCGCCGGAGGAAATCATGAAGTCATTCTCTGCGAGCGAGGCATTCGGACCTTTGAGACGGCGACGCGCAACACGCTCGATCTCAACGCCGTGCCCCTGGGGAAGTCCCTCACCCATCTCCCGATCATCGTCGATCCAAGCCATGGCACGGGCAAGTGGGATTTGGTAACCTCCATGGCGCTCGCAGCGATCGCCGCCGGCGCGGACGGTCTGATGATCGAGGTACATCCCAAACCGGCGGATGCGCTGAAGGACGGATTTCAATCCCTCAGCTTCAGCAATTTCGAGAAGCTGATGACCCAAGCGCGGTCCGTGGCCCAAGCTGTCGGCCGCGCCATCGCCTCGAACGAGTCTCTCGACGTTGCGTAGGCCGGCGCTCGGGACGGTCGCCATTGTCGGAACGGGCTTGATCGGTGCCTCGATCGGCCTCGCCCTCCGCCGCAGTCGGGCCTGTGAACGGGTCGTCGGATGGGATCGCGCGCCGACAAACGCACGACTGGCGAAGCGCCGCAAGGCGATCGACGTGGTCGCGCGTTCCCTCGATCGCGCGCTCCGCGGCGCCTCGATCATCATCATCGCCGTTCCTTTGGATTCGGTGAAAGCAATTTTGCGGCGCATTCGCCTGCACGCCCCCTTTGGATCGCTCATCCTCGACACGGCGCCGTTGAAGTCAGAAATAATGGCGATTGCCCGTGATGCGGGCGCAGGCCGCCAACGGGCCTGGTTTGTCGGTGGCCATCCGCTTGCCGGTTCCGAGCGACAGGGCCCGATGCACGCGAGCGCAACGCTGTTTGCTGACAGGACGTTTTTTCTCTGCTGGCCTGTCGCAGCAACGCCTGGCTACGTCCGCCGGAGGGCCGCTGACTTTGTGCGGGCCTTGAGCGCGGCGCCCATCGAGATTTCCGCCAGGCGGCACGATCGCATCGTCGCATACACGAGCGCTTTGCCCCAACTGGTGGCGTCCACGCTTGCACTGGCGGCGGGCGAAGAAAAGTTGCATCGCGCCTTCGCCGGACCCGGCTTTGCGGACACGACCAGGCTTGCCCTAACAGCGGCGAGCTTTTGGACGGGCAACCTCGTCGCGAACAAAACGAACGTGGGCCACGCGCTGCGAAAATTGGAATGTGTTCTCAAGAGGCTCCGCGTGGCCATCCAGTCATCCGACCGACATCGGCTCGAGCGGCTGTTGCGCGGCGCGAGCGCCGCACGGCGACGCCTTGCCTAGTACCCCATGGTTCCGTAGCCCGAGGGATACGTTGGCATCGAAGGTGGCTGCTGCACGGGCGCCGGCGCCGGCAGTCCGCCTCCGTTCGATTGGAAGTAGATCCTCCCAGGCATGACGCGATAGTTGCTAACGTAGAGCGCTCGCGCGATCGCTTGCGCGTCCCATGACAGTGCCGACGTCTTGGGGTCGCTGCCGCAATCGATATTGGAAGAGCGCTGCCCGCTCACTGTGAGAAACGTCGGCAGCGTCATCGCAGCCGCGTTCGCGCACGAAGAGGACGGCAATTGCGACAGGGGCATCGCGGCGCTCAGGTCGCGGAAGAAACGGTCGGCGAGCGCTTGCGGCAGCTGCCCATGGGCCACGCCGGTCGCATCGACCGATGTCGTAACGCCTGAAGGCAGCACGACGATTCGATACCCAGTCGTGGCGCTGTCGCCGGTGTTCAAGATCATCGCAGCACCGGCTGGGAGCGGAAGCGCTGCGACCTGCCCGTGCGCGGCTGCCGGGCTTCCGACGACCAAACTTACCACGAGTGCTGACCAAATATGCGCTTTCATGCTGCGCCTCGTGACCTCGTTCTAGACCGCACCCTGTCCCCTCAAAAGTAGCCCTACTCGCTGAATGTCCGCTGAAGATTCCGGCCCGAGTGTTGCGCGAGGTTGTGGTCTGGCCGCGCGATCGACTCGTAGAGGATTCCAACGCCAACGATGATCCCCATGACGAGCAGCGTCACCCAACCATAGTTGAAGATTGCGCGCCCGCTCGAGAGCGGGCTCGGCCATACGATGTTGAGCAGCATGAGGAGCAGAAACAGCCCGCCGCCGACCGTCACCGGCATGCCCCACGTGCCAAGCGTGAAGATGCCGCTTGGTTTCCAGCCGCGGCAGCGGGCGACCAGTGCGCCGAAAACAGTCAGGAAGAAGGCCAGGTAGATTCCAGAGGTCGCAAACGAGACAAGCGCATACAGCGCGTTGACGTTGGCGGGATAGTCGAACCATAAGATGTGGACCGGCTTGGCTGGATTGACGAGCACCAATAACAGGAACAGAAACGGGATGATCGCGCCCACCAAAATAGCGTTGACGGGGGTTTGATGGCGTTTGGAAACCTTGCGGATCTGCGCGCCGAACGGGAGGCCGCCGTCGCGCGCCAGGGCGAACGCGACGCGGGCGCCCGCCCCTTGCACTGCGGTGCCGCAGCTGAAGAACGCGACGATGACCATGACCAAGAAGAAGTCTTGGAGCCACGCCGGCAGCGCCGAGAGGATGGTGTTGATGCCGCCCGAGACGACCGGGGCGATCCCTGACGCCGGGGTGGCAAGCAACAAGCCCAACACCAAGACGAAAGAAGCGATGCCGCCGTAGAGCAAAGCATTGCGCATCGCCTTTGGGACCTGACGCTGCGCGTCAAGCGTCTCTTCAGAGATGTCGCCTGCCGACTCGAACCCGTAGAAGATGTACACGTTGGCAAGCACGGCGACGAGCGCCGCGCCGGTCCACCAGTTCCCGCCGAAGTTCAAGCTCAACGGATTGCTGCCCGGCCGTTCGACATTTTGCGTGGAGAAGATGAAGCCGAGATGCTGGTGGAAGCCGTGGAGCGCGAGCGCGCAGAATACCCCGAAGGTGCCTATGGTCTCGACGTAGACACCGAAGCGCGCCACCCGTCCCATGATCTTCGCGCCTACGGAGTTCAAAGTCGTCGAAAGGACGATGATGGCTCCCGTGATGATGAAGATCGTCAGGTGATCGGCCGGATCCAGGTGCGTTTTCAGCCAGGCGTTCGATAGAGACGCGACATATCCGACTGCGCCTGAATCCACGGACGCTACGGTCGCAAGGAGCGCAAAGCCGTAGATCCAGCCGATGAACCAGCCATACCGTGGCCCTACATTATATTTACCGTATTGGTAAAGTGCGCCGGAGAGCGGATATTCGCTCGCAAGCTCGCCGAACACCAGCGCCACCAAAAGCATGCAGCCCACAACGACGAGCATCGTCCAGATGTAGCGCGGGCCCCCGGTGCCGAGGCCCAAAGTGTAAAGAGAATAGATCCCGACCATCGGGCTGAGATAGCTGAAGGCGACGGAAAAATTGTCGAAGAGCGACAGCACCCGCTTGAGCTCTTGACGGTAACCAAGAGCCGCGAGCCGATCGCCCTCGGGTCGGCCTTGGGCGCTCAGTGCTTGGCCCAGCTCCACCCCGCGATGCGCCACCCGGCGCCCAGTTTTCGAAGCGCGAACGTCCAGATGGAACCGGATTCACCGCCGGTCTTGCCGTTTTGTCGATAGGTGAACGACGCCGGTGCCACCACGTACGCGCTGTCGCCATCAACGTCGATGTGCCGCGGCGTTCCGAGCATCAGGACCAAGTCGGTCCACCCGGCTTGCTTGACGCCGGCTTGAAATCCGCGAGCCCAATCCGCGCACGCCGTCGGACCCTGCCACTCATGGGGCGGAATGTCATCGATGATGGCCGCGGTCGGGGCGCAGGCTGCAACCGATTTAGCGAGATCATTTTGATTGATCCCGTCGACAAATTGCCGCACGGGCGCCATGACCGCAGTCTGCGATGAACCGGCCCGAGCGACGACCGAACCAAGCAACGATATGGCGACAAACGCGAGCATCACAAAGCTTGACGAACGCATAGCTCCTCCCTCTCGGTTGACTGTTAGCCCCCTGCCATCGCTCCCACGACGAGCAAGGGCTCATCGCCTTTTGCGACTTCCTCCGGCAGCGGTGTGTCCGGCGACTCGTTTGAGAGGTCGCGCTCGCAGGCGAAGAAGCGGATGAACGGCCGGCGGCGCCTGGTCACGTGATCGCGGGTTGTACCGCGCAGCTGCGGATAGCTGGCCTCAAGCGCATCGAGGACAGAACGCTGCGTCGGCGTACCCGCGACGTCGAGCTGTACTTCGCCGCCAACCTGCGCAAGCGTTCGCAGATGCACCGGCAAGACAACGCGTATCACGCGAGTGTTTGCACCTCAACCGAAAGCACGGATGGCAGGTCGCGAGCGATCGCTGCCCAGTGATCGCCGCTATCGCTCGAGCAGTAGACCTGACCGCCGGTGGTGCCGAAATACACGCCGCAGCTGTCGAGCGAATCGACCGCCATTGCATCGCGCAACACGTTCACATAGCAATCGCGCTGCGGCAACCCGTTTGTCAATTCTTGCCAGTCGTCGCCACCCGTGCGGCTTCTGTAGACCCGTAGTTTTCCGTCGGGCGGGTAGTGTTCGGAATCGCTCTTGATCGGCACGACGAACACCGTGTCCGGTTCGTGGGCGTGCACGTCGATCGGGAAGCCGAAGTCGGTTGGGAGGTTTCCGCTTACTTCATGCCACGACTCCCCTGCGTCGTCGCTGCGCATGACGTCCCAATGCTTTTGCATGAAGAGCTTGTTCGGGCGATCGGGATGCATCGCGATGCGGTGCACGCAGTGCCCGACTTCTGCCTCGGGGTTGGGTATTTGAGCGGATTTCAGGCCGTGATTGATCGGACGCCATGTTTTCCCCGCATCGTCGCTGCGAAATGCGCCGGCCGCAGAGATCGCGATGAACATGCGACCCGGGTTGGCACGATCGAGGATGACGGTGTGCAGACACATGCCGCCGGCACCGAGCTGCCACGACGAGGCAGAGGGATGGGTGCGCAAGCCGGACAGCTCTTGCCAACTCTTGCCGCCGTCTGTCGAGCGGAAGAGCGCTGCGTCCTCAACCCCGGCATAGACGGTGTCTGGGTCGTCAAGTGCTGGCTCGAGATCCCACACCCGTTTGAACTCCCACGGATGGGGCGTTCCGTCGTACCAGAGGTGCGTTCCCGGCACGCCTTCGTAGGCGAACTCGTTCCCCACGGGCTCCCAAGACTTGCCGCCGTCGTCAGACCGCTGGATCAGTTGGCCAAACCAGCCAGTGCTTTGCGATGCATACAGCCGATCTGGATCGGCGGGCGACCCCTTGACATGATAGATCTCCCACCCGCCGAAATGAGGGCCAGTGATGTCCCACTGGTCCCGCTTCCCATCCGCGGTCATCACGAACGCGCCTTTGCGCGTTCCAACCAACACCCTGACACCGCTCATTTGGCACTCCAGTCTGTGGGCAGCATTTTTTCAACAGGTTTGGAATCTGGGGATAGTTCCCTCCAATTCTTAAGAGGCCAAATGTCCGGTCGCTCGCGCTTCATACGTCGAAGTGGTGTCGGCACTGTCAAAACAGTGTCCAGCTCATGGTGAAGGAGAAAAACATGGCAGATTTTCTGTACCTCTATCGCGGCGGCCAGCGCGCCAGCTCTCCCGAGCAATCCGAAAAGGTCATGCAGAAATGGACGGCGTGGATGAAGGAGCTCGCGGAGCGCGGCCACATGAAGGACCGCGGTCAACCGCTTGAAGAGACGGGCAAAGTCGTCAAGCGCGACAAGACCGTGACCGACGGGCCGTACGCAGAGTCGAAAGACTTGGTCGGCGGCTTCACGCTTGTCGAGGCCAAGGATCTCGCGCAAGCGGCCGAGCTGTCAAAAGGCTGTCCGATCTTCGACAACGGCGGCTTCGTCGAAGTACGCCCGATCATGGAGATGTAGTGGAATCAGGCGAGCACCTGTTCCGGCGCGAGGCGGGGCGAATGGTCGCCTCCCTCGCGCGCATCTTCGGGATCCAAAATCTCGACCTCGCCGAAGACGTCGTGCAAGACGCGTTTTGCCGGGCACTCGACGCATGGAAGCAGCGCGGTATGCCCGACAACCCTGCCGCTTGGCTCATGAAGACGGCCAAGAATCGCGCCATCGACGTCTTGCGCCGCGAACGCACGGCGCGAACTTTTGAGCCGGCGCTCGCGCGATCGTACCATAGCGAGTGGACGCTCGTGCCGACGGTCAACGAACTGCTCGACCCGGCGGCGATCGAGGACGACCAGCTGCGCATGATGTTCACGTGCTGCCATCCTCGGTTGAATGCGCCGGCCCAAATCGCCCTCGTGCTCAACTTGCTTTGCGGTTTCTCCATCGACGAGATCGCCCACGCGTTCTTGAGCGGGCATGCAGCGATCGAAAAACGCATCCAGCGCGCGAAGAAGGTCTTGGCGCAAACCAATGACCTTTTTGATCTCGCCGACCGAGATTTCCCAGCGCGGCTCGCGTCGGTGCAGCGAGCCTTATATCTGCTCTTCAGCGAGGGCTATCACAGCGCATCGCCGTCGGCAGCGGTGCGCAGCGAACTTTGTGAGGAAGCGATGCGGCTCGCCACACTGCTGCGCGATCGCGAGCTCACCGCGACGCCCTCGACCCGTGCGTTATGCGCGTTGATGTACCTCAACGCCGCACGTCTGCCGGGCAGGCTCGACGCGGCAGGCGAGCTGAGCTCGCTTTCGGAGCAAGATCGTTCGCGCTGGGACCGCGCGCTCATCGAGAAAGGCTCCGAGCTTTTGGATGCTTCGGCGACAGGGGAGCACTTGAGCGAGTATCATGTCGAAGCCGCCATTGCGCTTGTGCACGCGCGGGCTCCGAGCGTCGCAGCAACGGATTGGAGCGAAGTCGTCCGGCTGTACGATATCTTGATGAAGGTGCGTCCCTCGCCCATCATCGCGCTCAATCGAGCGATCGCGATCGCCCAAGCTGAGGGTCCAGCCCGCGGGCTTGCGGCGATCCGCGAGATCCAGCAGTCCGAGCGGCTCGGCGCATATCCGTTCTATCATGCGGCGCTTGGCGACTTAGAAGCCAAGTGTGGCGCGCCGGAAAGCGCGGTGCAGCATTTTCGCGAGGCGCTGGCACTCGCGCACAACCCGGCCGAACGCCGCTACCTGCAGCGCAGGATCGCGACCATCGAAATGCCCCAACGCATCTAAGGCATCGCGACCGGCTCGATCGGGTTCTTCACGGCATCGATCCACGTCGTGTCCCCGAACCATTCCCAAGCGATCGTCGAATACGGCACGGTGCCGAAGCTGAGCAGCCGGTCGTGGAAGCGACGGAGACTGAACGCGGCCCCATCTTTGTCTTGTGCCTTGGCCAAAAGCATCTCGATCTGCGATTTGCCGGTGAGGTAGTCGATTGCTTGACCGGGGCCCATCGCGAAGCGCGTGCCTTCGCCATATGCGGTCGCTTGGTCAATGCCGGCATTGTCCTGGAAAAATTGGATTGCCTGCGCGAGCGTCATGCGACCGGTCGCCAACCCGATGTCGACGAGCACGCGAGTTGCGCGATGGCGCATGAGGTGGATCACGGCAGTACGGGCAGCAGGATCGTCATCGTAGAGTCCAGCGCGCATGAGCATCTCCTCGCCATAGAAAGCCCAGCCTTCCGCAAACACGCTATCACCGTGGACGCGCCGGATGAAATCGGGATTGTGGTATGCGATGGAAAATTGAAGGAAGTGACCGGGGACGCCCTCGTGCGCGAGCACCGGTAAGACCGCTTGTCTCGCTTGCGCGGCGAAGAAGCTCGTGTTGCTCGGATCGTAGTCGGGCACGAAATAGAAGCCGGTCTGGTCGCGGTCGAATATCCCGGGTGGGTTCATAAAACCGCCGGGATTGATCGGGGCAAGCGCTTTCGGCAGCTCGACAATTTTGAACGCGCCGATATACGGCGGGATTGTCACGATGTTGTGGCTCTTGATGAAGGCGACCACTCGCGCGGTCTGGCTTTGGTAGTACTTCAAGAAATCGGCTTTGTTTGCAAACGTGGGCTGCGATCGAACCGCTCCGGTTGCATAGGCTTGGCGATCGCGTTCCCAGATCGCGAGCGCGCGGTCTCGAGCCAATTCGAAGCGTGCCATCTGAGCGAGTTGGTCGGAGTTCCACGGTAAGAGCAGCACGCGCTGCAACATCCAGTCATATTGCTGCTTGCCGACGGCGAAGCCACCATTGTGCCACCCCGCAAGATGTGCGTCGACCCAACGCTTGTAGCCGCGGAGGGCACGCAGCGCTTCATCGCGGGCCTGATACAATTGGGTGCGTTGAGCGGAGCTGATGCCGGGTGTGAGCGTGTCGAGGCTTTGGGTGAAGAGGGGATCCGCGCCAGCAATTTCTTGCGATGCCACGAGGCCGAATTCTCGTACTGGTTCTGTGAGATTGTGTTCGCCCTGCGTGAGAACGCGCCCGCACGCGCGCATGCGTGCCGCGGCGGACTGGGCGCGCAGCACGTTATTGGCGAACTGTTTGGGCAGCAGCCCGAAGACGCCGTTCGTACATTCTTCTTCGTAAATAGCGGGGTTGCGCTCGCGCGCGCGCAGGTAGGTCCTGCTCCACCAGTCGCCTTCGATGTCGGCGCGCAACAACAAGTAGTCTATTTGATCGTGCACCGATGTGCCGCCGGGCGCTAGGGCGGCGAGCTCCGATCGGAACCCGGTGAGCGCTTTTCCGTAGGCCACATCTTCCGCGTCGGAGTAGTCCGCAAGCCTATCGTCTTCGGTGTGCAACCCGATGCTCGTCATTTGGGTCGGGCTCGCAGCCCAAGCGTACGCGTAGTAGCGACGCGCAAGCGCTTGAACGGCGGCCGCGCGCGTGGGACCCGATGCGGCAAGCGCTGGTCCGCATAAGAAAACCGTGATGACGCATGCCGAGCATATGGCACGCCCGACGGATGACAATTGCTGTAACATGACCGTGCAGTTCGGGGTAACTGTACTCATCCCTTAGTGGACGAAGACGCAGCGGGCCCACCGTTTCGCAGGCTCGGCGCGCGGGTGCCAAGAAAAACGCCCATGACTGCTAAACACCGCGATGCGTCCGTCGCGCCGAGATAGCTCAGTTGGTAGAGCACAGGTCTGAAAAACCTGGTGTCGTCGGTTCGATTCCGACTCTCGGCATTTCAAGCAGGTAAGTCCCCGGCGT
>JAJPHJ010000012.1 GCA_021325335.1 Pseudomonadota bacterium | reverse complement strand
GTCAGTCACAGGCGGTGCACATACTTATGCACAAGCGCGCCCTTGTCACCCGATTTCGCCGTGTGATATACTGTGCGGGCTTGCCGGGCGGCTTTCGCCCGCTTTCCTTCCTGCTCGCTCCTGTCCGAGGTTTCCAACAACGGCTCATGGAGTGAGCCTTACGCCCAAAGGGAGGCAGCGCACTGCGCATGTCACAGTACGAGATCACGTATATCATCCGGCCCACGTTCGAGGACCCGCAGGTCGAAGAGCTTGCGACGCACTTCGCCGATGTCGCCAAGAGCAACGGCAGCGAGGCCGTCGAACTCGAGCGCATGGGCCGCAAACGCCTCGCGTTCGAGATCAACAAGCTGCGCGAGGGTCACTATGTCTGCATGAAGTTCGGCGGCAGCCCAGACGCTGCAAAGGAAGTCATCCGCCAGATGCGCCTGCACGATGACGTCCTCCGCGCATTGCTCATCCGCTTATAATCTCGCCCCAAGTGAGGATTCAAAATGGCTGGTTCGTATAACCACATCGTGCTCGTCGGCCGGCTGGTGGCCGATCCCGAGCTGCGCCAGACGCAGAGCGGAGTGCCCGTCACCTCGTTCCGCATCGCTGTCGACCGGCCCAAGAGCCGTGATGGCGAGCGTCAGACCGACTTTTTCGGCGTCAGCATCTGGCGCCAGCGCGCCGAACGCGCCGCCGAGTTCCTGCAAAAAGGACGGCTCGTGCTCATCTCTGGGCGCGTGCAGATCCGCGAGTACACCGATCGCGACAATAACAAGCGCACCGCGGTGGATGTCGTGGCGGACGATTTCCAAATGCTCGACTCGCGGCCGGCCGGCGACGGTGGAGGAGCGCAAAGGAACGCCGCGTCCGCGCCCGCTCCAAGCGCGGATCTGCCGGAGTACGAATACAATCCCGCGGACGAAGAAGTCCCTTTCTGATCGATAAGGAAGCACATGCCCCCCAAAAGAAACGCGAGCCCCAAACGCAAAGTCCAAAAGGACCGCAAGCCGAAGCGCAAGTCGTGCAGCATGTGCATCGAAAAGATCGCATCGCTCGACTATAAGGATACGCCGCGGCTACGCAAGTACATCACCGAACGCGGCAAGATCGTGCCGCGCCGCATCTCCGGCAATTGCGCTAAGCACCAGCGCTGGCTCACGGAAGCGGTCAAACGTGCCCGGGTCATCGCGCTTTTGCCGTTCACCGCGGAGTAGCGCGTGAAGGTCATCTTGCGCACCGACCTCAAGGGCGTGGGCAAGGCCGGCACCATCACCGACGTCTCAGATGGCTACGCGCGTAACTACCTCCTGCCCCGCGGTCTCGCGCAAGAGGCGACGCAAGGCAACCTCACGCAAGCCGCGGCCCAAAAGGCCGCCGCTCAGCGGCGCGATGAGCTGCAACTCGCTGAAGCCCAAGAGCTCGCGGCCCGCTTGCAAAGCGGTCCTGCTATCGTGCGGGCGAAGGCTGGCGAGCGCGGCAAGATCTTCGGTGCCGTGACCAACGCCCAGGTCGCCGCGGCGATCGAAGAGACGTTCGGCATACAGCTCGATCGCCACAAGATCGAGCTTTCGGAACCCATCAAGACCATCGGGGACCACGTCTGTGCGGTAAAGCTCGCGCACGGGGTCACGGCGAAGGTCACCGTGCGCGTCGCTCCTCAATAGGAGGGCTCATCTTGTGGTCATGACCGCGGCGATCGACCGCATCCCACCGCAGAACCTCGAGGCCGAGCAGGCCATTCTCGGCGCGCTCATGGTCGACCGCGATCTCATACCCATCGTCAGCGAGATCGTCCACAAATCCGACTTTTACGCGCCGCATCACGCCACGGTGTACGATGCGATCTTGTCGCTGTACGAGCGGGGCGAACCGGTCGACAAAGTGTCGGTGGCGGAAGAGCTTCGCCGGCGCAAGCTGCTCGACGAAATAGGCGGCGTCGATTTCATCAGCCAGCTCCTCAACACGGTGCCCACCGCCGCGTCCGCCGAGTACTATGCCCGCGTGGTCGCCGAGAAGTCCATTTTGCGCTCGCTCATCACGGCCGGTGGGCGCATCTCCAACGTCGCCTTCGAACAGCCGGAAAACGTCGACGAGGCGGTCGATCAATGCGAGCAGATGATCTTCGAGATCGGCCGCCGCTCGGCCGCTGGTTTCACGCTCGTGCGCGATCTGCTCAAGCCTGCGTTCGAGCGCATCGACACGCTGTATCACCAGCGCGGGTCGGTGACGGGCGTGCCCTCGGGTTTCAACCGCCTCGACCAATTCACGACGGGATTCCAGCCGGGCGAGCTCATCATCATCGCAGCGCGGCCTTCCATGGGCAAGACCTCCCTGTGCTTGAACATCGCTCTGAACGCCGCCAAAGGCGCGGGAAAGCACGTCGCATTGTTCTCGCTCGAGATGAGCAACGACCAGCTCGTGCAGCGTTTCCTGAGCATGGAGGCACACATCGACGCGCAGAGCTTGCGCACCGGAAACATCAAAGACCGCGAATGGGGAGAGATCACCCGCGCCATGGGGGTGCTCGCCGAGATCCCGGTGTTCGTGGACGACTCGGCAGCGCCGTCGGTCAGCGAGGTGCGCTCGCGCTCGCGCCGTCTTGCGGCGACCACCGGGCTCGATCTCGTCATCATCGATTACTTGCAGCTCCTGCGATCGACGAATCCGCGCGTCACCAATCGTGTGGAGATCATCGATGAGATCTGCCGCGGGCTCAAGGCGCTCGCCAAAGAACTGAAAGTGCCCGTCATCGCGCTGGCCCAGCTCAATCGTTCGCCCGAATCGCGCAACGACAAGCGCCCGATGCTGTCCGACCTGCGCGAGTCCGGCGGCATCGAGCAGGAAGCCGATGTCGTGGCCTTCATCTATCGCGACGAGTATTACAACCCGCCCACGCCGGAGAATGAAAACGTCGCGGAGATCAATATCGCCAAGCAGCGCAACGGCCCGACCGGACTGGTGCAGCTGCGGTTCGACAAGCGCTTCACCTCGTTCTCTGACCTCGACACCGAACACACCGAGTTCTAACGGCTGCGGCGAAGGACTCAAAAGCGTTGAACTGCAATAGCTGCTCATCGCTCCGAGTTTTCCTCGGCGATTCGGGCGCGATGAGGCGCTCTTCTCCAACACGGTCACCGGAGGGGAAATAACCTCATGTACTTGACACCAAAAATCATCGCTTCGCTGGATACACGGTTGCTTTTAGCCGAAGCACTCGGTACCGGCAGCTGTACAGATCCCGCTGGTTGCGACTAGGTGCGGCGAACGCCTAAATAGGCTCGACCATCGGCTTGTTCGGCGAGCACCCTTTCTTGGGGTGCTCTCCCTTTTTTGGCTTCGCACTCCGCGAGCTTTCTTGCATGTCCCCGCAATTTTTGCTCACAATGCACGATGGCTAGAGACGAGTGATTTATGAGGTCGAGCGACATAACGGCCGGCTGCCTCGGTCTATCTATCAACAAAAAACAGGAAGGTAGCTGCCTTACAAAATAAGACTTTGCAGCCGATGCGCCGACGTAGCTCAGTGGTAGAGCAGCGGTTTCGTAAACCGCGGGTCGTCAGTTCAACTCTGACCGTCGGCTTTTTATCTTCGCTTTATTCCGTAAGCTTTTGTCGCACGGGTCTCTTCCCAGCGGGCGGTCTCAGCTGGGCGAATCTACCGTTTGTCAACCCTTAGGCTGAAAAGACGCCGAAATGGCAACAAAATTAGCCTGCGAGTGTCAGGGCTGCAAGTCGGCACCCACGGCGCCCAAGGGAATTGCATAGCTGACTCGAGGAGCATGGATCTGACTAGTACGAGCATTGATCTTATTTGACAGCGAAACGCCCTGAGGTGAAGCTAACAATGAAAACGGTTGAACTGACAGACAAGGAGCTCGAACTGTTGTGCGATGCTCTTGGTCAGGTGCGTGACAAATCGCTTGAAGAGCGCTGCGCGTGGTTACGCACCAAACTGTCCAAAATCCTCAATCCGCGGTTTGCGAAGAGGTCAGAATGAAACACCGGTCAATGCGCTGATGGAGCAGTGCGGCGGGAAATTGGCCACGCCTAGGGCGGAAGTGTGTTGGCCCACCCCAAGATAGTGTGGGGGGCGGGCGCAATTGAATTCAAGTAACGAGCTTGGATGCAGCGTTCGGAAAATCGAATTTCACCAGCGCGAGCAGAGACTTAATGGTCTAATGCGCGCTGGGGCCGGGGCGGGTGCCCAGAGACAATATATATTGCCTCCACCGTCTAGTGCTACGCTCCAGGCATTGGCACAATTTCACAAGTCAGTTGATCAATGTTCATATTCGTGTTCACGGCTCCCCAACTCTCGTCTCCTGGTTTTGCGCTGAATACCAACAGCGTGTCACCGTACTGAGGAGACTTGAGCACCATCCATTTCGCGTACCGCTTGTCCTCCGCACTCATCTTGGCAACCCACTTGAGCACCTCTGTCTGCAGGTTAGTGCTCAGGTGGTACTTCTCGAAGCCTTCTTGGGTAGGCGGGTACATCTGTTGCAACCATGCACATGGCGTTGCGGTCGGCCAGGGCATCGGAGATGATGTCTTGATACTGGTTACAAGGTAGTTTGAGATAGATGCCGGCACACCGTGCCTAGTCAAGTCGTCAACTGTGGCAACTCCCCCGCCACGAAACAGGTATCCCCACCGCTCGCCTTGCTTTCTTGCCACAAACTCGCCTCCAGCATGAACACCGTGGCAGCCTACCAGGGCATACCCGTTTGAGGTGTCCAGCGCCATTCTGTCCACTTCACCGTGATTTAACCAATCATTGCACATTTGTATCAGTGCTGATTGGTCAGCTGATACTGCACGCGCACTGGTTGGCTCAATCGCAAGAGCTATGCCGAGAACCATAATCCAGGGAACGAATCTGCGCAGAGACATATAGCTGCCTCCGTAATCTCTGCGCTCTCTGTTCGGGCAAGGCGCGGGGATATGCTGCAGTGCGGTTAACGCATTCGAGACGCTCTGACCCCATTCGTTACCCAAAACGGATCGAATTTGGCAACAAAACCTCAAAAAAAATTTGGTCTTGTCAAGGCCGCGGACGTACCAGGGAAGTCGAAACAAACAAAGGCATCCAACCGACACCTTTGGCCGCCTCAAGGGCCGGTGAGGTTGCGGCCAAGTCCAAACAGCTAAATGCCTGCACCCGGTGGCGGCGTCCAGCGCTTAATCGCATTCCAGTCGGTGTCATTGGAAACGACGATCACATCTCCGCTCTGCAGGACAACCAACCTGGATTCACCCGGAATAGGCTGCGCGGCGCAACCACCATCAGCATAGCATGGTACGTAAAACACGACACGAGGTGCCTCCGGCAAATTCCTGATGCGGAACACGACATTGATGATTCCCTGTGGAGTCCGGATCGGATCGCGTAACGGGATTCGGTCAACGGTGGCACCGTTCGCCTTCTGGGTTGCCCGGTGCGGCGGTATGATCCGATGCAGTGTGAAAACGCCAACCAAAGGGGCTGGTGACAAGGTATCAGGCGTCGGGGGCGTGGCTGGTACTGGTGCCTTAGATGCACTGTGGCATCCGGACAACGCGATCCCTAAGACCGAGGCTGCAATAAATGATCCAATAGCTTTCATCATTGGTACGGCTAATCGCGCGCCTCCCGTTCGTAAACTTCGGGTCGTCAGTTCAACTCTGACCGTCGGCTTTTCACAACGTTGAACATCAGCCGCAATTCGATCTCGTAGTGAGTTCTGGGGTCAATTCGCTCCGAGGCCTTCCACGCCAAATGCTTGTCCGTAAATGATATACTTACACGTCGTTTTTGTGCAACGCTGACGCGACTCCGCATTTATGAGATTGTCGAGTGTCGGATCAAAAGCTCCGTCGTCTTTTATGACAAATTCACCCCAAGCTGGATTGGATGCAGGATGCTCGTAGGTATAGACAGCGGGCGGATCGCTAGCGGGTATGTACGGGATGTAGTGGAGGTATGTCGGAATTAACCTCTTTAAATCTGAGGGATAGCTGCCATTGTTATCCACCGCATATTCTTCAAGCGCAGTCGCTATCTGCTTCTCGTTCATAATGTCTGTCTCAGTCATCTGCTCGTGGCGCAACTCGGCCATTGCGACGAGTTGGTCTTCGGGGTTCGGCGGATGATGGTGGTGGCCAAACAACAAAACGGTAAGGAGTCCGGCTGCTAAGCCACCCACAAACCCGTTCCAGAAGCTGTTCATGGCTATGTCTCCCAAACCGCAGTCTTAAGCGCATGCGGTCAAGAATGCTCCTTGAGGAAATCCCACAACCAGTAGTAGTTTCGAATTATGCCCGTCGACTTTTCTCACATACGCTGATACAGAATGACGCCATCATCGACCGCCATCGCTGCGTAACGGCCTGAAGCGAGTTGTCGCTCGAGCTGCGGCAGATAGACCGCGTGCCAGGCTTGCGACTCGTAGCGCGTGTCGACCACGTAATAGTCAAGCCCCCGTAGATATCCGGTGCGCGCTTGCGGATCGAGCGACATGTGCACGAAGATCTCGTCGACCGAGCCCGCCGACGCGCCGGCGGGGAGGCGCGCCAAGATGCGATCCAAAGCGCGATCGTGTGCCGTCCGCCAGCGGAGATAGTGTCCGAAATGGGCGGGACTTGCAACCACGTTGACGGCGAGGCAGATCGCTAAACACCAAGTGGCCAGCGCGCGCGCACGCCGCGCATCCTTTGACGAAAGCTGCGCGAGCGCCATGACGAATGCGGCCAGCACGTATCCGATCCAGACCCCGGCGTAGTGCTGGCCCATGGTATACGCGATGGGCCAGCGCGATGAGAGCACCTCAACGAGACCGGGAACGGCGAGAAGAAGCCAGGGCGAGCGAAGCGGCAAGAAGAGAAGCGGGCCGAACGCCTCCACAAGGTAGCTCAGGCGTCCGAGCACTACGTTGGGTCCCTGCGCGCTTCCATGAACAGTCGGGCTGAAGTAGTCGATCGCAAACCAGCGGCCGGCCCCCGTCCGCGGAAGGATGATCCCGAAGAAAGCGATCAGCACGAGCGCCGATGCGATCGCGACACTCGCGCCGAAGATCGTTCCTGCTCTATCCTTATGACAAGCGCTCCACACAGCGTACCCCGCGCCGAGCACGCCGAGGACGTACGCCTGGTCTTCCTTTATGCCGAGCGCAGCAAGCGCAAGGAGGGCCGCCAGCCGGAAATTTCTGCCGTCAACGGCGTAGAGCAGCCATGCCGCTATGGCCGGCGCGAAACCATCCTCATGGAAATCGGTGAACGCGACGCCGATGAGGGGCGGATACACGAGCGCCACCATCGCAGCGAGCGTGGAAAGCCTTTCGTCCATTCGCCGGCGCGCGAGCAGATAGATCGCAGGCGCCATCGAGGCGCAGGCGCACGCCTGGATGGCGATGAGCGCGATCGGAGAACGAAACGCCGCGAGGAAGGGCGCGCACAAGAACAAGATGGGCGAGAAGTGATGGCTGAAGTGACTGCCGCTCTCCCCCTGGTCGTGCATGCCGTGCGCAGCGTCGGCGATCGCTTGCACGAAAACACCGAGGTCTTCTCCGGAGTGATAGGTGAGGTAACGATCGATGCCGAGTCCCGTCATGACGACGGCGAATGCGACGGTTCCGATCCAAACGGCGTGCGAGATAGAGCGAGGAGCTTCCATGAATGCGCGGATTATATCACATGGCATCGCAGAGGCGCGCGCGGCATGGGCACGAAGGTCGCCCCGTGAAGGCTGAAGGACCGCCGCCACCATCATCCCCGTGGGAGTTCCGCTTCCGCGCTTTTGTCTCGTTCATCATTTATTTCGTCGGATTTTCCGCGGGTTGGGCGATCGATGGCATGCTCGGTGGCGCCGGAGTTCCTACCTACGTCCTCCTCGGGCGCAGATGGGGCGGTGCCGGGATCCACGCGATTGCCGCGATCATCGCGGCATTTGCCGTCGCTGGTTTCTTGATGCGCTGGTGGGGTTCAAGCTACCATCAAGCCGGTGTCGTCTTCGGCAGGCGGATCGAAACCGGAACCCTTACAGCAAGCGGGCCGTACCGCTACGTGCGTAATCCCCTGTACCTCGGCAGCATGCTGCAGGCCGTCGGTATCAGCGCGCTCGGGCCGCCGCCCGCCACCGCGCTCATCTTGATCGCTTTCACCGCATTTATCTACCGCTTGATCTTCCTTGAAGAGAGGCAGCTGCGCGCTACCCAAGGAGACGCGTATGCCAGGTACTGCGCGCAGGTGCCCCGGCTGGTCCCGCGATTGCGCCCCGGCATGCTGTTAGAAACTGGTCAACGTCCCAACACCCTCTATGGATTTGTGACCGAGCTTGGGAGCTTCGGCTTTGCCGTGTGGCTGAGCTATCTCGGCTTTGTAAACCCTGACGAGCGCTCGCGGACATTCATCGCGCTGTTTTACGTGGCTATCGCACTGTTCATCGTCGGCGGTGTGTTGAATCGCCGCATGAGCGCGGCGGCATCAGCCCGAAGATAGGGCCATGAGAAAGATCGCAGCGCTCATCCTCGTCGCCGCGGTGGCAACCATCTCCGCCTGCACAAAGGTCGGCACGAGCACCGGGGTCGGCAACGGCAATCCGTGGACCGTCCACGGCGTGCTTCGCATCGCGGGCGTCTCCAATCCCGATAACCTGAACCCGCTCATCGGCGAACAGCAGACTGAAGTGGACCTCTCGATGTTCTGGGCCGGTTATCTGTTCAATTGGAGCGACCAAAACGAGTGGGTGCCGGAGCTCGCGACGGACGTTCCAACGACAAAGAACGGCGGCATCAGCGCGGATGGCCTCGCGATCACGTACCACCTGCGCAAGGGCGTCAAATGGCAAGATGGCGCGCCATTCTCCGCCGACGATGTGATCTTCACCTGGCAAGCCGTCATGAACTCGCGCAACAACGTGCAGACGCGTACCGGGTACGATCTCATCAGCCGCATCGACAAAAAGGATGACTACACGATCGTCATCCACCTCACGCGCCGCTGGGCCCCATTTGTCAACACGTTCTTCACGATGTCCTCAACGCCGTATCCCATTCTGCCCAAGCATTTGCTCGCTCAATATCCAGACATCAACCATCTGCCGTACAACAACAAGCCCATCGGCACTGGTCCCTTCATCGTCCAAGAGTGGCAAAACGGCGTCGTGCTGCGCATGACCGCCAATCCGAACTATTGGCGCGGACCGCCCAAGCTCAAGGAAGTCGACTATTACGTCATCCCGGACGAGACGACCATCCTCACGCAGCTGCGCACCCACGAAAAAGACATGGAGTATAACGCGCCTGCCTCGCAGACGCCGAGCTATGGCTTGATCTCGGGCGTGCACATCTACAAGACGCCGTTCACCCAATACTCGCAGTTGGCGCTCAACTTGACCAATCCCATCTTGTCCGACATCCACGTCCGTCAGGCTTTGGCCTACGCGGTCGATCAGCAAGAGCTCATCGACACGGTCACCCACGGGGTGAACATGAAAGGCGACAGCGACCAGCCTCCGTTCCTCTGGGCGCATGCTGACGGTCTCCCGCAGTACAATCACGATCCCACGATGGCCGGAAAACTGCTCGACCAGGCCGGCTGGACGCTAGGCCGAGACGGTTATCGCTACAAGAATGGGCAAAAACTCGAGCTTGCGCTTTCCGGCGTCGCCGGTGCGGCGGTCACCGAGGCGGTCGAACTCGTGGTGCAGCGCGAGTGGCGCGTGATCGGCGTCCAAAGCGACATCAAGAACTACCAGTCGAATATCTTCTTTGAGAACTACGCCTCCGGGGGCATCATCCAGGCGGGCAAGTACGATGTCGGCTTCTATTCATGGTTGAACGGCGTCGACCCCGACGACTCGACCCTGTTCATGTGCAATCAGATGCCGCCCAACGGTCAGAACACCGTTCGCTTCTGCAACAAGGACCTCGATGCGGCGGAGAACGACGCGATGACGCAGTACGACCAAGACAAGCGCAAGATCGCCTACGACAAGATCCAGCATATCCTCGCGCAGCAAGAGCCCATCATCATCACCTGGTATCTCCGCCGTCAAGACATCGTCAACTCAGACTTGAAGAACTACAAACCGGCCCACGCCGTCACCACGTTTTGGAACACGTGGGAGTGGGAGATATAGAAGCTCAAAGGATTTTACCGCCTTGCCACCGCACACCATCGCCACATCGCTGGCAGACCGTCGGTGTGCGGTCTAAGGAGTGAATAGATGAGTTGGATTGCGTATATCGTCGTCGGTATCATCGCCGGGTTCCTCGCCAAGCTCGTCGTGCGCGGTGAAGGTCCGGGTGGGATTCTCGGCGACATGATCATCGGCATCATCGGCGCGATTCTGGGCGGTTGGCTGTACAACTTGTTCGGACACGTCGGTGCGACCGGCATCAATATTCCAAGCATCATCGTCGCGTTCATCGGCTCCATCATCTTGCTGCTCATCTTGAGGATGATCGGCGGAAGGAAACCCTAGCGAGCATCCGTGGAGGACAGTGGGAGGCCGCCGACAGGCGGCCTCTTCATTTCCTTGAATTGCCGTGTGCGTGGAGAAGCTCTTCGTCAATGCCGACATCATCACGCTCGACAGCACCATGCCGCGAGCGCGGGCTCTCCTCGTCCGCGACGAGCGCATCGCGGCGGCGTTCGACGAGAGGCCGGCGGGGCTTTCGAGCGACGTCGAGGTCGTCGACTGCGCGGGCGCATGTATGGTGCCGGGCTTTCACGATTGCCACGTGCACCTGACGGCGACCGGCCTGTTACGCGGCGATCGCGACCTCGGCCCGTGCAACGATCTGCCCGCCTTGCTGACGAAGGTGGCGGCACTCACCGGTGATGACCTCATCTACGCCGGAAACTTCGACGAACGCTTGCTCGCCGAACAACGGGTCCCCACCCGGGTGGAACTCGATGCATGCTCCCATGACAAACCCGCGCTCCTCAGCCGCGTGGATGGCCACTCGTGCATCCTCAATTCGGCGGCGCTCGCACTGCTTGGCATCGATCTCACGCGGCCTGGAGTGGAAAAGGACGCGGCGGGCGCGCCGACCGGGCGGCTCTCGGGCCAGGTCGGCTACGCGGCGCAGTACGATTTCGTGCACCACCTTCCGACCGCGGTTTTGCGGCGGGCCGACCGTACCGCCGCCGCGGCCGCGCTTCGCGCCGGCATCACGACCGTCCACAACGTCATCGAAGGCGACGCTTCGTACGAGCAGCTGGCCGAGATCTACATCGACAACGCCGTGCTGCCGGTGCGGGTGATCTCGAAGTCCTGCACCACGAGCGTCGCAAAGGCGAAGCGCTTGGGAGGACGCGTGTTCGGCGGCGACATCTTCGTGGACGGATCGATAGGGTCGCACACGGCCGCGCTCACCGAGGCGTATTGCGATAAGCCGACCCAAGGGTCGCTCTATCTCCGCAAGGACGACCTCATCGAGCTCTTCGCTGAGGCGGCCGAAAGCAGACTCTCGCTAGGCGTTCACGCCATCGGTGACGAGGCGATCGAACAAGCCATCGCGGCGTGGGAAGAAGTCGCGCGCCGGCGCGGATCGCTTGAGGGGCTGCGTCCTTCCATCGATCACTTCGAGATCGCGCGTCCCGATCACATCCGGCGCGCCGCTCGCGTCGGCATCCTGCTCTCCATGCAGCCCGCCTTCGATTATCTGTGGGGCGGCGATGGCTCGCTGTACGAGACTCGGCTCGGCAAAGAGCGCGCGCGATCCATGAACCGGTTAGGCACCGCCCGGCGCGAGGGCTGTACGGTGTGTGCCGGCTCTGACAGCCCGATAACGCCCTTTTCAGCGCTCTTGGGCATCCACGGGGGAGTCAATCACCATCTGGCAGAGGAGCGCCTGAGCGCGGAGGAGATGTTGCGTTTTTACACGTGCGACGCCGCGAGGTTGAGTTTCATGGAGCGCGAATGCGGCAGCCTTGCTCGAGGAATGCTGGCCGATTTCGCCTTGCTTGACCGGCCGCTCGACCGAGCAGCGCCGGCGACGATCAAAGACATCGGCGTCGTGATGACGATCGTCGGCGGAGAGATCCGCCACAAGAGGGCGTGATGCAGACCGTTCGCAGGATCTCGCTGCGGGAGATCGAGGAAGCTCGGGCGCGAATCGCCGGCACGGCAGTGCGCACGCCGCTCATCCGGCTCGAGGCCGGCGCCGGGCTGCCCGATATCCGGCTCAAGCTCGAAACGCTGCAGCCGATCAACGCCTACAAACTACGCGGTGCTGCAAACGCAGTGGCATTGCTTTCCCAAGAGGAGCGCGCCCTTGGCGTGTGGACTATCAGCGCGGGCAACGCAGGACAAGGGGTCGCGTATGCCGCGCGCCAGGCAGGCGTCCCATGCAGCGTGCTCGCGATAGAGACAGCACCCGCGGCGAAACTCGAGCGCATGGAATCGCTCGGTGCGAACGTCGTAAAAGCGAGCTATGACCGCTGTTGGCAGGCGCTCGAGGAGCGCGCGTTTCCCGGCATGCCGGGGACGTTCATCCATCCCTTCGATGACGACAATTTCATCGCGGGGCACGGCACCATGGGCCTCGAGATTCTCGAAGACGCGCCAGATACTGTTGCCATACTCGCCGCGATCGGTGGCGGCGGTCTCATCACGGGTGTCGCAAGCGCGGTCAAAGCCATTAAGCCGGACATCAAAGTATACGGCGTCGAGCCCGACACGGCGTCGCCAGCGGCCGCGAGCGCTGCGGCGGGCTCCCCGCAAGTCTTTGCCCGCTGGCAACCAACGTTCGTCGATGGCGCCGGCGGAAAAAGCATGTTCCCAAGGATGTGGGATCGCATCGCGCCGCTCGTCGACGGCTTCTTCACGGTCAGCCTGAGACAGACCCAAGACGCGATGCGGCTGCTTGCCCAACGCGCGCGCGTCGTCGCCGAGGGGGCGGGTGCGCTTTCGGTGGCGGCGGCGCTCGCGGGCAAGGCCGGTCAAGGACCGGTGGTCGCAATCGTCTCGGGTGGCAACATCGACCTGGAGAAGTATTGCGAGCTTATCGCGGGTTGATCAGGTGCAAATGGTCGAGCGCGGCATAGATGGATGCGACCTGGCTTTGCGCGCGCACGTGGCGCTGGCGGACCTGATCTAAGACTCTGTCGATTGGCACGAGCACGGTGTCGAGCTGTTCGGTGGCTTCCGGGCGAGCGCTGCCGTCGGGCGTGGCGTCGTGCGCGATGAAGAGCGAGAAGCGTCCGGTCGAACTCGTCGGGTCGGTCCAAAATTCGGCCACCGGCTCGAAACGGCCCGCGACAAACCCTGTCTCCTCTTCGAGCTCGCGGCGCGCGCACGCGAGCGCGTCTTCGCCCTGCTCTTGCATGCCGGCCGGTAGTTCGAGGACGACCTCGCGGATGCCGTGCTTGTACTGCCGCGTGAAGACGACGTGGCGCTCGGGCGTGAGCGCAAACGTGACGGAAAAGCCCATGTGTTCGCGCACGTAGTACGAGTCGACGAGCGAACCGTCAGGCAGGCGGCACGAATCGCGCCGCAACCGGTACCACGGCGACTCGAGAACGACTTCCGAGGACACGACCTCCCAGACGCGTTTGGACATCAGGGTGATTGATTCGCGCCACACCGGGCGCGCCCATCCAGCGACCGTCCGGTCGAACCGCCGAACGCTCTGCTTCGTATGAAAGGGTGAGCGGCGCCGATCGCCCTACGGTGCCGCTCGCAAACGCGCCGATATTCCTTGAGAAGACCAATGGACGCAGCACTCGTCGAAACCGACCAGCTGACCAAACGCTTCGGGGCAACCGTTGCGGTCAACAACGTATCGTTTGCAGTCAAGCCGGGCGAGATCTTCGGTTTTTTGGGACCCAACGGCGGGGGCAAGACGACGACGATCAAGATGCTCACCGGGCTCGCGCGTCCGACGGCGGGCAGAGCTCGTCTGTGTGGATTCGACATCGTGCGCCAGCCGCTGCAGGCCAAGCGCATATTCGGGTATGTCCCGGACGAGCCGCAGCTGTACCCGAAGCTTACGGCGTTCGAGTTCTTGAACTTCGTCGGGGACATATACGGGATGAGCGCGGAGCGCAAGGGGCAGCGCATCGCGTATCTCCTCGACCTTTTCGACTTGAGCGATCAGGCGGACGGCCTGCTGGGCGGATTCTCGCACGGCATGAAGCAGAAGGTGATGTTGTGCGCGGCGCTTTTGCACGAGCCCAAGATCTATTTCCTCGACGAACCGACCGTCGGTCTGGACCCGCGCAGCGCGAAGTTGTTGAAGAACATCCTTCGCGAGCTGGCCGCAGCGGGCTGTGCCATCTTCATGTCCACTCATATCATGGAGATCGCGCAGACGTTGTGCGATCGCATCGCGATCATCGATCGCGGGCACCTCATCGCCATGGGCACGTTTGACGAGTTGCGCGAGCTGCGTGGGCACCACAGTCTGGAAGACATCTTCTTGGGGCTGACGGGCACCCCGGCCGAGCGCGGACTCGCGCGAAGCTTGTGATCGCCGAAGCTCGACCCGGCTTGCGCCGCAGCCCGGTGGCCGAAATGCTTTTCTTGAGCGGGCGGCTGATCGTGCAGCGCGCGCTCGCTGCCAGGCGCGATTGGTCGAGCCGTACGGTCTACGTCGTGGCCAGCGCCGCCGGCCTCCTGCTCTTCGTCATGATCCTCGCCGGGTCGTACGCCGGATCGCGCACCCTGATGGAAGCACACGCCTGGGCGCTGTTGTGGAGCATCCCCTCGTGGGCGTTCCTCATCTATCTGTTCACGGACATTTTTATCGCCTTCGGGCAGGCGTTAGGCGATCTGTATCTGGCGGCGGACATGCCGTTGCTCATCACTCAACCGTTGCGCATGTCGAGCATCGTGGTCGCGAAGTTCGTCAGCGGCGTGCTCCAGAACGAGATCTACGTCGCGACATTCTTGGTGCCGTTCGTTATCGGATTCTTGGCGGGCACGCATGCGCCTTGGTGGGCATATCCGGTCGCGCTCGTCGGCGTTGCGGTCTTTCCGGCGATGCTGTACGCGGTGCTCTCCACGATCACCATCTTGGCGCTTCGCTACATCCCTGCGCAGCATGCGAAAGAGTCGCTGTGGCTCATCGGCGCGGTCGTGCCGACGGCGTTTTGGGTGGCGAGCTTTTCGGGCATCGCGCGAGCCAGCGGTGATATTTCGACGCTGCAGCTGCCCAATGCGCCGGTCTGGCTGCCGAGCACCTGGGCCGGCGATCTCGTGTCGTCCTTGGCGATGCCCAAGCCGCTCGATGCGATGGTGTGGTTCTCGTTCTTGCTTTTTGCGACGCTCGTGCTCTGTCCAGCAGCGCTCGCCTTTATCTCGAGCACGTTCGTGCAAGGCTGGAGCGAGTCGACGACAGTGGCGCCGCGCACCCCCATCGTGCGCTCGCGATTCGTGCAACCGGCCCTTCCGTGGATCGCGTTGTTTCGCAAAGACGCCCTCACTTTGGTGCGCACACCCCAATTGTGGTTCACGCACATCACGTCACTCGGATTTGTGGCATATCTGCTCGTCGGTCATCGCGTGCAGACGCCTCTCTTGCCCTTGACCGTGCAGCTCGCGATGGTCCAAATCGGATTTGTCGCCGTGCTGGCCGGTTTGAATCCCGGTATGACCGCGCTCTCGCTGGAACACGCTTCCATCGCCACGTTGCGCGCGCTGCCGGTCCGTTCGCTCGACATCCTGCGCGCCAAGTTCGCGATCGCTTGGGGACAGACGGTCATCGTCATCTCGTTCGGAGCCGCAGCCCTCGCCTACGGTTATGGATTCGATCTCGGGGGCACGCTCGCGCTGCTAGCGTTTGCTGTCTTGATGTCCGTGGTTTCGGTGTGCAGCGGGCTCGCGTTCGACACGACCTTTCCGTCCTTCGCCTGGGAGAATCCCAATTCGATCAATCGCGGGGTCCGCATGGTCATCCCATTCCTGAATGGCGTTGCAATGCTGCTGCTGTGCGCCGGGATGCTGGGCGCCGCTCGCGTGCTCTTGCACGGGAACGCGGGCGTTGTGGCGGGCTTGATCGGATCCGCCTTCGTCGTCGCGTGGATGGCGAGCGCCGGGCTGCGCAAGGCGCTGCTCAATATCGACTGCCTCGAAGTATAGAGCAGGCCGGGCGGGAATCCGGGCGCTCCAACCGCCAAGTACAAAGAGATGTTGAGCGGGTCACCTTGGCACATCTTGCATTCGATGAGTCTGAGCGGCGAGCGCAAGCCGCCCCGGCGCATCGATTGGCGGCGGATGGCCACCTACTTCAGGCCGTACTGGCGCCAAGAGGCGCTTATCGTCGCGGCCATCCTGGTCGCAAGCGTGCTCGGCCAGCTCCCGCCGCTGTTCACCAAATGGATCATTGACGGCGCGATCGCGCACAAGAGCCTGCACCTGCTCTTCATGCTCGTCGGCGGCATGGTGGCTTCAGCGCTGATCGCGAGCGCGATCGGCGCCTGGCAGGGATATCTGAACTCCTACGTCGGTGAAGGCATCATGCGCGACATGCGAGACGCGCTCGTGCGCCATCTCCACGGCATGTCGTTGTCGTTCTTCACCGCGACGAAGACCGGCGAGATCATGAACCGGGTTTCGAGCGACGTCGATGCCATCGACAACGTGGTCACCGGCACGTTCGTGACAATCGTGACGAACGTCGCGATCATCGCAACGACGCTCCTCGCCATCTTCCTGCTCGATTGGCGGCTGGCGCTGCTCTCGCTGCTGGTCGTGCCGCTCATGGTCATCCCGCTCGGACCCGTGGGGCGCACGATGTTCAACGTGCGCAAACGCACGCGCGAGCAGCGCGACCATATCGAGAGCCTGCTTCAGGAGACGCTGTCGCTCTCCGGCGTGACGCTCATGAAATCGTTCGTGCGAGAACGCCAGGAGGCGGCTCGGTTCCACGAGGCCGGCACGGATCTCATGCACTTGGAGATCCGCCTCGCACTCGTGGGCCGGTGGTTCATCGCGCTCGTCGGAGCGCTGGTCATCATCGGGCCCGCGATCGTGTGGCTCTTTGGCGGTTGGCTTGCGATCTCGCAAGGCCTCGGGGTCGGCACGATCGTCGCATTTGTGGCGTACCTGGCGCGCTTGTACGGACCCGCGTCCGCGCTCGTCGGCGTGCAAGTGCAGCTCGTGAGCGCCTTCGCCGTGTTCGAACGGATCTTCGACTATTTGGACATGACACCGGAAGCGCCGCAGAACACCGATGCATTGGAGCTCGGAAGCGCACGGGGAGACATCCGGTTCGAAGACGTCACCTTTGGATACATACCGGAACGGCCCGTGCTGAACGGAATCTCGTTTCATGCGCGGCCCGGCGAGCTTGTCGCCTTCGTGGGCCCGAGCGGCGCAGGCAAGACCACGATCATGCAGTTGCTCCCGCGCTTTTACGATCCACAGGCAGGCCGGGTCCTCGTTGACGGCTACGATGTGCGAGACCTGACTTTAGCTTCGCTGCGCCGCAACATCGGCATCGTCACGCAGGAGACCTACCTGTTCCACGCGACCATCGCGGAAAATCTTCGTTACGGCAATCCGGCGGCATCCGATGAAGACCTGCTAAAGGCGTGCAAGGCTGCGAACATCTACGACGTGGTCGTCGGGTTGCCCGAAGGCCTCGCAACCGTGGTCGGCGAGCGCGGGCACAAGCTCTCCGGCGGCGAGCGTCAGCGTATCGCGCTTGCGCGAGTGCTCTTGAAGGATCCCCGGATCTTGATTTTGGACGAGGCGACAAGTTCGCTGGATTCGACCTCAGAACGGCTCATCAAAGAGGCGCTCGTGCCGCTCATGCGCGGCCGTACCAGTCTCGTGGTGGCCCACCGCTTGTCCACGGTCTTGCGCGCGGACGTCATCAACGTCGTGGACGGGGGTCGCATCGTCGAATCAGGCAAACACGCCGAGCTTCTGGCGCGCGCCGGTCTGTATGCCTCGCTGTACACGGCACAGTTCTTCACCACGGAAGAGCGGCTCGCCATCTAAGGCTATGCCGGCGGTCAGCAGGTTATGCCGACCGCCAGCTCTCGGGCTCGAGCGAATGCCCTGCGTCGAGCAACGCATAGCCCACTGCTCGCAGTGCGCGGGCGACGCGGACCCTGGTCGAAACCCGGTGCCGCGACCGGCGCAACCTCGCAACGAGATGGACTCGCGCAGCCTCAGCGCGCAGTGCTCGCTGCCGCTGCACCGCGGCATCTCCTAACGCGAAGCGTTGCATCATCTCTCACCTCCTTTCAAAAAGAACGAAGCCCCCGCCCTGAGGGCGGAGGCTTCGCGAAACTGACCGCGTGCGTGGCGCTCTAGCGCCGACGCCGCCTCACTGCGAAACCTCCACCCTCGGTATTACGCGTGCGCATGCACGCGTCTCCCCGCATGGACGGAAAGACCATAACATCCATACGCGTGTGGTCGTTCAATGCGGTCTCTCCTTTCCGAGGGCGTCCCGAGCGGATTTGCCCGAATCGCATCCTAAGGGCCGATTCTATCATGCTACATCCCCGGGTGTCAACGTGCGAACACTCGATATCGCGCTGCGACGAGGGAGGACGCAAAAGGGACAGAAGGCAGCGCCATGACGCACCAACCACCTTCGACGCAAGAAACGATCAGCCTAACGAATCAGGCGAAGACGTTACAGGCGCGCATCGTCACCGATCGCGGAGAGATGACCTTCCGCTTTTTCCCGGAGGAGGCACCGGTCACGGTCGCGTCCTTCATCAAACTCGCGAGAAACAAGTTTTACGACGGGTTGACGTTCCATCGCGTCGTACCCGGTTTCGTTATCCAGGGCGGTTGCCCGGAGGGAACGGGAACCGGCGGACCGGGCTATAACCTCAAGGCAGAATTCAACAAGCACTTGCACGATGCCGGGGCCGTGGCCATGGCCCGTGCGCAATCACCGGATTCCGCGGGATCCCAGTTCTACGTCTGCCTCGAGGACGCGCATTTCCTTGACCACCAGTACACCGTCTTCGGCCACCTCACATCCGGGCTCGACGTCGCGCGCGCGATCAAGCCCGACGACGTGATGCGCACGGTCACGATCGAACCGCTCAAGGCCTGACCAAAGCAACGACAAACGGCACAGGCGTGCGCAGGGCTTGACTTCCCCGCCACATGAAGAGACCGGCATGATTTTGGATCATGACGTGGTCGTGCTCGGTGCGGGGCTCGCGGGCATGCGCGCTGCACTTGAAGCCGCCCGCGGCGGCGCCAACGTCGCGGTGCTCTCGAAGGTCCACCCGGTGCGCAGCCATTCAGGCGCGGCCCAGGGCGGTATTAATGCCGCGATCGGCGCGGGCGACTCGTGGGAGATCCACGCCTTCGACACCATCAAAGGCAGCGATTATCTCGCGGATCAAGACGCGGTCGAGATCATGACGAGCGAAGCGCCGCAGGACATCATCGAGCTCGAGCACATGGGCGTCATCTTCTATCGCGACGACGAAGGCCGCCTCGGCACTCGCGCCTTCGGCGGAGCATCCAAAGCGCGGACCTATTTCGTCGGCGACATCACGGGTCAGGCGCTGCTCTATACCCTATACGATCAGATCCTCAAAGCCGACGTCAAAGTCTACGAGGAATGGTTCGCGACGGCACTCTACGCTCCGGACGGCACCTGCCGCGGCGTGGTGGCGATAGACATGCTGAGCGGAGAGCTCAATCTCGTGCGCGCCAAGGCGGTGATCGTGGCGACCGGCGGCATGGGCAGAGTCTACGAACCCAGCACGAACGCGCTCATCTGCACGGGCGACGGTATCGCGCTTGCCTACCGCATCGGCGCGCCGCTCATGGACATGGAGATGGTCCAATACCATCCCACCACGCTCAAAGGCTCCGGGTTTTTGATGACGGAAGCAGCGCGCGGCGAAGGCGCCTTCCTACTCAATAAGGATGGCGAGCGGTTCATGCAGCGCTACGCCCCCAAGATGATGGAGCTCGCTTCTCGCGACGTGGTTTCCAGGGCAGAGACCGTCGAGATCGCGGAGGGCCGCGGTATCGACGGCAACGTGTTGCTCGACCTGCGCCACCTCGGCGCGGACCTCATCATGAGCAAGCTGCCGCAGATCCACGAGATCGCACTCGATTTCTTGGGGATCGACATGATCACCGACCCCGTACCCGTGCGACCCGGAATGCACTACATCATGGGCGGCGTCAAGACCGATGTCAACGGGGCGTCTCCCATTCCCGGTTTGTATTCGGCCGGCGAGTGCGCATGCGTCAGCGTCCACGGCGGCAATCGGCTCGGCGCCAACTCGCTGCTCGACACGCTCGTCTTCGGCCGCCGCTCCGGCAAGGCAGCCACCGAATTCGTGAAGACCGTGACCTCGCCCGCGTCGGGTGAAGATTTTCTTGCCGGCGAGCAGCGCCGCATCGCCGCGCTGATGACGCGCCCGTACACGGGCGAGACCCACGCCCGGCTGCGCTTGGAGCTCGGCACGCTCATGGATGAGAAGGTCGGCGTGTATCGCGACGAAGCCGGATTGAACGAGGCGCTCGCGGGCGTGCAGGCGCTCAAACGCCGCTACGCTTCAGTCGCGGTCGGCGACAAAAGCCGCATCTACAACCAAGCGCTCACCTTCGTCCTCGAACTCGGCTTCATGCTCGATTGCGCCGAAGCCACGATCTACGGCGCGATCACCCGCAAAGAGAGCCGAGGAGCGCAATCGCGGACGGATTACCCGCAGCGCAACGATGCCGAATGGCTCAAACACGTCGTCATCCGCTACGGCGACGGCGGGCCTCCAAAGATCGACTACCAGCCGGTGACCATCACCAAGTGGCCGCCGCAAGAACGGACGTACTGACCATGAAATGGACGATCGAAGTCGGTCGCTACGACCGGACTCAGGCACCGAAACCCGGCACGACCCGCCCTTATCCGCCACCGTACGAAAACGCCCCCGCCAAGCGCTACCAGACCTTCGAAGTCGAGCTTGACGACCAGGCCATGGTGCTCGACGCGCTCATCGCGATCCGCGAATACCAAGACGAGAGCCTGGCGGTGCGCTGCGCATGCCGCAGCGCCATTTGCGGCTCGTGCGGCATGTGGGTGAACGGACACGCGCGTCTCGCGTGCATCTCGAAGCTCCGCGACGTCGCGCAAGACGGCAAGGTCACGGTCGAGTCGCCTCCGTCGATGCCGGTCATCCGGGACCTCGTAGCCGATATGACGCCGTTTTGGGAGAAGAACCGTAAAGTCAAACCCTGGCTTGAGAACAAGACGCCCGTGCCAAGCGGCGAAGAATACCGAGTCCCGAACGACGCTATGGAAAATCTCATCCAGGAGGTGAGCTGCATCTCGTGCGGTCTGTGTCTCATGGACTGCGAATCCTACGGCGTCAATCCCAACTTCATCGGTCCCGCTGCGCTGGCTAAGGCGTACCGTTACAGCGCTGACCCGCGCGACGACAAGACCACGCAGCGGCTGGGGGAGTACAGCAAGCCAGACGGCGTGTGGGATTGCACGCATTGCTACGAGTGCGTGAGCGTTTGTCCCAAGGGCGTCGCCCCACTGGAGCAAATCCTCAAGCTGCGGCGCATGGCCGTCGAAGCGGGCTTCACCGACAATGCCGGAACGCGCCACGCAGAGGCCTTCGCGGATTCGGTACGCGACAGCGGACGCCTCAACGAGCTCACCCTCATGCCGAAGTCGTTCGGGCTTTTCAACATCCGGGCGCAACTGGCGTCGTTGCCGGCGGCGTTCAACATGATGCGCGCGGGGAAACTGCCGCCGATCATCCATCACAAGATCCCGCACCTGGAGCGCATCAAGACCATCTTCAAGCGCCTGGGCGGGATCAAATAACGGAGAATATGATGAAGGTTGCATTCTGGCCGGGTTGCGTTTCCAAAGGAGCGTGTCCGGAGCTCTACGTCTCGATGCAAAAGATCGCGCCGACGCTCGGCCTCGAACTGGCGGAGCTGTACGAAGCGCCGTGCACCGGAGCGGGCGTGCTCACGGAACAGAACCCCGAGCTTGCATATTCGCTCAATGCCCTGACCCTGGCCATGGCAGAACGCGAAGGCGCAGCGCTCATGACCATCTGCAGCACGTGTCAAGGCGTGTTGAGCGGTGCGCAATACAAGCTATCGCACGACGAAGAGCTGCTCCAGCGCGTGAACGGTACGCTGCTCGAAAGCGGCTTCCAATATGGCGCGACGACTGAAGTGAAGCACTTGCTCTGGATGCTCGTCGAAGACATCGGCCTCGAGCGCATACGACCGCTCGTCAAGCGCAAGCTTACCGGGCTTGCGGTGGCTCCCTTCTACGGCTGTTACATCCTACGTCCGGAGGAGCACCTCGGCTTGCGTGAGAGGCCGGAAAGATCAACCTACTTGGAGCAGATCATCGAACTCGTCGGCGCGACTCCGGTCGAGTATCACGGCAAGAGCAAGTGTTGCGGTTTCCCGATGCTCACCTTCAATAGAGATACGTCGCTCAAGATGGCGGGCAAACATCTCCTCGAAGCTAAGAACAAGGGCGCAGACGTCCTCGTGACACCGTGCCCGCTTTGCCATCTCAACCTCGACGGACAGCAACCCGATGCCGAAGGCGTCGTCAAGGAGCAGATAGGCACGCCGATCTTCCATCTCCCGCAACTGTTGGGGCTGGCGTTCGGTTTTGAACCCGAAGAACTGCGGCTCAACCGGCATGTGGTGAGCACCAAGCTTGCGCTCGACAAGGTGGAGCTGAAAGTCTAAGAGCTGGGAGACCCGAAGGTCGCGGGCCCTAGGCCGCTCGTCGGTAGGGTAACATTTTGCGTATTGCTGAATCCAACGGGACAAGAACCCTTTCGAGGAGCCGAATCTGTGTCTGACCCTGCCCGGCCGCTTGGACCGCTCACCCGCCGTCCGCACTCCCCCCTCGCCGTCATCGCGATCGGACTTGTAGTCAGCGCGGGCGCTTTGCTCGGCACCGCCTGCGGCGGAGGCGGTGGAGGTTCTTCGGTCGCTCCCGCGCCACAAGTCACATCGCCGACTGCGACGCCGACTCCCCGCACACAGTCGTGCACGACGTTTCGCGCCGGGCAGTATCGGGTCGCGCTTGCGCTCCGGCCTTCGCACGCGGCGGCCGTGCCCGAACGAGTGGGTCCCGGTCCTTCGCAAGCGATCTGCCCTGCCGCGCCCTCAGGAGTTGCGCGATGCATGACCTGGTTGCGTAGCGACATCGCCCGTCCGCTGTCCTCAGGGCCGGCAGGCTACGGCCCGACGGACCTGCAGGCCGCCTACGGTCTTGCGGGCGCTTCGAGCGTAAACGGGACCGGTCAGATCGTTGCCATCGTCGATGCCTACGACGACCCGCGGGCCGAGGGTGACCTCGCCGCATACCGCTCCACGTTCGCGCTACCGGCCTGCACCACGGCGAACGGGTGCTTCTTGAAAGTGAACCAGTCGGGGATCAGCGCGCCGCTGCCGGGCACCGATTCAACGGGCGGATGGGAAGCCGAAGAATCGCTCGACGTGGACATGGTTTCCGCGGTCTGTCCGAATTGCCGAATTCTTTTGGTCGAGGCGAACAGCCCGAACAACAGCGATCTCTACACGGCCGAAGACACGGCCGCGGTGACGTGCAGCGCAAACGAGATCTCCGATAGCTGGAACGGAAACGAGTACGCAAGCGAGACTGGCGACGAAGTCCACTTCAATCGTCCGGGGATCATGATCGCGGTGGCGAGCGGCGACTCGGGATACGACAATCCGAACGAGGGGTATCCCGCTACTTCGCAATACGTCACGGCCGTCGGCGGCACGACCCTCGCCTTTAACGCGGGCTCGTGGTCGGAAACCGTTTGGCAAGGCAGCGGCAGCCGCTGCAGTCTGTACATCGCGCAACCGTCCTGGCAGAAGAGCCTCGGTTCGGCGTATACCAGCGTGTGCGGAAAGCGGATCGATAACGACGTCGCCGCAGTCGCGGACCCCAACACCGGTGTTGCGAGCTATGACAGCTTCGGGGGCGCGAAAGGGTGCGTGGGCTGGTGCATCGCGGGTGGCACGAGCGCCTCGACTCCGATCATCGCGGCGGTCTACGCCCTCGCGGGCAACGGCGGCTCGCTGACGTACGGATCTTTCCCCTACAGTCACAAGGCGTCGTTACGCGACGTGACGTCAGGCTCGAACGGAAGCTGCAGCAATAGCTTCTTGTGCACGGCGAAAGCCGGCTACGATGGTCCGACCGGCGTCGGAACGCCGGCCGGGCTTGGAGCGTTCTAGGCCCCTACTCAACGCTTCAGACTTTTGGTAAAATCATACTGGCGATTGAACGATCGTTCAGCTATGAGAACAGAGCCAGGGCAAACATGACCGTCGCACCCCCAAAAACGCTGTTGACGCTGCGGATCAATGGCCAGGACGTCGAGTGCGCTTGCAACCCGAATAAGACGCTCCTCGAGGTCCTGCGCGAAGATCTCGGCCTGACCGGTACCAAGCACGGCTGCGAGATGGGCCATTGCGGCGCGTGCACCGTCCTGATCGACGACGAACCGATCCTGAGCTGCCTCGCCCTCGCGGTTGAGGCGGAGGGCCACGCAATTCGCACGGTCGAGGGCTTGGCCGATGGCCCGCGGTTGCATCCGATTCAACAAGCGTTCGCGGAGTGCGGGGCCGCGCAGTGCGGCTATTGCACGCCCGGCTTTCTCATGACGGGCGCGGCGCTCGTCGAACAACAGCGCGCTCCCAGCGAGGCCGTCATCCGCGAGGCCATCGCCGGCAATCTATGCCGCTGCACCGGCTACACGAAGATCGTCGAAGCCATCGCGCTCGCGGCGAAGCGGATGCCGCACGGATCGAAAGATGTCTGAAGCAGACCTGCCGGCGGTATCGACCGCCACCAATCCCGACGGCGACGCGCGTCCCTTCACAGAAGGCTCGGCGAGCACGGCAGTCGTCGTCCATGCCGCAGCATCGCCGCTGGACAAGCCCGAGGGATTTTCCGTCGTCGGCAAGGCGATGCCGAAGACCGACAGCTTCACGCGGGTCACGGGGCAGGACCGTTTTGCAGACGACATCTTTCTCCCGAACATGCTGTACGGAAAGATGCTGCGGAGCACGCACGCACACGCTCGGATCAAGCGCATCGACGCTTCGAAGGCCCTCACGCTTCCCGGGGTCGTCGCGGTCGCGACCGGAGCCGATCTCCCCGTCCGCTATGGCATTCTGCCATCAAGCCCCGACGAGACGGTCATGGCCATCGACACGGTGCGCTACGTCGGCGATCCGATCGCCTGCGTCGTCGCAGATGACGAGCTCACAGCAGAGGAAGCTTTGAATCTGATCGAGGTCGAGTACGAACCGCTGCCGACGATCATGTCTATCGACGATGCCTTGCGCACGGACCTGCCGCAGATCCATCCCAATCCGCGGCGCACGAACAACGTGCACAAGGAAGTGCATCTGGAGTTCGGCGACGTAACCCAAGGTTTTGCCCAGGCGGACCGCGTCTTCGAAGACGAATACTTCTTCGAAGGCAACACGCACGCACCGATCGAGCAGCACGCGGTGGTCGCAAGCTTTGCCGGCGACGGCAAGCTGACGCTGTGGTGCTCGACGCAAACGCCGCACTATCTGCATCGCATCGCCGCAGCCGTGTTGCATCTGCCGGGCAGCCACGTGCGCGTCATCGCGCCTCCCGTCGGCGGCGGTTTTGGCGGCAAGACAGAGCCGTTCGCACACGAGCTTGCGGCGGGATACCTCGCCATGAAGACCGGCCGTCCGGTGAAGATCGCCCTGACGAGAGAAGAAGTCTTCTACGCCCACCGCGGCCGCCATCCGGTTCGCTTCAAGCTGAAGACCGGGGTGAAAAGCGACGGCACGATCACGGCGATCCATCTGCAGTCCTGGCTCGACGGCGGAGCGTATGGCTCGTATGGCGTCGCGACGACCTACTACACCGGGGCCTTGACGACTGTCACCTACAAGGTGCCGGCCTATAAGTTCGACGGCTGCCGCGTTTTCACGAACAAGCCGCCCTGCGGACCCAAGCGCGGCCACGGCACCACGCAGCCGCGCTTTGCGCTGGAGAACCAGCTCGACAAGATCGCCGATGCGTTGGGTCTCGATGCCGCCGAGTACCGCAAGCGCATCGCCGTCGATCCGAATTCTGTCACCGTGAACGGCCTACGCGTGACCTCGTGCGGATTGCGCGAGTGCATCGATGCTGCGACGAGCCACACGGAGTACGGGCGCAAGCGCGGCAAGCTGCCCCGCGGCAAGGGTATCGGTATCGCGGCGAGTTCGTACCTGTGCGGCGCGGGTCTGCCGATCTACTGGAATCCGATGCCGCAATCGGGCGCCATCGTCAAGGTCGATCGCGGCGGCGGCGTGACGATCCTCTCGGGAACGAGCGAGTGCGGCCAGGGTTCGACCCACATGCTCGCCGCGATCGTCGCCGAGACGCTCGGCATCGACGTGATGGACGTGCACGTCTGCTACGGCGACACCGACCTCACCCCTGTGGATCTGGGCTCGTACTCGAGCCGCGTCACTTTCATGGCCGGCAATGCTGCTCGCGACGCGGCCGGCAAAGCGCGCACGATGCTCGCGCAAGCGGC
>JAJPHJ010000022.1 GCA_021325335.1 Pseudomonadota bacterium | reverse complement strand
TGCGCGATTTTAGCTTCATTCTTCCCCCATAGGTGCACCTTAGTACTTTGATGCGGGACAGAATGCGACCTGTCTGAAAGCGCGATTGGACGAGATACTACGCGAGCTTCTCGGACAAGTACTCGCGCAGACGGTCGATGCTCACGCGCTCTTGCGCTTTGGTGTCGCGATCTCGCACGGTGACGTCTTGGCGCTCGAGGCTCTCGTAGTCCACGGTCACGCCGAAAGGCGTTCCGATCTCGTCCTGGCGGTAGTACCGTTTGCCGACGTTGCCCGAATCGTCGAGAACGGTCCGCATGTGCGGCCGCAGCGCGCGCTCGACGCTTTGCGCGAGCGCCACGATGTCGGGCTTGTTGCGCACGAGCGGGAAGACAGCGCACTTGTACGGCGCCAGGCGCGGATGCAGGTGGAGCACCGTGCGATCGTCTTCGCGTTCGTAGGCGTCGAGCAAGAAGACGAGCAGCGCGCGATCCACGCCGAGCGATGGCTCGATGACGGCGGGGATGTACTTCTCCTTCGACTCCTCGTCGAAGAACGCGAGATCTTTGCCGCTGCCGGCGACGTGCTGTTCCAGGTCGTAGGAGCCGCGGTGGGCGATGCCCTCAAGCTCGCCCCATCCGAACGGGAAGTCGTACTCGATGTCGGTGGTCGCCTTGCTGTAATGCGCGAGGTCTGCGCCGCTGTATTCCCTCCGGCGCACGCGCTCGGGCTGCACGCCCAGCCGGATGAACCAATCGTAGCGCTCGCCCACCCAGTACGAAAACCAGCGCAAGCCTTCGCTCTCGGGCTGCGGCGGCACGAAATATTCCAACTCCATCTGTTCGAACTCGCGCGAGCGGAAGATGAAGTTGCCGGGTGTGATCTCGTTGCGAAACACTTTGCCGATCTGCGCGACGCCGAAAGGCGGTTTGCGTCTGGCGGTTTGCGCCACGAGCTTGAAATCGACGAAAATCCCCTGGGCGGTCTCCGGGCGCAGATAAGCCGCCGAGGAAGCATCTTCCATCGCGCCGATCGAGGTGCGGAACATCATGTTGAAGACGCGCGGCGGCGTGAGCGTTTGGTTGCCGCACGAGGGGCAGCGGTCGGTCGCGATCTGGTCGGCGCGAAAACGCTTCTTGCAGGTGCGGCAGTCCACCATCATGTCGTAGAAATGCTCGAGGTGTCCCGAAGCTTTCCACACGTCCGGCGACATGAGGATCGCGGTGTCGACGCCGACGACGTCGTCGCGCAGCTCGACGACGTCGCGCCACCAAGCCTGGCGCACGTTGCGCTTGAGCTCGACACCCACCGGGCCGTAGTCCCAGGCGCCGTTGATGCCGCCGTAGATCTCGCTCGAAGGGAAGATAAAACCGCGGCGCTTTGCAAGCGCCGTGATCTCATCCATGGTGGGCTTCGGTCGTGCCGCCATCGCCCGGGCGTTCTACGAGGGTGACCGCAGCGCCCGCCAGATCTCCTTCGGGGAGAGCGGCTTGCCGTACATGAGCACGCCTACCCGATAGAGTTTCGCCGCGAGCAGCGTGAAGAGCCAGATGGCGAGCAGCGACCCTCCGATCGCGACCGCGATCTGCCAGAAGGGGACGCTCGACGTCGCGACGCGGGTGAACATGAGCATCGGGCTGAGAAGCGGCACGAGCGAGGCCCAGACCAAGAACGGCTTGTCGGGATCCTGCAGCGCCACGATGGATAAGATGTACGCCAAAATCACGGGACCGATGAGGATGCCGTTGCTTTGCTGCACGTCTTCCGCTTTGCTCGCGAGCGCTCCGACGCCCGCGAACATGGTCGAATACGAGAAGAAGCCGAGCAGAAAGAAGACGAGCAGGTAGACGATCGTGGACGGCGGCACGGTCGCGATGGCCGCCGCGGCTTGGTGGCTCTGCGCGCCGGCTGCCGCGCCGAGCGACGGCATCCGGTTCGTCGTGTTGACGGCCACGACCAGGAGCATGGCGCCCGCGGCCAGGGCGAAGACGCACATCTGCGTGAGCGCGAGCGCGCCGATGCCGAGGATCTTTCCCGCGAGCAGCTGGCCCGGCCGCACGGCGGCGATCATGATCTCCATGATGCGGTTGGATTTCTCTTCGATGACGCCTTGCGCGACGTACACTCCGTACATGATCACGGCGATGTACAGGAGCAAGAGCAAGAAGTAGACGAGCGCCTGGGCGAGACCGGCCTGCGCGGCGGATTTGTAGCGCGCGTTCAGGGTGGTCGTCGTGAATCTGAAGTTGATCGCTCGCTGCGCGTCTTTGGCTGCCGCGCCCGACAGGTCGGCATGCAGCACGGGCTCGAGCATCCGTTGACGCAATGAGTCTTGGTTCTCCAGGCTCGACGACTTCGCCGGATAGAACGCGAAGGCCAGATCGTGGTGACGGTCCCGGTAGGCGACGAGCGCCGCGTCATACTTGCCTTTCACCACTTGCTCGCGCAACGATTGCGGCAGCTGTGGCCCGCGGCTGTCGTACGGCAAGACGGTGACCTTGTAATCACTGCCGAGGCTGTCGCGCAGCGACGTGCGGGTGCCGGCATCGGGCGCCACGAGAGCGAGCGAGATCGTGAACACGTCGCTGAGCATGTTGCCGACAACCGACACGAATGAAAGACCGACGATGCCGAGCACACCCAAGATAGTGCCGATGATGAATCCTCTGCTGCGCAGACGGGTGAGATATTCGCGGGCTGCGAGGATGCCGACCGTCTTCATCCGCGCGAATCCTCGGGTTTCACGTAGTGCAAGTAGATATCGTTCAAGCTTGGTTCGACGACTTCGAAGTGGTCGATTGGGCCTTGTGCAACCGCCGCGCGCAGCACCGCAGCTGGGTCGACGTCCGGCGGCAGCTTCACATCGCAGATCCCATCGGCGCTCAATCGAGGACTCACGCCCGAGAACGCGTCGAGGAAACTCATATCCGCAAGGCTCGTCATCCGGATGAATCGATCCGGCCACGTCCGCTTGATCGTGGATAAGTCGCCTGAAAGCACGCTATGCGAGCGGTCGATGATGCAAATGTCGTGGCAGAGCTCCTCGACTTGTTCCATGCGATGGCTTGACAGCAAGACGGTCGTGCCGCGCGCGGTGAGGTCGCGCACCGCGTCTTTGACGACTTCAACGTTGATCGGATCGAAGCCGGAGAAGGGCTCGTCGAGGACGAGCAGCGGAGGACGGTGCAGGATCGCGACGATGAACTGGACCTTCTGCTGGTTGCCTTTGGAGAGCTCGATCGGGGTGCTTTTGAGCTTGTCGCTGAGACCGAACGATTCGAACAGCTCTGCGATGCGCGCTCGAGCGTCAGTCGTCGTCATCCCGTGCAGCCGCGCGAAGAAGAGCATCTGCTCCGGGATTTTCATCTTCGGATACAACCCGCGCTCTTCGGGCAGGTAGCCGAAGCTGTGGCGCAGGTCCGAGTCGACCCGCTTGCCGTTCCAGCGCACTTGACCCGCGTCCGGCGTCAGGATGTCCAAGATCATGCGGATGGTGGTGGTTTTGCCGGCACCGTTAGGGCCGAGCAGACCGAAGACTGCACCCTCGCGAGATTGAAACGAGAGTTCGCTCACGGCGCGCACTTGCCCGAAGCTCTTCGAAACGCGATCGACCTCAAGCATGGCGCCGTCCGGAGGTCTTTGCGCCTTCTAAGTAAGTCGCGACGGCGCGTTTCGGAGCGCGCGCGAGCCAGGCCTCGACGATGACCTCTTTGAGCGTCTTGGGTGCGATCTTCTTCAACTGCACGAGCACGGCCGGGTAGCCATCAAAGTGAGGGGTCGTGAAGAAGACTTTTGGATTGCTTGTGAGCAACGCTTCTTTCATTTCCAGATCGGAGGTCCGTACGCCCAGAATCGGTCCCTTGGGCGCGGCGTCGCCGAGCGCGTCGAGGTCGGAGCGCCGCAGCGGCCTTTCCCAGGTGAAGAACTTCTTGTTGACAAGCCACGCGCAACGACCGCTGGACGACCGCTCTTCGCTCGTGCCGGGCAGCGCGAGCGCGATCCGGCGAACATCTTGCCATGAAGCCATCGCAACGCTAGGCTTCCTGCTCGCGCCCGGTCCGAGCATCCACGCGCAGCTGGCCGCAGGCCGCGGCGATATCGTCGCCCATCGTGTGCCGCACGGTGGTGGGAACGCCTCGCTCTTGGAGCAGCTCGGAGAATCGGCGCACCCGGGTCAGCTGGCTGCGCTCGTAGGAGGCGTCGGTGGCGTTGTATGGGATGAGGTTGACATGATGCAATGGGCCGCCGAGCAAGTCCGCGAGCCTGCGCGCATCGTCGAGACTATCGTTGACCCCTGACAGCATGAGGTACTCGTAGAACACCTTGCGACGGGTCCGGTCCACGTACGCGAAGACCGCTTCCATCAGTTTCGCGATCGGCCACTTCTTGTTGATCGGCATGAGACGAGTGCGCAGCTCATCGTCGGCCGCATGCAGCGAGATCGCGAGGTTCACCTGCACGTCTTCAGCGGTGAAGCGTTCGATCCCGGGCACGACGCCCGCCGTCGAGATCGTCATGCGGCGCGCGCCGAGGCCAAAGCCTTGCGGATCGTTGAGCAGGGCGACAGCATCCATGACAGCGTCGTAATTGAGAAACGGCTCTCCCATGCCCATGAATACCAAGTTCGTGAGCACGCGCTCCTCACCGCGCGCCGCGCGCGCGAGAAAGACCGCTTGATCGAAGATCTCGAGCGCCGAGAGATTGCGCGCGAAGCCTCCTTGCCCCGTGGCGCAGAAATCGCAGCGCAACGCGCAGCCTGCTTGCGAGGAGATGCACGCGGTCGTGCGTCCGCCGCGGTGGCGCATGAGCACCGCCTCCACCTGGTGGCCCTCGCGCAGGTCGAACAAGAACTTTGTCGTCTGCGCATCGCGAGAGGTCGCTTGAGTGGAGAGCGCAATGCTCGACAGCGGCAATTCCGTCACCAGGCGGCCACGCAGCTCGCGCGGCAGGACGCTGATCTGGAGGGGATCCGCGTGCAGTTCCTTCGTCGCGGCCCGGTAGATCTGCCGCTGCCGGTAGGCCTGCAATGCGAGCGCAGCTTGAAGATCGCTTGCAGCGCTGACGCCGCGCTCGCGCGCGCGCCCTGCCCACCAGATCTCCTGCGCGTTGCGATTGGGCGCCGCCGGCGCCGCCGCAACCGCCGTCGTCTTGCTCATTGCAGATCCAAGCGCAAGTTCGACGCCTCTACCACCGCAGGTTCCGCTTCGGCCGGGTGAGCGAGCGCTTCGAGCTTTGCCTTGACGGCCAAGAGATCCGACCACACGAGCTTCTTGACCCGGTTGATCTCGCCGCCCGTCAACCGCAAGATGTAGGCGGGATGGAACGTCACGATGAGATCGGTTCCAAATGGCCCCGGGTACCAAATGCCGCGCTGGCGCGTGATTGAAAAGTCGCGGCCGAGAAATGATTTTGCCGCCGGCGCTCCGAGCGCGAGGATCACCTTCGGCGATACGATCTGCAGTTCGCGATCGAGGTACTCGCGGCAGTTCGCCATCTCGTCCGGTGACGGCGCACGATTGGTCAGCCGTCCGCTTTCGGTGCTCGTCGCCCGGCATTTGA
>JAJPHJ010000146.1 GCA_021325335.1 Pseudomonadota bacterium | reverse complement strand
GCCAAACAACCCGTACCGATGAGCCCCAACGCGAGCAACAAGCTTGACCAGCGGCCCGCGAGTGGTTCAAGCGCGCGCGCAGCATCCGCCGCGGTTTGGATATGGGTGTGGCCGGTCTGGAAGAGCGTGGCGCCCGTCGCCAGGATGATGAAGTAGGCCACAAGCTCGGAGAAGGCCATGCCCACGATGACATCCCAAGCCGTGTATGTGAGCTCGGCCTGGGTCGTCCCCTTGCGCTGCCACAGCTGACGCCTCCCGAACGCGATATCTTCTTCTACCTCCTGACTTGCCTGCCAGAAGAACATGTAGGGGGAGATGGTGGTTCCCAGCAGCGCCACGAGGGTGGTCAGGTAGGCGGCGTTTTGGTGGATGTGGGGCACGAAGGTCCCGACGAGCACCTGTCCGAGTTTTGGATGAGCGAACAGCGCCGCCCCGATATACGCGAGGAGCGACAGCGCCAACCACTTGAATACGTTCGAGATCAAGCGGTAGGAGCCCCAGATCTGCACGGCGAGCAGGATCGCGGCGATGGGGATGATGAGTGCAACGATTCGCAGCGGGATCAAGAGATTGAGTGCGGCCGCGATCGCGCCGATATCCGCGCCGGCATTGATCGTGTTGGCGACGACGAGCGCGAACACGGCTGGGTATGCAATGTAGCGGGGAAAGCTCTTGCCGAGGATGGCGCCGAGACCTCTCCCGCTGACCAAACCAATCCTGGCGCAGATCAACTGCACCGCCGCCATCATGGGCAGCATGGCGATGGTGGTCCATAAAGTGGAATAACCAAGGCTGGCGCCCGCGACCGAATAGGTGCCGATTCCCGACGGATCGTCGTCCGATGCGCCGACGATGATACCCGGGCCCAGGACTTTTAGGAAACGGAGAGACGGGTTGGGCTCTTTGGAGAGCGCGGCCTCGCGCACCCCGAGCTCTTCGGCAGGAACGACCTCGTCTTTCGCGCCCTTTGCCTTAGCGCGGGGCACGCCGAGACCCGGTCGAGCCTGAATGTTTGCGTCGCGACCAGATGCCGGCTGCAAGGACGGCGACGAAGATCGCGATCACGGCGACGACACACAACATCAGGATGAGCCACGGACCGGAGCCGAATGCGGGCGTCGTGCCCGGCGGCGGGGTCACTTTGGCGGCAACCGCAAGAAGCATCATGGCGATGCCGCCGGGTGGGCGCTCGCGCCCGCGATCACGATGTCTTGGAAGTTCGGCCATGCAAGCGAATTCTTGACCTGCTCGCCAAGCGTCGTGCGTTGCTCTGCCGACATGGACGAAAGCGTCTGCCCGTAACCGGGCCATGACGAAGTGAGGCTTGCCTGCAGCGTGGAGACCCAGTCACTCGGGATCGGCAACGGCGCCTGCACGATCTGCGGCGCGGGCGAAGCGCCACGCGCCTGCAGCAGCGGCTGAACGGTTCCGTTGAATCCATCGATCGCCTTGCTCAAGGCAGCGGCATCTGCGGCGCTCTTACTCGCGTCAAATGAGTTTGTGCTGATCGATTCCACCACAAGCCCGAGGTAATCGTTCGCCTTGGACTGCAGCGCAGCGTACTTGACGTTCACAAGGTCCAACCCCATCGGGTCGATATCGCTCTTAGCGGCCCGCACCACGGCCATCGTTTGATCGCGCGCGTGTTCGAAGCCCTGGGCTTGAGATTGGAGGCGGTCGAACATGCTTGGGTGCGTGCAGCCCGTTGCGGCGAGGCACAGACCCATGGTCAGGACCCAAGCTCGCACCTGGTTCATGTCCTCTCTTATATCCAAAAACAGCAGATTTATGTCGTCCCGCTCTTGATTCTCATGATGGTCGGGGTCTTGCTGGGTAACAGGGGAGTATGATAGCGATGTTCAGCAGGGAGTACCCGCCCAGGGCGGATTGGGTGCGCACCGCGCGGTCGGACGTCGTTCGTTTTGCTCAGTACTGCGATTTTTCGGCGCAGGAGCAGTCCGAGATCGCGCTCGCGGTGGGCGAGGCCTGCAACAACGCTGTCGAGCACGCCGAGTCGACTCGCGAGTACAGCATCTGGTGCGAGTTCAACGGCTCGGACATGGTCATCCGGGTAGAGGACAGCGGCGTCGGCTTCGACCCATCGCTGCCGCGGCCAGCGCGCGACCTGATGCACACGCGCGGGCTTGGCATTTTTCTCATGAAGAATATGATGGACAAGACCGACTTGGATGCGAGAGTGGGTTCCGGGACCGTTTTGACGCTCCAGAAACACCGGCGCGCTCAAGGACACGCACATCCGGACAATATAAAGCTGAGCGCCTGATACACCGTCGCGGCGGAATTGAGCGCTTCATAGTCTGTGGTGATACGCGGCGGCGTGTAGGAGCCGGGCATGATGCGCGGTATGCTCGGCGTTGACGGCGGGGCCGCGGGAAGGCCGGCAACGCAGCGGAAGATGAGCTCGGCGTAGACCGCGTTTGCCCAGCCGAATTCGCTGCGGCTGTAATGCCAGGGCGTGTTCGGATCGATGCTCTCGTAGAAAAGACCGCTTCCTCCATCTAAAGCTCGAAGCTCGCCGAGCGACTCGTCCACCTCGCCGGCCGTCGCGGCCGTGAGCGCTTGGCCCAAGATGCCCAGCGGCCATACCCAGCCCGTGCGGGTGTGCGGGCTTCCCAAACCGGCGGCGTAGGCTCCGCGGTAATAATACGGATTGTCCGTCGACAGCGAGAATCGACGCGTGTTGAGATAGACTGGGTCGAAGCGCGGCACGGCGCCCACGAAGGGAAGCGTGAGGAGGTTCGGGATGTTGGCGTCGTCCATCAGGATGAAATTCCCGAGACCGTCAACCTCGTATGCATACATCCATCCGTAGCGGAAGTCGTAGACGATGCCGTAGCGCTCGACGCCGAGCCGGATCTGTTCCGCGAGCCCGCTCGCACGCGCGGCGAGCCGTGCATCGCCAAAACCGATGACCGCTAGTCGCGCAAGCTCGTCCAGTTGATACGCTGCGAAGAGCTCTTGCGGGATGTTGTATGCGTAGCGCACGGGGTCGTCCGAGGGCCGAAAGGCTCCCCAAATCATTCCGGTGTCGGCATAGGGCGCCCCGGCCCCATGATCGGAGAGAAAGGGCGACCGGTATCTCGAACACGAGCTGTGCTGCTGCTCGCATTCGTAGGTCGCGACGATGTGCTCGAACGACCAGAGCAGCTGCGGGGTGAACATGGCACGGTCGCGCGTCGTGCGCCAGTACAACGAATCGAGCACTATCGGGTACGCAAGCGAGTCGATCTCCCATTTTTCTTCCCAGATCTTGTAGCTGCGGGTGAAGGCGTTGGCATACGGATCGGTGAGGACGTTGCGAGCGTTGCGCTGCACCACCCCACGGATGATGTTCTGCAGCTGTGGATAGGCGTTGACGAAGCGCACGTACGGCGCGCTTTGTGCGGAAGAATCGCGCAGCCACATGGCTGGGATGTCGCCCGTTTCGACGTACGTCGTTCCGTCGTCTTGGAGCGCAAAATCGGAGAAAAGGGTGTGGAACAGCGTGTCCGCATCGAGATCGATCGTGCGGTGCGACATCCCGGG
>JAJPHJ010000015.1 GCA_021325335.1 Pseudomonadota bacterium | reverse complement strand
GCGCGGCGCGGCTCATCTTTTTGCGTGACGTAACGCCGCACTTCGTCGGGGATGAGCGCCTTTTCGAGCGCCGCATCGAGCGTGACCAGACCATCGTTGACGAACTTCGCCAACTGACGGTCGAGCGTTTGCATGCCGATGTTCTGGCCGGTCTGCATTGCGCTGACGATCTGCGCCGGTTTGTTCTCGCGGATGAGGTTGCGCACGGCGGGCGTGCCCAAGAGGATCTCCATCGCGCAAACGCGGCCCGAGCCATCGATCTTGGGGACGAGCGTCTGCGTGAACACCGCCTCCAGCACGCTCGCCATCTGCAAGCGGATCTGTTCTTGTTGTTCGGGAGGGAAGACATCGATGATGCGGTTTATGGACTCGGCCGCGGAGGTCACGTGCAGCGTTCCGAGCACGAGGTGACCGGTCTCCGCCGCTGTGAGCGCGAGCGCGATCGTCTCGAGGTCGCGCATCTCGCCGATGAGGATGATGTCCGGGTCTTGACGCAGCGCCGAGCGCAACGCGGCCGCGAACGAGTGGGTGTCGCGGTTGAGCTCGCGCTGGGTGATGATGCACTCGATGTTCGAGTGGAGAAATTCGATCGGATCTTCGATGGTGATGACGCGAGCATTGCGATGGCGGTTCATGAAGTTGATCATCGCCGCGAGCGTCGTCGACTTACCCGAACCGGTGGGCCCAGTGACGAGCACGAGACCGCGAGGTTTCAGCGTCTGCGCGCCGACCACATCGGGAAAGCCCATCTCCTCGAGCCAGGGCGGGGTATCCGGAATATTCCGGAAGGTCGCCGATACGCTTCCACGCTCGAAGCAGGCATTGACGCGGAAGCGCGCCACGCCGACCATGGCGTACGCCAGGTCGATCTCGCGTTGGGCATTCAGCGAGTCGACCTGCTCCTTGGTCAAGATGGAGGTGAGCAGCGCTTGCGCGTCCTCGGGCGAAATCTTTTCATCAACCATCGGTTGGAGCTTGCCGTGCAAGCGCATCATGGGCGGGCTGCCCACGACGATGTGGAGATCGGAAGTGTTTTTTTCGACGATGCCGATCAAGAGGTCGTCGAGGCGATGTGGGTACATGTGCTCCTCCAGGCGATATTCGGTCTTCCTAGAAGAATATCGGCGTCTGGGAGGGTCCATCATAGCAACGGTCCGCACACCCTTGCGCCGGGTCTCCATAGCCAAGGCGCTGGAGGCGATGGCGGCGTTTCCGGTTCGGATGGCCGCACGCGAACGCGTCGCCCTCGATGCGCTCGAAGGGCGGATCCTTGCGCAGGCGGTGTCGGCCCAGGAAGATGTCCCGGCGTTCGACCGCTCGATGGTGGACGGGTTTGCGGTCATCGCCGACGAGGTGCGTGACGCCTCAAAGGCTGCGCCCGTGCGGCTTCGCTGCTCGGGCGAAGTGCTCATGGGCACGGCGCCAGGCATGCGTGTCGTACGAGGAAGCGCCATCGCAGTGGCGACCGGCGGTGCAGTACCCGATGGCGCCACCGGCATCGTGAAGGTGGAAGACACGACCCGCGCGGGCGATGAGGTCCTCGTCTTCGACGGCGCAGACGCGGCGGACCGGATCAACCTTGCGCGCAGCGACGTATCCGCAGGTGACGCGCTCTTCTCCGCCGGTCACGTCATCGATCCGCCGGCTTTAGGATTGCTCGCGGCCGCGGGCGTCGCTTCCGTCGAAGCCTTCGTTCCGTCGGTGATCGGCGTGCTCATCACGGGCGACGAGCTGGTCGCGCCCGGAGAGCTGCTTCGGCACGGACAGATCCGGGAATCCAACGGCACAGCGATCTGCGGCGCGCTTTCCGCGCTTGGTTTTTCTCCCCGGCGATACGAACGAGTGCCGGACGATCGACCGATCTTCGCGCGTGCGCTTGCACGGGCGCTCCGCGAATGCGACGGGGTCGTCATCTCCGGAGGGTCGAGCGTCGGCGCCCGGGATTTCACACCGGGCCTGGTAGGCGAAGCAGGCGATCCGGGCGTCATCGTGCACGGCGTCGCCGTTCGCCCAGGGCGCCCGGTGCTGCTCGGCATGGTCGGCGATCGCCCCGTATTGGGTCTGCCGGGCAACCCCGTCTCCGCACTCGTGATGTTCGAGGCGTTGGCGAAGCCGATCTTGCTGCGCATGTTCGCAAAAGTTGACGACACGCTGCCCTCGCGCGCCGTGCTGTCCGAAAAGATCGAAGTTGGAGCAGGGTTGGAGCACCGGGTTCCCGTGCAGCTATCGCGCGCGCCGGACGGATTGCGCGCAAGGCCTCTGTTCGGCACGTCGTCGCAGACGCATATCCTCGCGTTCGCCGACGGGATCGTCGTTGTGCCCGAAGGCATGACGAGCGTGGCTCCGGGCTCGCCCGTCGACGTGTGGCCGTTCACCCGTTCCCGCACGCTGCGCTAGCCCGGCGCGGCCACGCTGAAGGGAAAGCCCGCGCTTGCACACGATAGGAACAGCGCAATGCTGAAAACATCTCGGATCTTGGCTATGGCGTTACTCGTCGCGCTCGTCGGCTGCAGTCCTGCGCAGCAAGAGCGGGCCAAAGCACAGGCCAACGATGCTCTCATCGCAGCCCAGGTGAAGGCACGCATCGCCGGCATAGACCCGGCCACCGTCACGCTCGTCAACGTGGACGTCAACCAACGCCACGTGACGCTCACGGGACAGGTCCATTCCGATGCAGAGCGCACGCAAGTCGATCAGGCCGTGCGCGCCATCGACGGCATCGCCGGCGTGGACGACCGACTGCGAGTCAACCCGACCGCGCCGACCGCGAATGAGATCGCCGCAGATTTGGCGTTGCAGGCACGGGTGCAGACCGCGATCGCGGCGCAAACCGGCGTGAACGCGCTGAAGATCAACGTGAGCGCACATCATGGCGTGGTGACGCTCGCTGGAACCGTCACGAGCGGCGCGGCGCACACGCTCGTGCTGCAGGCCGCTCGCGGAGTCCCGGGGGTGGCGCGCGTCATCGACCACACTCATCTCCAAAGGTGAGCTTCCAAAACGCACGGAACTGCGGCGACTCCGCTTCGCTTTAGGACATCGCGCTTTGCGCTACGGCATCGTCTCCGACATCCATTCCAATCTCGACGCGCTCGAAGCGGTTGTCCAAGAGCTCGACGGTCTAGGGATGGAGCAGCTCGTTTGCCTCGGCGACATCGTAGGATACGGGCCGAACCCGAACGAGTGCTGCGAGCTCTTGCAATCTCGCAACTGCATCGCCATCGCCGGTAACCACGATGAAGCCGCGGTCCAAAGCGCCGGCGCGGAGCGTTTCAACGCGCTTGCAGCGGAGGCGATCGAGTGGACGCGCGAGCAGCTCAGTAAAAAAAACCGTGCGTATCTGCGTGGATTGCCGCGCGAGCACGCGTTCCCATCCTTCGAGATCGTCCACGGCGCCCCCGAGGCACATTTCGACTACATCCTGGGAGTGACCGACGCGCGCGGCGCGTTCGAGAGGGTTCGCAAACCATTGACCTTCATCGGGCACACGCACGTCGCGGAGGTATACTTCCAAGAGCGGAGGGCCAAGAACGGAGAGGCAGGTGCAGGAGAGCGCGCGCGCGGACGCACGTTCCACCAGCGATTGTCGCGCGGTGGGCGCATCGAGGTGACGGAGCGTTTTCGCTACATCGTCAATCCCGGCAGCGTCGGCCAGCCCCGCGATCGCAATCCGCAGGCATCTTTCGCCTGGTACGATGAAGCGGCGAGCGAAATCGAGATCCGGCGAGTCACGTATGACGTGATGCGCGTGCGGGAACGGATGGAAAGCGCGCAGCTGCCACGAGAGCT
>JAJPHJ010000124.1 GCA_021325335.1 Pseudomonadota bacterium | reverse complement strand
TTACAGGTGGAGACGATCGCGGCTTCGCGGATCGAGCTGTATTCGCTCAGCGCGCCGAGCGCTTCTGCAAGCCTCGTGGTCGGCATGGCGTGGCGGTCGCGCACGTGGGGCGGTGCGGTGCGATGGCTCAGACCTAAGAGGACGACCGGCATCGGACGGTTCGTCTTCTCGGGCTTTGCGGCCATCCCTGGTCCGCGATAGCCGCAAAGGTCGAAGGCTAGGCCAAGTGATGCGTGAGGATGGACAGCTCCGAGGCGAGATCGATCGAGCGCACGGCGACCTTAGCATCGAGCGTCAGACTGGTGGGTGCGAAATTGAGCAGCGCGCCGATCCCGGCATTGATGAGTTTGTCGGCGACGAGTTGCGCCGCGGCAGCAGGCACCGTCACGATGCCGATGCCGCACGCGAGCGCCGGCAGGATCCGCTCGAGCTCGTCCAGGTGGCTGATGGTGAGGCCGCGCCACTGCGTGCCGACGAGATTGGGGTCGGTGTCGAAGATCGCGGCGATGTGGAACTTCTCCTCGCGTAGTTCCAAAAACGTCGCCAGCGCACGGCCGAGGTGACCGAAGCCCACGATCGCGATCCGCCAGTCGCGATCGAGCCCCAAGATGCCCGCGAGCTTTTGCACGAGCATGCCGACGTCATACCCTTGGCCGCGCCTGCCGAGCGTCCCAAGCGACGAGAGATCTTTGCGGATCTGCGTCGACGAGATGCCTCTACCAACGCGTTTGGCGAGCTCGTGGGAGGTGACGACCAACGTCCCCTCTCGCAACGCGTCCTCAAGTCCGCGATGGTAGAGGAACAAACGCGGAATGCTCGCGACGAGGCTGCGATTGGGCAGGCCCCGGCGCGTTCGGACGCGCGCTTTGCCGTTGCTCGGGCGCAGCGACCGTCTCTTCGTGTTTCGCAACGTTCGCATCACGATCGGCGCGAGCGCTGGCCCAAGGTCGCGAGCGCATCGGCAGCGGCTGCGACGGTGTTCTGGATATCGCTCGGGCTGTGCGCGAGCGACACGAACCCTACCTCGAAGGCGGACGGCGCGAGGTAGACGCCGCGCTCGAGCATCGCATGGAAGAACCGCGCATACATCTTTGCGTCAGAGCGCCGCACGCCCTCGAGATCGCGCACGGCCTCTGCATTGAAGAAAAAGCCGAAGATGGAGCCGATTCTATGGAGCTGTGCAGGGATATCGCACTCCTTGAACGCCGCACGCAACCCAGCTTCGAGCGCTTCCGAAGTCCGCTCCAGCCGTTCGTACGCGCCGGGTTCGCAGAGCACCCTGATCTGCGCGGCGCCAGCCGCCATTGCGACCGGGTTCCCGGACAGCGTGCCGGCTTGGTAGACGTCGCCGAGCGGAGCCAATCGCTCCATGATCTCTGCTCGCCCTCCGAACGCGCCGACAGGCAGACCGCCGCCGATGATCTTCCCTAAGCACGTCAAGTCGGGCGACACCTGATAGCGCGCTTGCGCGCCTCCCAAGCCCAGGCGAAAGCCGGTGATGACCTCGTCGAAAATCAGCAGCGCGCCGTGACTGCGGGTCAAAGCGCGCAGTTCCGACAAGAAGCCGCTTTGCGGTGGCACGAGTCCCATGTTGGCGGCGACGGGTTCCACGATCGCGCACGCGATCTGGTCGCCTCTTTGGGCGAACACCGCTCGGAGCGCATCGGTATCGTTGTAGTCGACGACCATCGTCTGTGCCGCCACCGCCGCCGGCACGCCCGGTGAGCTCGGACATCCAAGCGTGAGCGGACCGGACCCCGCGTTCACAAGCATCCCGTCCGCGTGACCGTGGTAGCAGCCCGCGAATTTGATGGCGAGATCGCGTTTGGTCACCGCGCGAGCCAGACGGACCGCGCTCATCGCCGCCTCGGTGCCCGAGTTCACGAAGCGCATCAGTTCCATCGAAGGCATGGCCTGCTTGATCAGCCGTCCGAGCTCGAGCTCGTAAGAATTTGGTGCACCAAACGATGTGCCCCGAGCGGCCGCCCGCGTCACCGCCGTGACGATGGCAGGATGCGCGTGACCGGCGATGAGCGGCCCCCACGAGCCGAGATAGTCGATGTACTCGCGCCCGTCCGCGTCCCAGACGCGCGACCCTTCTCCGCGCGTGAGAAAGCGAGGCGTGCCGCCGACGGCTGCAAATGCCCGCACCGGCGAGTTGACGCCGCCGGGGAACAGCGTGAGCGCCGCTTGGAAGAGGGCGTCGGAATGGGTGCTCGTCATGGGTGCTCGATGCGTGCGAAGTCTTCGGCGGTATTGACGTTGTGATAACGGCTTTCCTCGACCGCCGCGATATCGTGATAGACGACGAGTAGTCCGGCCAGCGTGTCGCTCACGCGCAACCGTCTCTGCCGAAGCGCACGCTCCGCGCTTGCGCGAAGGGCTTTCGTATCGTACAGGGCGGCGAGCGGTTCGATGCTTCCGTCGGCGTGACGGGGCACAACTGCCTCAGGCGAAGTGGTCCCCTCGCGCACCGCCCTTTGATAGCAGCGCGCGAGCGCTTCGATCGCCTGCTCGTCCAGATTCGGCAGATCGGCCGCAGCCGCGAACAGTAGTGGCGTCGTCACGACTGCCGCAGCGGTCGCTAAGCCGCCGAGCGGCCCGGCATCCTCGTATCTGTCGGCGAGTTGCGTCACACCGGACATATCCGGTAACGGATGACGCACGCTCAGAACCAGCGGGTAACCCGATCGCGACAATTGGCGCACTGCTCGTTCGAGCATGGATTCGCTCCCGACGCGCAAGCCGAGCTTTCCGGGCAACCGCGTTGCGCGCCCGCCGGCAAGTATGACAATGGTGAGATCGAGCCGCATCTTCATGGCGACGGGATTGGGCGGCTAGTGACGCGCGGCGAAGGACCGCGCGAAATACGTCACGATCGCGTCCGCACCCGCACGCTTGCATCCGACCAGCAACTCGTCTACGACTCGGTCCTCATCGATCCAGCCTTGGCGGGCCGCGGCCTTGATCATCGCATACTCGCCACTCACGTTGTAGACGGCGACAGGTACGTTCACCGCCTGCTTGACGCGCCACAACACGTCGAGATAGGGAAGCGCGGGCTTCACCATGACCATGTCAGCGCCTTCGTCAACATCGAGCAGCGCTTCTTTGATTGCTTCTCGCGCGTTGGGCGGGTCCATCTGATGACTGCGACGATCGCCGAAGGCCGGCGCCGATTCGGCCGCATCTCGAAACGGTCCGTAAAATGCTGAGGCGTACTTCACGGCATACGAGAGGATGCCGACCTCTAGGTGGCCGTGCGCGTCTAATGCGTGCCGAATCGCGGCGACGCGGCCGTCCATCATGTCGGAAGGCGCCACGAGATCCGCTCCGGCCTCTGCGTAGGAAAGCGCGCCCGCCCCCAGCAACGCGAGCGTCCGGTCATTGTCCACGTTGCCGCGCTCGTCGAGCAATCCGCAATGTCCGTGAGAGGTATACTCGCAGGCGCACAGATCCGCGATCACGAGAAGCTCGGGAGCGGCTCGTTTGAGCGCAGCGATGGCGCGCTGGACCTCACCCGCAGGATCCGCGAGCCCGGACGCGCGCTCGTCCTTATGTGCCGGGATTCCGAAGAGCAGCAGGGCGCGAATGCCCGCCTGCGCCGCCGCTTTGGCGTCCTCGGCGATCCGGTCGACTGACTGCTGGTAGATTCCCGGCATCGAGGCGATCTCGCGCCTGACACCGGAACCGGGCACGACGAAGAGCGGTTCGATGAGATCTTTGACGTTCACCGCGTTCTCCGCGACGAGCTCGCGCATGCCGGGAGTGCGCCGCAACCGCCGCGGCCGCTTCACGGGGATGGGAACCTCGGGTGCATCCGCTTCACGCGACCGTTCGACCGGTTTCAATCGTTTCATCGCCCGTCTCGCTCTCGTGCTTGCGCGATCAGCTCGCCGGCCCCCGCGTCGAGCATCTCGGATGCGATCCCTTCGACGGTCTTGATGGCTTCCGCTTCGTCGCGAACGCTACCGGTGCGGCTCTGGCGCAGGGCGCGTGTGCCATCCGTCGCTGCGACGACCGCCCACAGGCGGAAGCTCTCCCCATCTAGCCGGACGTGCACTCCTATAGGCGCGACGCATCCCCCTCCGATAGCGGCGAGAAACGAGCGCTCCATCTTGGTGGCGAGGGCGCTGGCCGCGTCTTCCAGGGATGCGATGAGGCTGCGCGTTCGCTCGTCGCCCACCCGGCATTGCACGAAAAGGGCGCCCTGCCCGGCCGCCGGCACCATGTCGTCCGGCTCGAGCGCGGCCGTCGGCAGCATGTCGACCAGCTCGGCACGACGCAGTCCGGCGTAGGCGAGCACCGCCGCATCGCATCCGCCGTCGCGGATCTTGCGCAGGCGCGTATCCACGTTGCCGCGCAGCGGCCTCACCTCGAGATCCGGGCGGCGCAATCGCAGCTGCGCGGCTCGACGCAACGAGCTCGTCCCTACGCGCGCGCCCTTGGGCAGCGTTTCGATCGTCGCGCAGCGGGCGTCGCGGCAGACCAGAGCGTCGCGCGCATCCGCGCGCGGAGGAACCACTCCGGCGGATAACCCGGGCGGAAGCGTGGTGGGTAGATCTTTGAGCGAATGCACGGCGATATCGGCCCGCGCGTCCGCGAGCGCCATATAGAGCTCGCCCACGAACACGCCATCCCCGCCGATGGCGGCAAGGCTGCGATCCGCCTCGCGGTCGCCTTTTGTTGAGAGCCTGAGGATTTCGCAGTCGACGTCGTGCGCTGCACGCAATGCATCGACGACCGATTGCGTTTGCGCGAGCGCCAAGCGGCTCGCCCGCGTCGCGATGCGAAGGGTGTGTCGAAGAGCGCGCGCTCGCGTGCCTGCCACGGCAGGTATATTCAGCGACGCATGGCAAGTTCTTTGCGTGCGTGGTGCGGTGACATTTTCGGCCTCCACACTGTGGCTGCTGCGGTTGGGCGTGTTCACTTTCATCGCGTCCTTCTATTTCTTGCAGCTCGGCGCGGGCGCGCTGTGGGATAACAGCGAGACCACCTACGGCGAGATCGTCAAGGAGCTTTTCCGCACCGGCGATTTCCTCACGCTGCATTTCAATTTTCACCCTTGGGTCATCCACCCGCCGCTGTGGTTTTGGACGGCTGCGGCTTCCGTGTGGGCGTTCGGGCTCAACGAGTTCGCGCTTCGTTTTCCGAGCGCCGCGTTTGGGATGCTCGCTGCGTTCGCGGTCTATTTCGCAGGCCGTCGCATGTATGGAGAGATCGCGGGGCTTGTCGCCGTGCTCGCAGCGGCAGGCAGCCTCGAATGGATCATGCTCTCGCGCATCGCCATCCTCGACACGCTGTTGCTCTTCTGCATGACCGTCGCGACCTTTTGGATCTTCTTCGCTGTGCGCGACGGCGACCGGCGCGCTTTTTGGACGGCGGTCATCGCAGCGGCGTTGGGGACCTTGGCCAAAGGACCGGTCGCGATCGTGTTGCCCCTGCTGATCCTCGCCTGCTACTGGGGCTGGCAGTCGCTGAGCAAACGACCGGCGCGCGTCTTCGGTGCCGGCTTGCCGTGGTTTTGGGGGACTGTTGTCTACCTCGCGATCGCGGGTTCGTGGTTCGCGGCCGCTGCCTCGGTGCATGGCGCCGGATTTCTCTCGTACTACTTCGGGGTGAGCAACGTAGGGCGTTTTCTCTCGCCCTTTGAGAACCAGCCCGGTCCTTTCTGGTACTACATCCCGGTCGTGGCCGCGGGTTTTTTCCCGTACATCGCCTTCGTGCCCAAGGCGATCAAGACGGCCTGGCAGTCAAACGACGATAGCGCGAGGTATCTGCTCGTCTCGGCCGTCGTGCCTTTCGTGTTTTTCTCGATCGCGCAGACCAAGCTGCCCAACTACATCGCCGCGATCTTCCCGAGCCTGGGCATTCTCGTGGGCCGCGTCATCCGCGATGCGCTGGAGAACAACGATGTGAAGGCGCTCCGGGGAGCGCTCATCATCCTGCCCGCGTCGCTCGTGCTCATCGCGATCATAGCGGTCGTGTACGGCGAGACGCAACTCGCCGGTCCGTTCCATGCCTTGGCCCCGACACTCGAATTGCTCGGCTGGCTCGTCATCCCGCCCGCCATCTTGACGTTTGTGATCACCTTCCTTGCCAACCGCGTGTGGATAGCGCCGGTGGGACTCGCGTGTGTGATGGGCGGCCTCATCTATGCCGTGATCTTCGCGGTTCTACCACGCGCGGAAGCCTTCAAACCGATGAAGTCGATGGCCCAGACCGTGATGTCGTACTACAAGCCCGGCGATCAGATAGGGACGGCAGGATTGCCCGGCGGGATTTCACTGCTCTTCTACACCGAGGGCGGCGGTGTGACGTGGGTGGGCGACGCGCAGTACGACGCGCGGCCGAAAGACTTCTTCGATCAATCCGCGCGGGTCTTGTGCGTCGTGCGCCCGCAAGACGCTGCGCTGTTCGCGCGGCAAGGCGTCAAGCTATGGGTGCTGCGGCGCGAACCGAAGCTGTGGCTTGTCTCGAACCGCCCCGCGAACTAGCCTATTTGTACGAGTGCAGGCCGCTGATCCAGATGTTCACGCCGAAGTAGCAGAACAGGATCGACACAAAGCCGACGATGGAGAGCCATGCGGCCTTCGTTCCGCGCATGGACGGCCGGGTGTGCAGGTGCAGATACGAGGCGTAGATGAGCCAGGAGACGAGCGCTGCCGTCTCCTTCGGATCCCATTGCCAGTAGCTGCCCCAAGCCATGTGCGCCCAGATGCCGCCCAGGATGATGCCCGCGGTGAGCAAGATCTCGCCGACCGCGATCACGCGATAGGAGATGACGTCAAGGCGTGAGGATGCGGGCAGCATGTCGAGCCAGCTCAGCCAACCGGGACGACCGATCGCTTCGGATTGCGCCGCCACGGCTGCGCCGACGGAACTGCCCGCGACTCGTGCGGTGCGGTCCTCATCCCACTTCTTCAACAAGTACAGAATGCTCGTCGCGAATCCGATGAGGAAGGCGGCGTACGAAGCGAGCACGATCGGCACGTGGATGAGGATCCAAGGGCTTTGGAGCGAGGGCACGAGCGGTTCGAGCCCTTTGTTCCACCCGCGCGCGTAGGCTAAGAGCGCATCGGTGAACCCGAGCACGAGCGGACCCGCATACCAGAGCTTGAATCGGGACCCGAAGATGAGGAACAAGAGCACCGCCCAGAACGACACGACCGACAAAGAACCGTAGAGATCGTTCCAAGGGACGTGATGTCCGTAGGCGGCGCGCAGTCCGAGACTCACCGCTTGGCAGCCGAGACCGCCAATCGAAATCGCGATCGCAGCGCCGAGGACGGCGTTGCTGCGGAAAAACCAGTATCCGACAAAGACGGCCGCGGCGAGGATATAGAGCACGACCGCGGCTTCGTACCAGCCCATGTATTGCAGCGTATGCTGGGTCATGGACGCTTGGACGTTGGCGTTGTACTGCTGGTACAGGCCGTTGTTAGGCATATACTTCCACCTGTGGCTCTTCGGGCTGAGGTCGAGGCCGCGTCGGGTTCACCGCTGCACGCAGTCCGCTGATGAGCGCCGCGAACCCGTCTTCATAGATCGCGTTGCCTTTGGTCGTCGTCGCGGCGACTTCGATATCGGTTGGGCCTTCACTTTGCGGCGCGATTTTCACATAAAGTTTGACTGGCACGAAGAAGAGCGCCATGATGAAGCCTGCGACGAGGATGGCGCATCCCAAAGCGACCCAGCCTTGCCCCGGATCGTAGCGATACGTCAGGCCGCTCGAAGGTGTGGGCGGCAAAGCAGTGACCTGATATCCGTCGCCGATGGCTATCGTCGAGCCGACAGGCACGAGCAGCGGGCGATTGGTCGTCGGGATGTTGTCGTGGAAAACCCATAGCGCATATTCGTCGTGCGAGGGCAAAGCCACGCCGGGAGGCGTTTGCGACGGATCGGATGGACCCAGAAGCGTGCCGTATTCGATGGCGCGGCTCGTGCCCGGGAGAAAGATGGCGTCTTGCGGGCCGAGCCGCACGCTCGGCGTCTGCAGGGTCACCGGGTGTCCGTTTTGCGTCACGCGGAGATTGCCCGCGAAGTTGTATGAGGCTTGATAGAAATAGACGCCGGCCGGCGTGATGTGCGGGTGATTGACGAGAATCGTCGCGCTTTCGCTGCGCCCCTGCGCGTCTGTGAAGGTGACGTTTGATTGAAATTTCTGCGCCTGATACGTGGGACCTCTCGGCGTCTGGACCGGCACGAAGGAAGCGACGAAATCATCGAGGTGCAGCTGCAATCCCGCAGGTGCGACGGTGCTGCTTTGACCCTTGAAAACAAGCACCTGACCCGAAAACCCGCGCAGCCACCCGATGAAGACTCCCAGCGCGATGACGGTAAAACCTAAATGTGCCACGAGCACGCCGTAGCGTGCCCATTTCTGCTTGTCGCCGAAGATCCAATGCGCGCCGTCGATGAGTTGGCTTCGCAATGCAAAACCTTGGGAACGCAGGTACGCGCCGGCACGGCGGTCGGCTTCGCTGGGATCGCTTGCGCCGCGCAGGCCTGCGTGCAGGCCGAAGTTGCGGATGGGGACCGCCCGGTCTTTCGGAAAGCGCTTCGGGATGACGCGGCGGAACGTGCAGACCGACATGGAGAGCAGCAGCAGCACGACGAGCGAGATGTACGGGATGGAATGGAAGACGTTCGTGAGGTGCAGCCGGACGATTGCGTTCGCGAGGGGCAACGGGTAGAAATCGTAGTAGTGCTGTTCCGGCTGGTTCTGATCGACGACGGTACCGATCGTCGTCGCCACCGCCCAGACCAGGAACACGACGACCGGGAACATGACGTTGCTCAGCAAATTGAGGATCTCGTCGAGCAACGGCTGCGTTCTTGGCTTGATCGCGGACGCGGAATTCACCGATTCGGCCTTCTCGCCGCCAATCAGGCTCTCCTATACCCGCGCTTCGAGCGCATGGAAGCGCGCGACTTTAGTCGTGCGTTCAGCTAGCGGGGCGCGATCTTCGGCTGCGTGAAGCGCACGACGACGACGCTCAAGGCGTAGAGCACGAGCAGAGGTGCCGCCAAAAGCGACATGGTCAAGGGATTGCCGTCGGGCGCGGCGATCGCGGCGAGGATGACGATGATGATCGTCGCGTAGCGCCATTGGCGCGCCAGCATGCGCGCGTTGACGAGCCCGACGCTGGCCAGGATCGAAAGCACGATCGGCAGTTGGAACATGACCGCAAAGATCGCGAGCAGCAGGGTGATGAACCCGACAGTCGGTTCGAGCTGGTAGGTGCCGACGAGCCCGGAGGCTTGCGTGATCCGCAGCAGCGCACGCATGACGAGCGGCAAGACCACGAGTCCGCAAAAGGCGATGCCGAGCGCCGACATCGCAAAGCTCGGCAGGGCGTACCAAACGACGCGCGATCGGACGCGCCGGTCGAGGGCCGGTGCGACAAACGCGTATACTTGATACAAGATGATGGGGAACGACACCACCACGCCCACGAGGATCGATAGCTTCAAATAGACGCGCACGATCTCGGTCGGCGAGAAGACGTGCAGGGGGATGCCGCGCAGAAAAGCGTCTTCCACGAAGCGCAACGCGCTGCCGTTGAACAGGAGTGGCAACGCGACGAGCGAGATGAGCGCGACCGATGCGATGGAGATGAGCAGGCGCCGGCGCAGCTCAGCCAGGTGCTCGGTGAACGTCATCTCGACGTCGTCCGAGGACGGCTGCGCCGTGACGCGCGGCTCGACCGCTTGCAGCGACATCGCTTCCGAAGCTGTGGGTTAGGGTTGCGGGCTGGGCGGAGGAGGAGCGGGCGGGGTTGGCGTTGAGCCGGCGTCGGGCCCGGGTTGCGGCGGCGAAGCCTGACTCCGTTGCGCCGCTTCGAATTCTTTTTTCGCCTCCCCCATGGAGCGCGCGAGCTTGGGAATCCTATCCGCCCCGAACAGCAGCACGGCGATCACGACGACGATGGCGATCTCCGGGCCTGTGATGATGGCAAAGATCGGGCTCATGGAAGGGTCAGCTCCTTTCGGGTTCTCTCATTAGAGTATCGGCGGAGCTCGCCTTCGCCCTGCCGGTCAGGATGAGTATTCGCTGAGCGTGCGCGTCAGCGCTTGGAGTTCGGCCACCGCTTCGGAATGAGGGAGCGTCGCGAGCGCGCTGCGCGCTTGCTCTTCGAAGGCCGAGATCGCTCGCTTCGTCTGTGGAACGGCAGGGCCTCCGCGGAGCTGCGCGATGAGGGACTCAAGCTCGCGCTGCTCTGCCGTTCCGTCTGCCGCGAAAAACCGCGCGGCCTGTTCGCGGATGGCGGCATCGCCGGATTCGAGCGCCGCGATGAGCGGCAGCGTCACCTTGCGTTCGCGCAGGTCGGAACCTGCGGGCTTGCCGATCGCGGACTCGCTTGCCACCACGTCGAGCAGATCGTCGCGGACTTGAAATGCCATGCCGAACGCCCAGCCATAGGACCGCAGCGCCCGCACGACCGGATGGTCGCGGACGTGCGGCCCTGAAGCGCCGGCGGTCCGCTGCAGCGCGACGATCGCGCCGACCTCCGCGCACGCCGCGAAAAGCTCGGCCGTCTTTCTGGCGATGATCTCGAAATACTCGTCGCGGGTCAGCGCCAGGTTGCCGCTCGCCCGCAGCTGCTTGACCTCACCGTTGCAGATCTCCGACAGCATCGAGGCCAAGATCGTGGGCACCGGATTGTCGTACGCTTGCGTGATCTTCTTGAAGACCCAGGCGAACAGATAGTCGCCGGCCAGGACCGAGAAGCGATTGCCGTGGACGCTGTTCGTGGAGTCGCGTCCGCGGCGCAAGCTCGCATTGTCGACGACGTCGTCGTGGATGAGCGTGGCCACGTGGATGAGCTCCATGTACGAGGCCAAGATGGGGTCCGGGACCGCTTGCGCGCTGATCGCTCGCGCGGCGAGCATGGTCATGCGCGGGCGCAGCTCTTTACCTCCCGCATCGAGCATGGCCCACACCGCGCCTGCGATCTGGGCGTTTTCTTGCGAGAGTTCCTCGCGCACGAACTCCTCGACGACGCCGCGGATGGCGCTCTGGGTTGTCGTGATCATGCGCTCGATACCGCGAGCTGCGGTGCGTCCAACGCCGGAGCGGAGGCTGTGATCCCTATGTGCAGATTTGCGATGCCGCCCATGAGCGGAATGCAACGCACCTGCGCGAACCCGCTGGTCCTGAACAGGTCCGCAAGCGATCGCGCGTCCGGAAAGTTGATGAGCGATTGCGGGAGATAGCGGTACGCCGCGCGATCGCCGCCGACCAGTGCGCCGACTTGCGGAAGTACCCCGTAAAAATATGCGTAGAAGAAGCGCCGGATGACGGGGTTGCCGGGCTTGCCGATTTCGAGATTGACGAAAGCGCCGCCGCGCCGCAGCACGCGGCCGATCTCGCGCAGGCAGGCGCTGATGTCCGGGATATTGCGCAGCGAGAATCCCATTGCGGCGGCGTCGAAACAAGCGTCGGGGAAGGGCAACGCGAGCGCATCGCCCTGCACGTAGTTGACGTTGTCCGGATTGCGATGCTTGCGGCCGACCGCAAGCATGTTTTCGCTGAAATCCACTCCGGTCGCGGACCCGTCAGGCACGCGGCGCGCGATCTCCCGAGTGAGCGCGCCGGTGCCGCAGCACACGTCGAGGACGCGGGCGTCAGGCGCGAGCGCAAGAGCCGCGGCGGCCTGCTTTCGCCACACCACGTCCAGACCAGCGGACATCGCGGTGTTCGCGAGATCGTAGCGTCCCGCGATCCGCTGGAACATGTCGCGTACGGTGCTTCCTTTATCCATCGGCGTCCCGCAGGCTTCGAATGGCTGAAAACGCTTTCCTGGAGCGCCTTTGCGACCATTCGCGCCTAGACTTGCTTCTGCGTGCGCGTGATAGCGCGACGTGATGGATGGACTGCAAATCGCCGTCGGCACGGCGGCTCGCGATGCGCTCTGTCATGCCTTCACAACGGCACAGCACGACATCGATGCAGAGTATTTCAGCATCTCCGATCGCTCGGTGGTGGCAAGCCTCAACGCCGCTGCGGTCGCCGGCGTCCACGTGCGTCTCCACGTGGAAGCGCATCCCCATCGCTACCAAAAGCATGCGCCCGACGCGGTCAAGTCCGAACATTCGCTCAAAGGCGAGCTGGCCAGACGCTTCGACAAACGCATCGAGATCGTGCTCGAAGACGACCCAGCATCGTTGACGCACGGCAAGGCGGCGGTCGTCGATGGCAAGACGGCCTACATCTGCACCGCCAATCCGACGTGGACCAGCTTCGAAAATCCTGGAGCGGTACTGGTCACGGACCGGCTCGCGGCGGACGTGCGCGCAGTCGCCGCCGGTATCGAGCATCAAACCGCAGCGCCCTCGGAGCATGTCGTCGCCGGGCCATCGGCGGACTTGCGCACCCGCGTTGGCGCGCTGTTTTGCTCCGATCGGGATCTCTCCGTCGCCTCCGAAGATCTCTCCGATCCGTGGGTGGTCGAACGGCTTGTCGAACGTAGCACCCACGGACATCACGATCGGGTGCTCGTCGGCGACCGTTGCAGCATCGCGCAAAAGCAGGCGGTCACGTGGCTCGAACGCTCGGGCGTCGAGGTGCACATGCTGGAGCGCGGCTACATGCACGAGAAATATGTGGACGACGGTGTCTCGTTCTACGTCGGTTCCGCGAATCTCACGCATAACGGTTTGGATGAATCGCGAGAGCTTGGCATCGTCGCGGATAACGCCTTCGCGCAGACATGCGCCGCCACGCTGCGAGCAGATTTCGACAGGAATTGGTCAAACAGCGTGCGCGCTTGACGTTGAGGGGCGAGCGAGCTTGGGGAACAAGCGGAGCGCGTTGGCGCTCGTCGCGCGTGCGATCTCTTCCACGCTTGCCCCGCGCAGACGCGCGACGGCCTCGCACGTGAGCCGTACGTATGCGGGTTCGTTGCGCTTGCCCCGGTACGGCACGGGCGACATGAACGGGCAATCGGTCTCCAGCACCAACCGCTCGAGGGGCAGTCGCGCGACCGCATCGTGAAGGTCGGTGGCCTTTTTGAACGTCACCGCGCCGCCGATGCCCAGGTGGACGTCGCAGGTATCGATGAGCCGCTTTCCGATTTCGTATGACTCCGTGAAGCAGTGCACCACCGCGCCGGCGCTCTTCGGCCGGTGAGCGCGCAACAGGTTCTCGACATCGGTGCTCGCCTCGCGACTGTGCACGATGACGGGAAGCCGCAAACCGGCGGCGAGTTCGAGTTGCGCGGCGAACACCTCGCGCTGCACCCCAGGCGGCGAGAAGTTGTAGTGGTAGTCGAGGCCCATCTCACCCGCGGCGACCACCAGCGGATCTGCGAGCAGCGCCGCGAGCCAGGTCAAGTCGCCTGCATCCTTGGCCAGATGCGGGTGCACGCCGACTGCCGGCGCGGTGAGCGACCGCTCGCGTGCGAGCGCGAGCGTCGCCATGCTGGTGGCCCGATCCTGACCCGCGCAGACGATGCGGGCGACGCCGGCCGCTCGAGCACGCGCCAGCGTCTCATCCACGTCGCTCGCGTACTCCGGGCCGTCGAGGTGCGCGTGGGTGTCGACCAGCTCGAGGCTCACGCGACCGGCGCTTCGTCCTCGAGGCGCGGGAAGAGCGCTGCCGGCACTGTCGTCGGCGTTCCGGGTTCAAGGCCGCCCCAGCGGAGCGAGCGCTCCCACGAATCGCCGGGGGTTCCGGTCTGACCGAGCGCGTCCCAGATGGCTTCTGCGGCGTTCGGCATGAACGGGTAGACGAGCCCTGCGATGATGCGCACGCCTTCGCAGAGATTGTAGAGCGTCTCATCGAGCAGCGCATCGTCGCCACCTTTGGCCAAAGTCCATGGTTTGGATTGCTCGACATAGAGATTGAGCGACGTCACTCGATCCCAGATGACGGTGAGCGTGGCGCGAAAATCCACCTGCAGCATCGCGTCGCGCGCCGCGCTCACCGCGCTCTCGAACTCCACGTTGAGTTCGTCGCCTGCGGACTTGGCCGGCACCCGCCCCTGCCGGTAGCGCGCCAACATCGAGAGCACGCGCTGCACGAGGTTGCCGAAGTCGTTGGCCAGCTCGGCGTTGTAGCGGCGCATCAGCGACTCCTCGCTGAAGGAGAAATCCACGCCGAACGGCGCCTGCGCGAACAGGACGTAACGGACGCCGTCCACCGTGTAGCGCTCGATGAGTTCCGAAGGCCGGATGACGTTGCCGACGCTCTTGCTGATCTTGCGCCCTTCCATCGTGATCCAGCCGTTTGCGAAGACGAGTTTGGGCAGCGGCAGATCCAGCGCGATGAGGATCGCCGGCCAGATGATCGTGTGAAAGCGCAGGATCTCCTTGCCGATGAGCTGCACGTCTGCCGGCCATAGCCGCTCGAAGCGGGGCATGTCGTGCGGATATCCGGCCGCCGTGATGTAGTTGCAGATCGCGTCGAACCAGACGTAGATGGTCTTCGACTCGCCGGGAATAGGGATACCCCACGTCACCGAGGCGCGCGACACGCACAAGTCCTCGAGTCCGCCACGCAACAGCGACGCCATCTCGTTCCACGCGCTCGCCGGGCGGACCCAGTCCGAAAACGTATTGAAGTGATCGACGAGGATATCGCGATATTGCGAGAGCCGGAAGAACCATGCGTCTTCTGAGACCCACTCGACTTCACGCCGGCATTCTGGATTCGGACAGCGCCCTTCGCTGAGCTTCGACTCCGGCCAAAACGTCTCGTCGTTTCGGCAGTACCACCCCTCGTACTTGCCGGCGACGATATCGCCCTGGTCGCGCAGCTTGAGGAAGATCTTCTGCACCGCCGCCTCGTGTTCGGGGTCGGTCGTTCGGATGAACTGATCGTAGGAGATGTCGAGCTCCCGCCAGGTCGTCTTCCAGCGTTCGACGATCTCATCGACGAATTGTTTGGGGCTTTTGCCCGCGGCCGCCGCTGCATCCGCAACTTTCGGACCGTGTTCGTCCGTGCCCGTGAGGAAGTGCGCCTTGCCGTTGCCCGTCACCCGATGAAAGCGCGCGAGAATATCGGCCGCGATCGTGCTGTACGCGTGGCCGATGTGCGGCGTGCTGTTCGTGTAATAGAGCGGCGTCGTCAGATAGAACGTGTCTTTTGCCATGCCGAGTGTCGTTTTATGA
>JAJPHJ010000075.1 GCA_021325335.1 Pseudomonadota bacterium | reverse complement strand
TTCATGGCCGTCGCCATCGCCATGGTCAAGAACGTGCCCGATGCGCCGACGAGCGTGCCGCTGATGATGAGCACCGTGCTGTCGAGCGCAAACCCGGTGATCGCGACGGCGATTCCGGTGAACGAGTTGAGGAGCGAGATGACGACCGGCATATCGGCGCCGCCGATCGGCAAGACGCTTAAAATGCCGAGCAGCAGTGCTGCGCCGACGAGCCCCAAGAAGGGCGCCGGCGTCGGGTTGCCGGCAAGCAAGTATCCCGCCAAGCCGACGATGCCGAGCAGCACGACGGCATTGACGACCTGCTGCCCGACGTAGGTGATCGGCCGTCCGGTCATGAGCTCTTGCAGCTTCGCGAAAGCGATGAGACTGCCCGAAAAACTGATGGATCCGATGATGCAGCTGAGGACGATCGGCAACATCAGCTGCACGGTCGGCGGCGCTCCGCTTGCATACAGACGCAAGAATTCACCGCTCGACACGAGCGCCGCTGCGCCGCCTCCGGCGCCGTTGAAGAGCGCGACCATCTGCGGCATGGCGGTCATCTTCACCAGGCGCGCGGACACGAAGCCGATCGGTGCGCCGACAACCGCTCCGATGAGGATGTCGGTCCAGCTCAGGATCCGTGCGTCGAAACCGGTTGCGACTACAGCGATGACCATGCCGATCATCGCCAAGATGTTGCCGCGGCGCGCCGAACGCGGGGAGCTTAGAAATTTGAGACCAAGGATGAACAAAACGGCGGTGATCAGGTAGGCGACCGTGATCGCGATCTGCGCGAGCGTCATTTCGAGCCGGTCTTCCCTTTGAACATCTCGAGCATGCGCTCGGTGACCGCGAATCCGCCCACGACGTTGATCGTGGCGAGCACCATCGCCGCCAATCCGATGGCGTGGCCGACCGCCCCGCCGATCGCGGCGCCCGCCACGAGCATGGCGCCCACCACGACGATGCCGTGGATGGCATTGGTGGCCGACATCAAGGGCGTGTGCAGCATCGACGGGACCTTCGAGATGACCTCGAAGCCGACGAAGATCGCCAGCACGAACACGGTCAATTCCGTGAAGAGCAGTTGCATGTTACGAGGTGACTCCTGTGAGCCGCGCCTTGACGGCCTCGTTCACGACGGCGCCGTCGCGCGTGACGGTGACCGCGCGCGCGATCTCCTCGTTCGGATCTGCCGCAAGCTCGCCGTTGCGCACGAGATGATCGAAGAGCGCGAGCACGTTACGGGCGTACAAGAAGCTCGCGTGCGTGGGCATGCTCGCCGGCAGGTTGAGCGGCGTCATCACGGTGACGCCGCCGATGGTGACGGTAGCACCCGGCTCGCATCCTTCAGTGTTGCCGCCTTGTTCGCCGGCGAGATCGATGATGACGGATCCGGCGCGCATGCCCGCGACGGCTTGCGCCGTGATGAGCAACGGGGCGCGCTTGCCAGGGATGAGCGCGGTGGTGATCACGGCGTCCATGCCGGCGGCGGTTTTGGCGATCAATTCCTGGTCGCGCTGTTGCTGGTCTGCGGAAAGCTCTTTGGCGTACCCGCCCGCCCCTTCGGCGCCTTCGTGCGGCGCCGAACTCAAGAAGGTCGCGCCGAGGCTTTCGATCTGCTCTTTGACCGCAGCGCGGACGTCGAATCCCGTTACGACCGCGCCGAGTCGTCGGGCCGTCGCGATCGCCTGCAGGCCGGCGACGCCGGCGCCCAAGACGAGCACTTTGGCCGGCGGGATGGTCCCGGCCGCGGTCATGAGCATGGGGAAGAACTTCGGCAGCGCCTCTGCCGCCAGCAAGACGGAGCGGTAGCCGCTCACCGTCGCCTGCGAGGAGAGCGCATCCATGCTCTGTGCGCGCGAGATGCGTGGGATGAGCTCCATCGCGAATGAGGTGACGCCTGCGCGTGCGAGTTTTTCTGCGACTTCAGGCGCGAAAAGCGGCGCGAGGAACGCCACAAGTGCGCTGCCTTGCGGGAACAACCCGATTTCTGCGTCGAGCGGCCGCGCGACCTTGAGGACGATACCCGCGCGGCCGTACGCGCTCGCGGCGTCGTCGACGATCTGCGCGCCTGCATCGGCATAGGCTGCATCGGCGAAACCGGCTTTCGCGCCGGCGCCTCGTTGGACGATGATTTGGTTGCCGCTCTTGGCCATACGCGAAGCGATATCGGGCGTCACCGAGACGCGGGTTTCCCCGGTGGCCGTTTCCGCTGGGATGACGACGTTCAAGCGATCCTCCGGGCCGGCGCTGCGACAGGCGGACCTAAAGGTCCGCCGCTACACGACGGGCGGACCTAAAGGTCCGCCGCTACATGATGGGCGGACCTAAGGGTCCGCCGCTACACGACGGGCGGACCTAAAGGTCCGCCGCTACATGCCGTGTAGGTTCCGCCCACGTAGGTTCCGCGCTTTTGGCTCTCACCCTGTTCTCATGGGACTTTTATGCGCCTCACAGTGCGTCGAGCCCGCGACTGCGTCATACTTCAGGGATGGGAGATACCATGAAGCTGCCGCTCGCCGCCGTCATCGCCGTATCGCTTCTATTCGGAGCCGCGGCCATGCAGCACGCGTTCGTGCGCGAAGGCGCAGCGGCTCAGCCCGGCTGCGCCGATGACTGCAACCTCGCGGCCCATCGTGCGCAGACGCACGCCATGCTGGCAGACGACGGGATGAATATGCCGGGCATGCAGCCCGCACCGGCCGCGAGCGCTGCGATGGAGATGCCGATGCACGGCGCGCACATGGAGATGACACCGCCGCGCGTTGCCAGCGCGCAAGATCGAGCGCGCGCTGCGGCGATTTTGGCATCGCTGCGGACCGCCATGGCTCCGTTCAAAGACTATCGCGCAGCCGAAGCTGCGGGTTACGTGCCGTTCCATCCGGAGATCCAACAACCGATCTATCACTTCACGAGCATGCATAACGCGCTGCTCAATCAATTCTCATTTGATCCCGCACGGCCGACTTCGCTCATGTACGAACCCGCCGCCGGCGGATATCAGCTCGTCGGCGCCATGTACACCGCGCCGCGCAACATGACGTTGGATCAGCTCAACGAGCGCGTGCCGCTCGGGGTCGGAACCTGGCATCTCCACGTCAACTTGTGCATCCCGCCGCCCAGCATGGGTCGCGAGATGCTCGGGCCGCACGCGCAGTTCGGTCTGGGCGGGTCCATCTCGACCGCGGATGGATGCGCTGCGGCGGGAGGCACGTTCAAGCCGGTCATCTACGGCTGGATGCTCCACGTGTGGCCATACGAAACCGATCCCACAAAAGTCTGGGCGACGGAAGACCATCCTGGCGTCATGGACCGCTAGGCAAGGGAGAGCTCGCGCTCGGGCACGAAAAACAGTCGCGCCCACCATGGAATCAAGCCAGCTCACTCCAGCGCGCATCGTCGCGGAACTGGACCGCTACATCGTCGGTCAAGCCGCAGCCAAGCGCGCGGTCGCGGTCGCGTTGCGGAACCGTTACCGCCGCGAGCGCGTCAGCGGAGACATGCGCGCGGAGATCATCCCGAAGAACATCCTCATGATCGGGCCGACCGGCGTGGGCAAGACCGAGATCGCCCGGCGGCTCGCCCAGCTCATCTCGGCACCCTTCATCAAAGTGGAGGCGACGAAGTACACCGAGGTCGGTTACGTCGGCCGTGATGTCGAGTCGATGGTGCGAGACCTCGTCGAGTCCTCCATCCGCATGATCCGCGCCGAACGTCTCGCAGAAACGACCGATCTCGCGGAAGAACTCGCAGTCGACCGCCTGGCGGACATCCTCGATCCGTCGACCCGGGTCGGCCCCCCAGCCTCTGCAAACGCCTTCAACGCGCTCTCCGCCATGCTGGGCAGACCGGGGCAAAGCGCGGTCGCGACCGAGCCGCCGCGCGAGCGGACGGCCGAAGTGGAACAGCGGCGCTCCAAGCTCAAAGAGGAGATACGCACCGGATTTTACGACGTGCGCCTCATCGAAGTAGAGGTCGAAGAGACGCCGCAGTTCATCGGTGCCATCGGTGCGCCCGGACTGGAGGAGATGGGCGGCAACATGAACGACTTGCTCGCCGGCATCCTGCCGAAGAAGCGCACCAAGCGGCGGGTCTCCGTCGCCGAGGCGAAAGAGATATTCAAGCAAGAAGAAGCGGCCAAACTCATCGATAACGAGGCGTTGAAGCGCGAAGCGATCCGTCGCGTCGAGGAAAACGGCATTGTTTTCATCGATGAGATGGACAAGATCGCCGGTAGCGGCGGGCGCGGGTCTGGGCCTGACGTTTCCCGCGAAGGGGTGCAGCGCGACATCCTCCCGATCGTCGAAGGGTCGACCGTCGTGACCAAGTATGGACCAGTCCGGACGGACCACGTGCTGTTCATCGGAGCGGGAGCGTTTCACATCAGCAAGCCGAGCGACCTCATCCCAGAACTCCAGGGCCGATTCCCCGTCCGCGTGGAGCTCGATAGCCTCACGAAGGATGATTTCGTGACGATCTTGACCCAGCCCAAAAACGCGCTCATCGAGCAGTATACGCAACTGTTGGCGAGCGATGGCGTGCGCTTGGAGTTCACGAGCTCGGGCATCGACGCCATCGCGCGTTTCGCCTCGCTCGTCAACGAGCAGACCGAGAACATCGGCGCACGCCGGCTGCACACCATGCTCGAGCGCGTGCTCGAATCCGTCGCCTTCGATGCGCCGGAGCGGGGAGGGGCAGTGACGGTCGACGCCGCCTACGTCGAACAGCGTCTTGCAGAGATCGCGCGCGATCAAGATCTCTCCCACTACATCCTGTGACGCCCGTGGCATACCGCAGACGCATCCTCATCGACCCAGATCCTGCGCTTCGCAAGGTTGCGAAGAAGGTGAGCGCCCTCGAGCTGCGCATGCCGCTGACCCAGCAACTGATCGACGACATGATCGAGACCATGCGCGAAGCGCCCGGCATCGGCCTCGCCGCACCGCAAGTCGGTGTCGGCAAGCGCATCTTCGTAGCGGACGTGGGCGAGGATGAAGAAGGGGAGCGCACGCTCTACGTCTTCGTCAATCCGGTGCTGACGGATTTCGCCGGCGAGGAGACGGCCACCGAGGGCTGTCTTTCCATTCCGGGAAAGATCGGAGAAGTGACCCGAGCGGCGACGTGCACGATCAGCGGCTGGGATCGTCGCGGCAAGAAAGCGCGCGTCGATGCGAGCGGGATCTTGGCGCGCTGCATCCAGCACGAGGTGGATCACCTCGATGGGATTTTGATCACGGACAAGGCGACGAACATGCGCGAAGCCGTACCGGTGGGAGCGGGCGACGTCAAGGATGTAGAGGCCGCCAAAGAAGTCAACATTTGAGATGACCGCCCGCTTGCGGACGGTTTTTTTCGGCAGTTCCGAGTTCTCGATTCCATCGCTGCGCGGTCTGATGGCCGAACAGGACGTCGTTGCTGTGTGCACGCAGCCGGACAGACCAGCCGGCCGTGGCCTGGTCCTCACCGCCACGCCCGTGGCGACCGTCGCCCGCCAAGCGGACATCGAAGTGCTGTCGCCCTGGCGCTGGAATGCCGCGGAAATCGCCAAGGTGGCAGAGCGGCGCCCAGCGCTGCTCGCAGTCGCGTCTTATGGAAAGCTGCTGCCGCAAGCGCTGCTCTCGATCCCCGGTGCGACCGCGCTCAACGTCCATCCGAGCATGTTGCCCGCCTATCGCGGAGCGACGCCCATCCAAGCGGCGTTGCGCGATGGATGCCGGCAGACGGGCGTCACGGTGTTTTGGATGAGTGCGGGTATGGACGACGGCGACATCGCGCTCGCGCAGACCGTCGAGATCGGCGCTGAAGAGAATTACGGTACGCTCCACGACCGGCTTGCAGTGGTCGGAGCGGAATTGCTGGCTCAGGCGGCGCGGCAGCTCGCGGAGGGGACGTTGCCTCGCAGACCGCAGCGGCATGAAAGCGCGACCTACACAAAGCCGCTCTCCAAGGACGATCTGCGCCTCAAACTCGACGCCGAAGCCCGCAAGGTCGTCGATCAGATCCGCTCGCTCAGTCCCAAACCGGGCGCTTGGATGCAGTTCGAAGGCAAGCGCCTGAAGGTGCTGGAGGCGCAGGCGCTTGCTGCGCACAGCGACGGACACGAAGGCGGTGAGATCCACCTGCGCAACGCGGCGCCGGGAACGTTGATCGGGTGGATGCCGGAAGGGCCGGCGATCGCAACCGATCCTGGAGCAATCGTGCTGACGTCCGTCGTGCCCGAGGGCAAAGCGGTGATGAGCGGGGTTGATTTTGCCAATCGTTCGCGCGCGAACCGCTAAACCACCCACAGCGCGCGAACTCGCTTTACGCGCGCTTCTTGCGGGTGGCGATCAAGAAGTGCTCGATCGCGTGCTGCGTGAGAACGACTTGACGCCGCGCGATCGCTCCTTGCTCACACAACTCGTCTACGGCACCCTCAAGCTGCGGCGCAGCATCGATTGGTCGCTCGCAACCGCGTTGCGACGGCCGTTTGCGAAGCTGACGCCTGCGTTGCACTGGACGCTGCGGATGGGCGCCTTCCAGCTGCTTTTTCTGCACCACGTGCCCGCGCACAGCGCCGTGGACGAGAGCGTGAAGCTCGCGCGCCGCTACGGCCACTCAGGCACGGCCGCGCTCGCCAATGCCGTGCTCCGAAAAATTGCCGCGACCCGTCCCATGCCGCCGCGTCCGTCGATCGATAGCGCCGTCGAGGTGTTCGCGGACTATGCGTCGTTGCCAGATTGGCTGGCAGCGCACTTCATCGAGCGATTCGGGTTCGACCTCGCGCTTCGCGCGGGCGAGGGTTGCAACGCGATGCCCCGGCGCGCGGTGCGGGTCAACACGCGTCTCGCGCCGGTCGACGACATCGCTGAGACGCTGCGCCGCGCGGGTGTTGAAGTCGCAAGCAGCCGGTACGGCATTGCAGAGTGCCTTGTCCTACGATCCGTGCCGGCGAGCGCCGCGATGGTGCTGCAGCGGATGATCGGCAGCGGAAAGGTGACGATGCAAAGCGAGGAGAGCCAGCTCGCCGCGTTTCTGCTCGCACCCAAAGTTGGCGAAGATGTGCTCGACGTGTGCGCGGGCCGCGGCGTGAAGACGGGGGCGATCGCGATGCACGGGCCGTCACGCGTCTTCGCCTTGGATGACGATCCTATGAAGCTCGCGGCGCTCCAGCAAGACATGGTGCGCCTGCGCGAGGAGCGAGTCGAGGCGATTGCCGCGGATGCGACGAGACCGTATTCCCTTGACGACGGGCATCACGTGGACGCGATCATCGTCGACGCTCCTTGCAGCGGTATCGGCACGATCGGGCGCCGCGCGGACCTGCGGTGGGTGAAGCAACCGGCCGACCCGGAGCGCCTTTCGGGCACGCAGAGCGCGATACTGGCGCAAGCTTGCCGCCATGCAAAACCTGGGGGACGGCTGCTCTACGTCACCTGCTCGACGCATCCGCGCGAAGACGAACACGTCGTGGAAGCGTTCCTGCGAGCCCACGAAGAGTGGCGCTCCGTACCGCTTGTCCTCGAGGCGCCAGAATCCGCCACCGTCCGTGTCGGCGATTTCTTGCTCACGGTGCCGGGCATCGGCGGCGCCGATGGGTTTTTCTTCGCCCTCCTGCAGCGGGCCGCATGAAGGTGCGTGGCCACACCGCGTGAGAACGCCAAGCGGCATGGATCCCGTGGCAGTGCGTTGGGAATCGCTTGGCGTCATTGCCGCCTCGCTCGCGCTCGCAGGTTGGGCGATCCTCGATGCGGCGCGGCAACCGGCATCGGTCCCGGACACCCTGCCGCCGAGCCTCGCGCTTGAGGTCTGCCGTCCTGGAGAACGCGCGGTCGTGCTCGGCTTCGAGGACGGCGCGCTGGTCGGCCGCGCTCCGCATTGCCGCGTCGTGTTGCACGACGCGACGGTGTCCAAAGAGCACGCACGTCTCCACGTGCGGGGAAGGCGCGCGATGATCGAGGATCTGCAGTCGACCAATGGGACTTTGGTCAATGGGAAGGCGATTGACGGCCTAACCGCGCTTCGGCCCGGTGACAGGATAGGCTTCGGGGCCAATGTAATCTGGTTTTTGGGAGAGATGCCGCCTTCCTAAGCGAACCACTCGGTTCGCCATCGCATCATCGGACGAGGTTTCGATGGAGGTCGCGGTCACAACGGATGTCGGCCAACCCGGCCGGCAGAATGAAGATGCCTGGTGCGCGGAACAGCTGCATCGTAACGTCACGTTGCTCGCGGTGGCCGATGGGTTCGGCCGGATCCATGGCGCTTCGTCGGCCTCGCTGGCTCTCGACGCGATTCGCGAAGGCGTCCGCAAGGAATTGCAGGCGGCAATGCCGCCTCGGCGGCTCACTGGCGCAGATGTCCGCGACATCCTGATCGCTGCGTTCGGCAAAGCCAACGACCGGCTGCTCCACGCGAGCGGCGGCAGCGATGACCACGTCAACGCAGCGACGACCTGCACCGCAGTGCTCATCGTCAGCAATCAAGCATTCATCGCCCACATCGGTGACTCTCGCACCTATCTCTTCAGGCGCGGCGAACTCGTGCAGCTGACGACCGACGAGTCCATCGTGCCCGAGCTCGTCGCAAGTTCGACCGGCCTTCCCCGGCCGTTGCGCTATCGCCCATCCAGACCGCTGTTGATGCGGGCTCTCGGCGTCGAAGAACGATCGATGCAACCGAAGGTGACGCACTACACGTTGCACCCGCACGATGCCGTGTTGTTCTGCACCGACGGTGCCTATCGCGCGATTTCTGCGACCGATCTGCAGCTTTCGCTCCAAAGTCGCGAACGCGCGGCCGAATGGGTGACCGATCGCGTCGTCACGCTCGCCCGAGCGGCCGGAAGCATCGACAACGCCACGGTGTTGCTCGCGCGTGATGCGACCGATCACGGAACGCCGAGCGAAGTCGCCTCGCAAGCAGCCATACGCGGCCGCCCCGCAACGGCTGCGCTCGCGACGATCGTGGCGAGCCTGCTGCTCGGACTCTCGTTGCTGTGGGCAGCGGATACGAAGCTGTACTTGGGCTCCGATGATGCGGGCAAGGTGACTCTGTACGCCGGCGTGCCGGCGACGGTCGCCGGCGTTCCGCTCCACGTCGCGCGAACGACCTTCATGGTGGAGGCAGCTTCGCTGCCAAGCGGTGTCCGCAGCCAATTGAACGCTGGCGTCGTTGTGACGTCGCCTGCAGCAGCCGCCTCGCTCGTGGCCGCGTGGCAAGCGAAAGCGGCGCACTGATCGACGCGCGGCGTGCGCCGCGCTTCCCGTATCCCGTGCTCGTCGTCGTCGTGATCGCGCTCGTCGCGTGCGGCCTGCTGCTGCCGTTGGACGGCGCTTTCCCATGGTGGCTGCTCGCACTGCTTGGCGTAGGCTTCATCGCCTGGAATGTGAGCGTCCGCGAACCGATGTCGTACGACAGCGCGCTCATCCCTGTCGTCGCCGCGCTCTGCTTCATCGGCATCCTTACGGTGTCGCGGCTCGACCTTGCGCTCGGCGTGCGCCAGGGAGCGTTCATGCTGGTCGGGCTCGCCATTGTCATCGCCGGCCAGCGATTCTTTTTGCAGTATCGCAGGCTCGAGAAAGTGACCTATAGCTGGGTGCTGCTCTCGCTCTTGCTTTTCGTCTTGCTCGCGCTCTTCGGCACGGAAGTCAACGGCGCGAGGTTGTGGTTCCGATTCGGGTCGTTCACCGTGCAACCCGTCGAAGCCATCAAGCTCTTCATGGTGTTCTTCATGGCAGCGTATCTCTCGCGTTACGGCGCGGCGCTGGCCGTGTTGCCCGCTCGCGCCGTGGGCAAGACGCTGCGCCTGTTGTGGCCGTTGCTGCTCGTGTGGGGTATGGCGATCGCGAGCTTGGGCCTGCAACGGGACTTCGGAATGGCTGGGCTGTTCCTCGGAATTTTCCTTGCGATGCTGTACGCGGCTTCCAAACGCTTGGACCTCGTGATCGTATCGGCGCTCATCTTCGTCTTCGGGGCCTGGCTTTTGGCGCAAAGCTTCCCCTACGTCGGCGCGCGCATTTCGGTCTGGTTGGACCCGTGGAGCGATCCTCTCGGTCGTGGTTATCAGGCAGAACAGTCATACTTCTCGATGGCGGCCGGAGGCTTGTTCGGTACCGGATATCATCTCGGCCACCCAGGCTTCATCCCGGAGGCGGCGACAGATTACCCATTCGCGGCCATCGCCGAGGAGTTCGGACTCGTCGGCGGTCTCGCGGTGGTAGCATTGTATGGGGCGCTCGTGATCAGGGGATTGCGGATCGCGTTTTTCGCTGCCGACACGTTCAGTTCGTTGTTGGCGGTGGGGTTTGCCGCGACGCTGGGAATCCAGGTCGCGATCATAGTCGGCGGGGTAGTGGGACTTTTTCCCCTGACGGGCATCACGCTCCCGTTCATCTCATACGGCGGGTCGAGCATCGTGGCGAACCTCATCATGCTCAATTTGCTCTGGCTTTTCAGCCGTGGTGAACAGGCGCAAAACAGCGCCGACGCGAACCCGCTAAGCCCGCCAGAACCGATAGGCGGATTGCCGCAGACAGGGTAGGCCTTTGAACAAGCGAGTCGCTCGCTTCGCGCTCTACAGTTCGGCGCTGTTGCTGCTCGCTGCGCCGTCGGCGGCTGCGACGACTCCCATGCTCCCCGCGCATCGTCCCATCTACCTGTCCGCGGTTCCCGTGCTCCAATACATCCAGTCCCAGCAGTTGCCAAGCGGCCACGTGCGCATCTTGCTGCAGTTCTCGCAGCCCGCGCAAGTCCGCGAGCTCCAAAACGGCCCTACCGCGAATTACATCCTGCAGTTCGCCGGTGCCGTGGCGGCGCCAACGGTGCCGACGATCATCCCGGTGAATCTCGGCCTCGTTCAAAACGTCAACCTTGCGATCCAAGGGACCACGCTCGCCGTCGCCATCTCGTTGGAAGCGCCGGTGCAACCGAAGTTGCAAAACGCCAACGGTAACCTGATCATCGTCGACGTTCCTGGCGCGCCCGTGACCGTACACCCCGCGCAACAGCGGCAAAGCATGCAGCAAGCTGCGACCTCCGGTCCCGGAGGCACGGTGACGCAGATCGTGCGGCTGCGGTACGCGGACCTTTCGGAAGTCGTCGGCGTGTTGAGCGGAAGCGCGAACATCAGCCCGGGCAATGTGTTCAACCCGCAGCCCACGCAGATCGGCGTGCAGCAGCAGCCCGGTTTCGGGGCGGGGGCATTCGGCGGCGGGCAGTTCAACACGGGGCAGACGTTCCAACCGTTTTCGCAATACAATACCAGTTCCGGCGAGCAAGAAGCGCTCGGTCAGCGCGTGTCGGACAACATCGCGATTGACCGGCGCTTGAATGCCGTCATCCTCACCGGCACCCGCGAGCAGCTCGCGCCTATGCTCGCTTTGATCGCCCAACTCGACGTGCCGGTGCAGAGCATCTTGCTGGACACGCAGGTGATCGAGGTCAACGAAACGGGAGCGAAGGCCATAGGGTTAGACTACGGCCAAAGCACGACGACCCCGCTCTCGCGGATATTCAATCTCCAATTCCAACAGCTCAACGACTTGCCCACGCAGGCGATCGCGGGTGCGCTCGACATCCAGTCGAATATCTGGGCTTTGGTCACCTCCGGCCACGCGCGCGTTTTGGCCTCGCCGAAGATCCTCACGCAAGACGGCATCGCAGCTTCGATTCTCACCGGCGATTCGCTGCCGATCCGGGTGACGACGCCTGTGGGCGTGGGCGGCGTGGGGGCTGTCTCGAGCCAGGTCGAGTACATCAACGTCGGGGTGACCCTGCAGATCCTGCCGCGCGTCACCGGCGCGGGCGGCGTCGATGCCAACATCTTCTCACAAGTGTCGTCGGTCACGGGCTTCGATTCGAGCAACGACCCGCAGATCTCCACTCGGCAAGCGCAGACCAAAGTCAACCTCATGGAGGGTCAGACGCTTGTCATCGGCGGCTTGCTCCAAGAGCAGGACATCCATAATCTTCAAAAGATACCTATTTTAGGGGACATCCCGATCTTGGGCGCGCTGTTCCGCTACTACACCGAAACGAAACAGAACACCAATCTCGTTATCACGGTGACGCCGCACGTGGTCCCCGCCCCTGTGGCGCAGTCCGTCACCGGC
>JAJPHJ010000076.1 GCA_021325335.1 Pseudomonadota bacterium | reverse complement strand
TTCCGGTGCCGATGGTGGTGGGGTCACACCCGTTCCCATTCCGAACACGGCAGTTAAGCCCACTAACGCCGATGGTACTGCAACCGCAGGGTTGTGTGGAGAGTAGGTAGGTGCCGGATTATTGAGGCCGGCCGCAGATAGCGGCCGGCTTTTCTTTGTTTGGCTAGACAACTGTGCGCATATTGCTTGTCGAAGCTTTGGAGCTGCGTGATATCTGGTCGATGGATCAAGGCGTGAGATGGAACTAACAATGGAGCAGCAATCTGTCATCATCGGCTCATTGCTTGGAGACGGCGCGATGCGTTGTAAGAGGAATGCATTGCTTGAGATTAATCATGGCATCGCACAAAAGGCATATGTCGATTGGAAGTTCAGCATACTCACAAACCTGGTGGCGACGCCTCCTAAAGAAAGAAGGTCGAATGGATGCCGGGTCGCCTACCGCTTTACTACGCTTAGTTTGCCGGTATTGACCCCTTTCTATCAGCTATTCTACGATCGTGAGCGTCACAAGATCGTTCCCCCCATCATGCTAAGCCCACTCGCCTTAGCCGTCTGGTTCATGGATGACGGCCGCAAGAGCCACAGAACGATTTACCTCAATACACAGCAATTTGACCTTGAGCGCCAACAGATGCTGCTGGCGATGCTCCTTGATCAGTGGGAGATTCGTGGTGCGCTTAACCGCGACAAGAATTACCAGCGCATTCGCATCGCTGTTTCGAGCGCAAAAGCATTTATCCAGATCATCGAAAAGCATGTATTGCCCGAACTAAGGTACAAAATTCCTACGCGAGCCTAGGTTGCATGATGGCGAAACCCGAGGTCAGCTCGAATCTTTTGTGAATACTTGTCGCGCGCCGGAATGAAGTGGCACCGCCACAGCAAAACAACCAGGTCATGCTCAAACAGCCGATCGTCCTGATCACGGAGCAGCTCTCAGCCGAGGGTCTCGCGATATTGCGTGACGGTGGTGCGGAAGTGCGTGAGGCAATCGGACAATCTCCGGCTGTACTGACATCCCTCGTAGGCGAAGCCAATGCGCTCATCGTGCGCAGCAAGACGGCGGTGGACGCGACGATGCTTGCCGCGGCTCCTGACCTACGGGTTGTGGCCCGCGCTGGCGTGGGCACGGACAGCATCGACGTCGATGCGGCAACACGCCAAGGAATTCTCGTGCTCAACACCCCGGATGCGAGCACGATTGCGGTGGCGGAGCATACGATCGCGCTCATGCTGGCCCAATCTCGTCACCTCACCGTCGCCTCCGGGCGCATCGCCGCCGGTGAGTGGAGCTCTCGCGGTCTGGCTGGGAGCGAGCTTGCCGGAAAAACCTTAGGCATCATCGGTTTAGGGCGTATCGGAGCGGCGGTCGCAAAACGCGCGCTCGCGCTGGAGATGCGGCTTCTCGCCTGCGACGCGTTCGTCAGCGAGGCACGGGCGCAAGCTATGGGCGTGACGCTCGTCGATTTCGACGAACTGCTAGCCCGTAGCGATGTCATTACGATCCACGCCCCCCTGACGCCTCAGACCCGCCACCTCCTCGGATCGCGCGAGTTCGCAAAGATGAAAGCGGGCGCCAGCATCATCAATTGCAGCCGCGGCGGGCTGCTGGACGAAGACGCGCTGCTCGCCGCGCTAGACTCTGGCCACCTCGCAAGCGCGGCGCTGGACGTCGTAGAGAATGAGCCGCCTGCACACTCGCGTACATGGAACCTGTTGCAGCATAGCGGAGTCGTTGCGACGCCGCACATGGGCGCCGCCACCCGCGAAGCGCAAATCCGCATTGCGACGGATTTGTGCCGGGATGTCCTCGCGGTGCTGCGCGGGTCGCCTCCGGCGGCTGCGGTCAACGCGCCAGTCGCACCGGCCGTCATTCGTCCTTTCGTTCTCCTAGCGGATGTGTTAGGGAGGGCGTATCCGCAACTCACGCGCCAATCGCGAGTGCCATCATTTTCCCTTACCTTGGAAGGGGAGTTGGGCGCCTACGACCCTACCCCGTGTGTCGCCGCGTTTCTCGCTGGACTCCTCGCGCAAGTCAGCGATCGCCGAATATCGACCGCCAATGCACTGACCGCCGCGCACGAGATGGGCGTGGTTGTGGAAGCGCTAGCCGCTCCCTGCCAGCGGGGGTTTACCGGCGCGCTCACCGTTCGTGGCGGAGATCTGGTGCTCGCTGGCACCATCGTGCACGGCGACCGGCCGCGGCTCGTCGAAATCGATGGTTTTGAGATAGAAATTGCCCCGCACGGCCCTCTGCTGCTCACCCGGCACGATGACGTCCCCGGCATCATCGGAAAAGTCGGAACCATGCTTGGCGATAGCGGAATCAACGTCGCGACGATGACGGTGGCGCGCGACGATCACGGACATGCCCTCATGATGCTCGCGGTCGACCGCGAGCCTTCGGAGATCGACCTGCAGAGGCTTCGCACGATTGCAGGAATGACAAGCGTTTCGCATCTCACCCTATGAAGCTGTTGCTCGTTCGCCACGGTGAATCCCAATGGAACATTGAGGGGCGCTACCAGGGATGGCTCAATCCGCCGTTATCAGAGTTAGGCTTTCGTCAAGCGCAGGCGGTCGCGGGGTGCCTTGCTGCTGTTGAGCGTCCTGGCCGAGTTGTGTCGAGCCCTCAAGAGCGGGCGAAAGGTACGGCTCAAGCTATCGCGCGAGCTTGTGGTGCGAGCCTGATCCCTGACAGACGCCTCATGGAAATCAGCCACGGCGCATGGGAAGGCTTGTTGCGCTCGGAAGTGGCGCAGCGCTGGCCCGATCTCTTGGCGCAGTGGCAGAGCGATCCGCAGGCGGTACGATTCCCCCAAGGCGAGTCCCTCGAAGATGTGAGGATACGATGGCAGTCGTTCCTGACAGATCTTGACGCGTCGGGCGAGCCGCTTGTTGTCGTGACCCACGATATCATCATCCGCTTGGCTTCCATCCAAGCGCAGGCTGCCTCGATGGACGCGTTTTTCACCTTGAAAGCCGATAACGGTGGCATTACCGAACTGCAATGGCAAGACACCGCGCTCTCGTTAGTTCGATTTAACGACGTGGCTCATCTTGAAGGCTTGCGCGCCGACCTTAGCCGCCAGGCACTTTAGTAGTGCTCG